>CANPVN010000006.1 GCA_947581755.1 uncultured Clostridia bacterium | reverse complement strand
TACTAAGGGTGGCTGTTGTCGTCTTGCGGCAACTGAATGGATTGGCAGCGTGCCGCTGGTGGCGAGCCGCCACTGCCACAGTCGCGAGTTACTTAATTACTAATTCCGACTTTATCTCCGCGTTCGTGGTTTGTTCGAATAACAAATCCCCTCAGGCACCCGAAGGGTGCCAGCTCCCCTTAGTGGCAAAGCCACCAAAGGGAGCCAAGACATAAGGTCGGATTCTGCTCCCGAAGGGGCCACCCTTAGTAAGGGTGGCTGTCTGCGAATAGCAGACTGAAGGGATTGTTATGATAATCCGACCTTATAAAAAAACTAACCGAAAAGTTTATCTTTTCGGTTAAAAAGGAGCAGTCGCCTGTAAGCGGCTGCTTTTGCCGCTTGTCGGAAAAAGAGCCTGACAAAGGCGTACTGCGACGAGACTGAGGGGATTATAATTCATCCAACCTTATTAAACAATCGAAAAGAGGGATATTTTTCGGCTGATTTGAAAAATAAATTAATATTAGCCGAACTTTTGCCTTGACAGAGAGGGGATTATCTGTTACAATTAAAAGAACAGAGGGTGCTTGAAATGGATTATATTCGACGACATATAGAATCCAAGATAGAAGAGTTGAGTAAGACTTGGCCGGCAATTTTATTGACGGGACCGCGGCAGTCGGGAAAGACGACGATGTTGCGTCGGCTTGCCGAGAAGGAAAATATAGGCAGAAAATATGTATCATTGGACGATCTGTCGCTCAGAGAATTGGCAAGATCGGATCCTAAAATGTTCTTGCAACTTTATTCGCCGCCTGTTTTGATCGATGAGGTGCAATATGCACCCGCTCTTTTCACATATATAAAAATTTATATCGACGAACACCATAATTCGGGAGATTTTTGGCTGACGGGGTCGCAAATTTTCCGTCTTATGAACGGTGTACAAGAATCTTTGGCGGGACGGGTTGCGCTTTTGCAAATGTCTACGTTATCACAGAGGGAAATCATAGGCGCTCCGCCCAAACCGTTCACAACAGATTTTCAAGAACTCGTTGAAAGTTCTCAAATGATAAAAACAATTTCCGCTCCGAAATTATTTGACAGGATATGGAAAGGCAGTATGCCTCGGATATGCAGCAATACGGCAGAGGATAGGAGTGTCTACTACTCTTCATATCTCTCGACTTATATCGAACGGGATGTGAGGGAGCTTTCGGGAGCGATAGACGCCTTAAAGTTTTCAAGATTTATCACTGTACTTGCGGCAAGAACCGCGCAACTTATCAACTATAAAGCCATCGCGGAAGATGCGGATATCAATCAGGTTCAAGCGAAAGAATGGCTGAATATTCTTGTGAAGTTGGGAATTGTTTTTCTTCTCCGACCGTATTCAAACAATGTTCCGAAACGAACCATTAAGACGCCTAAACTGTATTTCTATGACACGGGATTTGTTTGCTACCTTACGAAATGGTCGTCTCCCGAAGTAACGGAAATGGGAGCAATGAGCGGCGCGCTGTTGGAAAATTTTGCCGTTTCGGAAATCGTAAAAAGTTATCGCAATCTCGGTAAAGAGCCATATATCTATTATTATCGGGATCATGACGCCAAAGAAATCGATGTTATTCTTGAAGGAGACGGAAAACTCTGTCCTATCGAAATTAAAAAAACAACAAATCCCGACAAGAGAATAATAAAAACATTTTCGCTGATTGAAAAATCACCGTTGTTGCGCGGCACCTCTGCGGTTTTATGTATGGCAGATTCCCTCGCCGCTTTCGATCGCGAGAATTTGATTGTCCCTATTTGTATCATTTAAGGGCAGGCAGCGTGACGCTGCACCCATAGTCGCGGCAGAGGTTTTCTTAATTCCAACTTTATCTCCGCGTTCGTGGTTTGTTCGAATAACGAATCCCCTCAGGCACCCAAAGGGTGCCAGCTCCCCTTAGTGGCAAAGCCACCAAAGGGAGCCAAGGCATAAGGTCGGATTCTGCTCCCGAGGTCACCCTTAGCAAGGGTGGCTTTTAGTTTATCATTTGAAGTGTAACGTCTTTTCAAACAGAAGTTGCAGAGAGAGGAAAGAGACGAGTGGGAGAGATGTATTTTTTTCGGTTTCATTGAGAAACTAATTATAGTCATCGGATTGAGAAAGATTTGAATAAATTTTCACGAAAAATTTATTCAAAACAGTTTACATTTTGATATAAAATGAATATAATATTTTCATTCTTATAGGAGACCTTTTTTATGTCTATTAAGCAAAGATATATTTTATGTCCTCGTTGCGAGTTGAATTACATTCTCGAAAACGAAAAATATTGTAATGTTTGCAAAGCCGAACTCGGAATCATCGATAAGAGCATTCTTATTCCCGACGAGGAGGAAAACGAAGAAAGAATGTGTCCCATTTGTCACACCAATATTTTGGAGGGCGACGAAGAAGTTTGTTTCGAATGCCGCAACAAAGAACGCTATGAGAAAGAACAGGAACTTCCCGACGAAAACGACGACTCCTGGAGAGACTTTTTGGATGAGGACGACGAAGTCGCTTCTCCCGAGGAATTGGAGATCTCTCTCGAACTTGCCGCCGAAGAAGAGAGCGAAGAAGATGAGGGCGACGACGGCTACGCCAATCCCGACGACCTTGACTACGGCTCCAAGAAAAAGAACGACCCCGACGACGACTTCGACGATGAGTTCGATAATATAGATGAATCGGATTTCGATGACGATGATGACGACGAAGACGAGGACGATGATGACGACGAAGATGATGAAGATGATGAAGACGACGACGATTGATTTAAGCTCGCGAATTTTATAAAAAACCATATATGCGTCCCGCAGAGCCTCTCTTTTGCAAGACGCATATTTTTATACGATCGAGGGCGTGGGGAGACTTTATTTGGCGTAGAAGTCTTGATAATAACGCTTTTTTCCGACCGCATATTAAAAAAATAAAGGAAAAATGCCTTCAAATGCTTGACTTGCTTGCGGATTTTGTTGTAATATATACAAGCGTCGGTTTGGCTTTATACAGAGTTTTGAGGTTTAGCCCCCTCGATTTACTCGGCGATAAAGGCGAGCGACGAAATGCCGTCGTGGTAGCGTGAAATGCCTCGGCATGGCGTGGTAAATCAAATAAATGAGGTTTTATATGAAAACGTTTATGGCTAACAGCAATTCGGTGGAGCGCAAGTGGTATCTTGTGGACGCAACCGATATGCCTTTGGGCAGACTTGCCAGCCAGGTTGCCGCAATTTTGCGCGGTAAAAATAAACCTACCTTCACGCCCAACGTTGACACAGGCGACTTTGTTATCGTTATCAACTGCGACAAGGTAGTGCTTACAGGCAAGAAACTCGAAAAGAAAATGAAAAGACACCATACTCTTTACATCGGCGGACTCAAAGAAGAAAACTATAAAAAGTTTATGGCAGAACACAGCGACAGAGCTGTCTATGACGCGGTAAAGGGCATGCTTCCCAAGAACAGTTTGGGCAGAAAAATGTTGACTAAGCTCAGGGTTTACAAGGACGACAAACACAATCACGAAGCGCAGAAGCCCGAAGCGCTCAATCTTGTAAAGAGGTATAATTGATATGGCAACAGCAAAATCAAGTAAGAAAAAGATTCAGTTTTGGGGCACGGGTCGCAGAAAGAAGGCGATCGCTCGCGTAAGGCTTTTGCCCGGCGCAGGCTCTATCAGTATCAACGGCAGAACCATGGATGACTATTTCGGTCTCGACACCTTGAAGTTCATCGTAAATCAACCTCTCGAACTTGTGGGTGCAAACGGTAAGTTCGACGTATTCGTAAACGTCCGCGGCGGCGGCTTTACGGGTCAGGCGGGCGCAATAAGACACGGTATCGCTCGCGCGCTTTGCGAAGCGGAACCCACCTATCGTCCCGCTCTCAAAAAGGCAGGATTCCTTACGAGAGACCCGAGAATGAAAGAGCGTAAAAAGTACGGTCTCAAAAAGGCAAGACGCGCGCCTCAGTTCTCAAAGAGATAATTTCAACCAAACAACAAACTACAAAAATCCGTTCCTTTTTTCGGGACGGATTTTTTTGTTATAGCCTCTCAATTCGTAAGTTTTCTCATCTACGCCCAAAAGGATAAAGTTTTCACAGAGAAATTAAAAACAAACACTTGACATGGTAAAATCGGTATGCTAAAATATTTTATGAATCAATCCTATTGTAAATGTTTGCTGAAAATAAAATGTTCGACAAAAGATTGTTTTGAGGAGAGAGAATATGAAAAAGATAAAGATTTTTTTGCTGTTGATATTTGCGATCGCTTGCTGCTCGGGGATCGTCGCGTGCGCAAAAAAAGTCGACTTGCCCAAACTTGCCGAACCTCAAAATTTGCAAATGGACGGAAGGACATTGGTTTGGGACGACGTTGAAAATGCATCATCTTATATTATATATTTTAATTCTTCGGAACATAAGACCGACGACACGAGTTTTGACCTTTCGGAGTTGCTTTATCCTTATGCTTATGAAATAGAAGTTATGGCTGTCGGTGACGAAAAAAGTTACGGAAATTCGGATTGGGTAAAATACAATTATATTCCCGAAAAAATTCTTACATACGGTTATGACGACAGAAGGCTTCAATATACTTTGCTTGAGGATAAGTCGGGATACGAGGTTTCCCGAGGAAATTTATCCTACAATGATGATCGTTTGAAAGGCTTTGTAAATATTCCCGATTATTTTTGCGGATTGCCCGTAAAAGTTATTGCCGACGATATGTTTTACCAAGCCGCTTTGGGAATGGATCCCTCAACGGGTAAAGGATGTAATACTGTCACCACGGGCGTTCATCTTCCCAAAAAACTCGAAACCATCGGGGAGCGTGCATTCTGCTATTGTATTTCGATCGAAGACATCAATATTCCCGATACCGTTACCGAGATAGGAGAAGCTGCATTCTCTCATCTCGGCAAATTGAAAGAAATCAATATTCCATACGGAATAAAAAATTTGGAATTTGCGGTTTTCAATGCAACGGGTATAACGAAAGCGGTGATACCCGACAGCGTAGTTTCGATTGGAACCGCCGCGTTTGCTTTTTCCTCAAATCTCGAGGAAGTTATTCTTTCGGACAATCTCGAATCGGTTGGCGAGAGAGCATTCTGCGGCTGTCCTTTGCTTTCAAAGATAAATAAGCCTCGGAAAGTCAGCCGATGGGAGGACGCCGTTTTTCTCGATTGCTCTTCGCTTGCCGATATTCCCATATCGAACAGCATTGAATATATGGGCAAGCAAGTTTTCGACGGAACAGCCTGGTATGAAAGTCAGCCCGACGGCTTCGTTATTTACGGAAAAGATATTCTTTACCGCTATAAGGGCGAGCTTCCCGAAGGCGGCGAAATAAACGATTTGCCTTCTCAAATCAAGCATATTGCGGGCGGCGCATTTGCGGATTTTGCCGATCTTGTTTCGATTTACTTGCCCGACGGTGTGGATTTTCTCGGGGGAAAGATTTTTTCGGAATGTAAGGCTTTGGTCAAAGTTCATCTCCCGAAAGGGCTTTCCCGTATCTATATCAATTCCTTTTTCAGGTGTCGCGCTTTGACATTCATAGATATCCCCGAAGGCGTGACAACGCTCGATAAGTTGGCGTTCAATTTCTCGTCAGTGAAAGAAGCGGTATTCCCCCTTTCTCTCAAATCGATAGGAGAAAGAGCGTTTCCCTTTCTCGATCATGTATTTTACAAAGGGACTGCCGAGCAGTGGGAAGAGATCGAGATAGGAGACGATGTTAAGATCGATACGATCTGTTTCTATTCCGAACATGAGCCTGCGGGTGAGGGAACTTATTGGCATTATGGAGAGGATAACATGCCCGTCATTTGGTAAGGTCGAATTATTATAACGCTCCCTTGGTCGCGCATAAAAGCGCTCCGATTTTCCGTACCCAAGCAAGCCCTTCGGGGAATATCAATAATTTTACTTGATTTATTCTCCGTATTATAATACAATAAAATATATATCGTAATTGACTTCGAAAAAAGGACGAGTGGAAACATGAAAAGAAAGATATTTGTTATTTTTATTATTTTGCTCGGCGTTTTATGTATATTTGCTTTCGGCGGTTGTAACAAACACGAGCATGCTTTTGCGGAAAAGTGGTCTTCCGACGCAACTTATCATTGGCATGCGGCGACTTGCGAACATCAAAGAGAAATTACCGATAAGCAAATGCACACTTTCAAGGGCGGAAAATGCACCGTTTGCAGTTACCGAGTGGGAATGCACAAGCATTTATTGGGTTCGGCTTTGCAGAGTGACTCGATGTCTCATTGGCGCAGTTGCATATATTGCGGTATGCGTGACGAGGTTACGAATCATATATACGGAGAAGCCGAAGTTCTGTCGGAGCCTACATGCACCTCGAAGGGTTCGGGAAAACAAATTTGTCAAGTTTGCAATTACGAGTTTACGGGAAACATTCCTACGATCCCTCATGCAATAGGCGAAAATCATGTATGTTCGATGTGCAATGAGACTATATACTATACCGTAGAAAAAGACGGAGCGCACCTTACGTTCGGGGAATATCCTCAGACCCAAGTGACGGACGTTGCGCTTGAAACCATGTTGAATCTTACACTGGGAACGCTTCCCACAAAAGAGGACGCCGCGGGGTGGACGGACTACGGCTATTATCAGAGCGGCATTCGCGACTCGTACTTTTGGTATCGCGATGTGACTTACAATTCCGTCAAATATCGCGCCGTTTACGGCACGGCGTTCAGACCCACGAGAGCCTCGAAAGAGACGCCTTCGTATAACGAGCAAGTTTACAAGTTCGGAGATGTCTATTGGTTCAAATTCGAGCCGATAAGGTGGAGGATTTTGACGAGGAGCGCGCAAGATATATTTGTTATCGGCGATATTGCTCTCGACGCGCGGGAGTTCAATGCAAGTCTCGACCCTCGGGTACGGGACGACAAAGTCATATATCCCAACAACTACAAAGAGAGCGATATTCGCAAATGGCTCAACGATGAGTTTGCCAAGACGGCTTTCGACGATGTTCTCATATCTAAAATCGAGATAGGGGAAGTTGACAATTCCACGCCTTTCAACGGCAACGACGATTATCTGTGCGAAAATACCTTCGACAAAGTTTTCTTGCCGAGCATAGCCGAGACTACAAACGTCGATTACGGCTTTTTGTCGAGTTTCACGCACTCAAACACCGCCCGATATTTTGAGGCTTCGGACTATGCGAAAACGCAAGGCGTGCATGTTTTCAACGTCTATTCCGATTTGGAAAATCCGAGTTTTCAGGATACTGTGCAATACGGCAGAAAAAAGGACGTAGGTATCTTGCTCAGGACTCCCACGGCGGAAAACGGCGGCGATAAAGTGTATGTATACAATACCTTCGGAGAGGGGCAAAGTCACTATTCCGACATTATGCTGTACGGCATAGTTCCCGCGCTTCGCCTGAAAGTGTAAAAAGAGTTTTTTCGGGTTGGCGCGGTGAAGATGAAAAAATGTCAACACCGTTGGCACAATTTGAGAGCGGACTATTTCAGGTTGTTTTTGTATTTGTTCTTTGTGGAGATTCCTCCGCGGATGTGGCGTAAAGAAAAATTGTATCCGAGTACCTTCTTTACCTCGAGATATTTTTCGTAATTCAGTTGACCGAGTCTTTCGGTTACGTCTTTATGCACCGTGCTTTTGCTTATGTCGAATACCGCGGCGGCTTCTCTTACGGTGGCTTTGGTTTCGATAATGTAGTCTGCGATTTTGAACGCCCTTTTGATAATATAATCCTTCATGATGGGACCTCGCTAAAAGATAAGTATTACAAAATATGATATTTATCTTTGTTTTATGACAAATTTTTATTTTGTGTTCAACCTCGCTTTTTTGCTTTACGCAAAGAGCGTTATTGTGCTAAAATATTATCATGCAAGATTTTACTTTCAAAAAGAGTTTGGGACAGAATTTTATCTTCGACAAGAACTTGTTGAGAGCTATTGTCGCCGACGCGGAAGTGGAAAAGAGCGACACCGTAGTCGAGATAGGCGCGGGCGCGGGCACTCTTACCCGAGCCATAGCGGAAAGAGCGGGCAGGGTGATTTCTTTCGAGATAGACTCGCGTCTCAAGCCCTCTCTTATGGCGCTGTCTTGCGAGTACGGCAACATAGAGTTCATATTCGACGATATATTAAAGACTTTGCCGAGCGAACTCGAAGCGATAACGGGCGCTCCTTTCAAGGTGGTTGCGAACTTGCCTTACTATATAACCACGCCCATCATGTTTTACTTTCTCGAGAACGGGTTCGCCGTCAAGAGCATGACTATAACCGTGCAGAAGGAAGTCGCCGAAAAGATAGTCTGCCGCAAGGGAGATTCCGAATACGGTATCCTTTCGGTGATGACGGCGTTGGCGGGAAAAGCGCAAATCACCAGAATTATTCCGCGCGCATGCTTTACGCCTTCGCCCAATGTGGACAGCGCGGTGGTAAGACTCGACGTTTACGAGGGATACACCCCCGACAAGTCTTTGAGGACGCTCGTCAAGCGATGTTTTGCTTCGCGACGCAAGACGCTTGCCAACAATCTTCGCGCGGGCTACGGGTTTACCCGAGAAAAGGCGGAGGAGTTGGCTCAACTTGTTTCGGGCAACCGCCTCGTAAGAGCGCAAGACCTCGGAAAAGACGATTTCATAAGATTGAACGAATATATAAGCGGCTCTTCGGAGTCGTCGAACAGTTGAACAAACGGGAGAAAGAATTTTGGAAAACGAAAAAGAAAACCAAACGGAAAACCGAATTGAAGAGAGCCGAGGAAAATTCGTCCATTTGCATCTTCATACAGAATACAGTATGCTCGACGGCGCGGTGCGTCTCGGCGATATATTCCGTCGTTGCGACGAACTCGGAATGCCCGCGGTGGCGATAACCGACCACGGCAATATGTACGGCGCGCTTCACTTTGTCAAAGAGGCGGTGGCATATACCGACCCCAAAGCCGACGTATATAAATTTTTGGCGGAAGGGCGGGAGTTCAAGGTAAAGCCCATAATCGGCTGTGAAGTCTATATGACTCAAGATATGCACAAAAAGAACTTCGCCCGAGGAGAGGAAGTCAAACCCAACCACTTGATACTCATCGCCAAGAACAAAGAGGGTTATCACAATCTCATAAAATTGGTGTCCTTCGGCTATACCGAGGGCTTTTATCGCAAGCCGAGGATAGATTTTCCGCTCCTCGAACAGTATTCCAAGGGCATAATATGTCTGTCGGCGTGTATCGCGGGAGTCATTCCTCAATGTATACTGAAGGGAGATACGGAGGGCGCGGACGAATGGGTCAAAAAATTCAAAGCTCTGTTCGGCGACGACTTTTATATCGAGATACAGGACCATAATATCAAAAAACAGAAGGAAGTATTGCCCGTTCTCATTTCTTTGGCGCGCTCAAACGGCGTAAAGATAGTGGCTACAAACGACGTGCATTATCTCAATCGCAAGGACGCGCACATGCAAAAGGTGCTTCAATGCATAGCCTTTGTTAAGACGATAGACCCCGAGGACGAGGACGAAGAGCCCACGCGCGGATTCGACGACGATATAGACGACGACAGTTATTTCCCGACAAAGGAGTTCTATCTTAAATCCTACGAGGAGATGAGGGAAGTTTTCCCCAATCTCGACGAGGCGTTCACCTCTACTATAGAGATAGCCGACAAATGCAGTTGCGACTTTTTCGAAAAAAAGCCGTTACTGCCCGCCTATGTGCCGCCCGACGGCTCCACTACCTATGAGTTTTTACGCAAACTGACTTTTGCGGGACTCAAAGAAAAGTACGGTGATTACGGCGAAAACGTGCTTTCCCGCGCGGAATACGAGTTGTCTACGATAAACAAGTTGGGCTTCGTCGAATATTTCCTTATAGTGTGGGACTTTATCCACTACTCCGAGACTCACGGCGTGCCCGTGGGACCGGGGCGAGGCAGCGGCGTAGGCAGTATCGTCGCCTATGCGATAGGCATAACCAAAGTGGACCCCTTAAAATACAACTTGATTTTCGAAAGATTCCTCAACGCAGAGCGTGTCTCCAACCCCGATTTCGACATAGACTTTTGCGTAGAGGGCAGAGAGAAGATAATAGATTACGTCGTCGAAAAGTACGGCGAAAAGAACGTTTCGCAGATAATCACTTTCGGAACGCTTGCGGCAAAGGCTGCGGTCAAGGACGTTGCGAGAGTGTACGGCTTGAGTTTTGCCGACTCCAACAAGATAACCAAACTCATGCCGACAATGATGGGCAAAAACAAGATAGGGCATCTTTTGGGCTTGCTCCCGCCCGTAAAGGACGACAAGGGCAATCCCGTTCATGCCGAGATTCCCGAACTCATAGATATGTATAACAACGACGATATGGTGCGTCGTATCCTCGATATGTCTATGAAAATAGAGGGAATGCCGAGGCAGACGGGTATGCACGCCGCGGGAGTCATTATATGTTGCGACGTTATAAGCGACCACATTCCCATGGCTCTGTCAACGGAAGGTCTCGTCACGACTCAGTTCGACAAGAAAGAGTGCGAGGAACTCGGACTGCTCAAAATGGACTTTTTGGGACTGAGGACGCTTACCGATATAGACAAGACGCTTAAATTGATAAAGAAAATCCATGGATTGGATATAGATATGTACAAGATGGAGTACAACGACCCCGAAGTTTTCGCTCTTATCGCGTCGGGAGACACTCACGCAGTGTTCCAACTCGAAGGCGAGGGCATGAAAAACTTCATGCGCAACTTGAAGCCCACCTCTCTTGAAGACATAATCGCGGGAATATCTCTCTTCCGTCCCGGACCCATGGATAAGATAGACGTGTACGTCGAAAACAAGCGCAACCCCGAAAAGATAACCTATCCGACTCCGCTGTTGAAAGACATTCTCGACGTCACTTACGGCGTTATGGTCTATCAGGAGCAAGTCATGCAGATGGTGCGAACGCTTGCGGGATACAGTTTGGGACGCGCCGATATAGTAAGGCGTATAATGGCTAAGAAGGACCAGAAAAAGATGATGGAAGAGAAGGCGATATTTGTACACGGAACGCCCGACGGTTCCGTCCCCGGCTGCTTGAAAAACGGCATTTCCGAGGAAGTCGCCGACGGCATTTTCGACGATATGAGAACTTTTGCGAGTTACGCCTTCAACAAGTCTCACGCCGCGGCTTATGCGCATTTGGCGTATCAAACGGCGTACCTCAAACGATACTATACCGTGGAATTTATAACGGCTATCCTCAATAACCGCATAACCGATATAAAAGAGATAACCAACTATCTTACTTATTTGAAGAAGAAGGGAATAAAGGTGCTTCCGCCCAATATCAACAAGTCTGTAAGCGAGTTCTCGGTAGAGGACGGCTGCGTGCGAATAGGACTGTCTGCGATAAAGAACGTGGGTTCGTCGATAATAGACGGACTTATAAAGGAGCGGGACCGCGGCGGGGAATTCAAGGATTTTTACGACTTTGCCGAAAGAATGAGCGAAGTCGGACTGAACAAGAAAATGTTGGAAAATCTGATATTTGCGGGGGCGTTCGACTGTTTCGACAACACCCGCCGTCAGTTGATATTGCATTACGACTCCGTGCTTGACAGAGTGGCGCGCGACAAAAAAGCCAAAGCCACGGGACAGATCTCCTTTTTCGATTTTACTCCCGACATAAAGGAAAAGTACGAGATGCCCAACGAGCGCGAATATTCTCTCGAGGAAAAACTCGGTTACGAAAAGCAAGTCGCGGGAGTGTATCTTACGGGACACCCTCTCGACGACTACATTTCCATTTTCGACGAGTTCGACCAAAATACCTCTATGCTCGGAGAGGCGAAAAGCGAGGACGGACAGGAAAACGTCAACGGACTCGGAGAGGGCGACAAGGTGGTTTTGGGCGGACTTCTGACTCAAGCGGCAAGGCGATTCACAAAGTCGGGAAAGGAACTCGGCGTGGGCGTGCTCGAGGATTTGTACGGCTCGGTGGAAATCATCTTGCCCGGCTCCAAATTGTCCAAACTCAAGGACGTGTTCTTGCCCGACAAACTCGTCACGGTCTCGGGAAAAGTCTCGGTGCGCGGCGAGAGCGTCAGCGTCTGGGCGGACCGTATAGTGGAATGGAAGGGAGTCAAAAAGGAAATCCCTCCCAAGAAGATGTGCGTGTTTATAAAAGGCGATTTGGGAGAATATACTTTAGAGAAGATTTGTTTCATTGCGGAAAACTTCGAGGGAAAAGATTCGCTGTATATAAAGAGATTGGATATAGGAGAGCGATATTTACTGCCCGTAAAGGTACACGCTTGCGAAGCCTTGAAAGCGGAATTGTTCGGCGTGGGACCCGAAATCGACTCGGTCAATATTTACGACTAAGAAACAGAGAGGAAATTGCAGTATGAAAAGAATAGCAGTGCTTACTTCGGGCGGCGACGCGCCCGGAATGAACGCCGCGATAAGAGCGGCGGTGAGATACGCGATAGCCGACGGAATGTCGGTGTGCGGGATCCAACGCGGATATTCGGGCTTGCTTCAGAACGAGTTCGTAGAAATGAATATGCGCAGCGTCTCGGACATAGTTCAGCGCGGCGGTACGGTTCTGAGAACTGCGCGAAGCAGAGAGTTCATGACCGACGAGGGCTTGGCAACGGCGGTGAATAATCTTTCGTCGCACGGAATAGAGGGGCTTATAGTCATAGGCGGAGACGGCTCTTTCCGCGGCGCGAAGAATCTCAGCGAATGCGGTATTCCCACCATAGGTATCCCGGGTACTATAGACAACGACCTCGGATATACGGACTATACATTGGGTTTCGATACCGCGTGCAACACCGTACTCGACGCAATAAACAAGTTGCGCGACACCATGAGTTCTCACGACAGAATATGTATAATCGAAGTCATGGGCAGAAATTGCGGAGACCTTGCGCTGTATGCGGGAATAGGCGGCGGAGCCGAACTCATTCTCGTACCCGAGATAAAAATGGGGATAGAGGAAATAGTCGGAGAACTGCGCTCTTATCGCGATAAGGGCAAATATTCCTCGATAATAGTACTCAGCGAAGGCGCGGGCAAGGCTCCCGAACTCAGAGAGCAGATAATAACGAGATTGGGCGCTTCGGTGCGCGCGACGGTTTTGGGACATCTTCAACGCGGCGGCTCTCCGTCGTGCCGAGACAGAATGCTCGGCGCGGACTTCGGAGTAAAGGCTGTCAAGCTCTTGAAGCAAAATATCGGAAACCGCGTCGTCGGCGTTCATGACGGCAAAATCTTCGATATGGACATCATGGAAGGCGTAGCCGTAAAAAAGGTTTTTGATTACGATTTGTACAACATGGCGAATGTGATCAACAATTCGACGGTAAATTCCTGACGGAGTTTTACTTCGGCGGAAAAAAGGTTGGACTTATGACGGGTTTTATTCTTAAAAAATGCGCGAAGGGCAGAGCGCTTACCTCTTTGGAAGTAAAGACCGAAGTGGGTAAGGTTTCCTCTCTCATCGGGATAATACTGAACGCGCTGTTGGGGTGCGCGAAAGTGGCGTTGGGCGTCATTTTCGGGCTTATTTCGGTGATAGCCGACGGACTCAACAATCTGTCGGACTGCGGCGCGTGCATAGTTTCTTTCGTCGGCTTCAAACTTGCCGCGAAACCCGCCGATCGCGAGCATCCCTTCGGACACGGAAAGACGGAATACATAGCCTCGATGATAGTCTCGATATTGATACTCGTGGTGGCTGCGGAACTCATAAAAAGCTCCGCGGAAGAGATATTCGAGCCTCAGCCGAGCGTCTTTTCCGTTATCACGGTAATAATACTTGCGGTATCCATGCTCGTCAAAACGGCAATGTTCGTTTTCAATTTAAGACTTGCCAAAGCCGTGGATTCGGTGGCTCTCAAAGCGACGGCGGCGGACTCGATAACGGACGCGCTTGCCACTTGCGTGGTGCTTGCGGGAATAATATGCTTGCGCTTTACGGGCGCATTTATAGACGGTTATCTCGGACTTGCCGTGGCTGTCCTCATCGCCGTAGAGGGCATAAAACTCTTCCGCGACACAATGAGCAAACTTTTGGGACAGACCGCGGACACAAAGACGGTACAGACGATAAAAGAGAGACTCCTCTCTTACGACGGAGTGTTGGGCGTGCACGACCTTACGGTGCATTTTTACGGCGAAAACAATATCTACGCCACCGCGCATATCGAGGTGGACGCAAATGTCTCGGCTCTTGTCAGTCACGAGATAACAGACAAAATAGAAAGAGACTTTGCGCAAGAATACAAAATCTCTCTCGTGACGCACCTTGACCCCGTTGTCCTCGACGACCCCGAGACTCTCGACGCCAAAGCCGCGGCGGAAAAAGTCGTTCGCGCAATAAATCCCGATTTCACTTTGCACGATTTCCGTCTCGTTCGTCACGCGCCTCTCGACCGCGTCATCTTCGACGTTTCGGTTCCCTTCGGCGACTACGACCTCGCAGAGATAAAAGACAAAATTCTGAAAGAGTTGACTTCTCTCGACTTGCCGTATTCATATATCGTCACCGTCGAGCATTGTATCGATTGACGCGAAAAAAAACGCTTTTGAAAATGCGTCCCCCGAGGTTGCCGAACTTTGGGGAGACGCGTTTGTTTTTTCGCGGAGTTTTTAAGTAAAAAGCGGGGGATGGGGTATCAAAGCATATACAGATAGCGTTGGTAATTTATGCCTTCTTTGGGGTCGGTGTTTTCGATTTCGGCGTCGGCTATAGCCTTGTTGATGAGACGCGTCGCTTTTTTGACGCTCTTGACGATTTTTTCTCCGCTCATAATGCCGCCCGCGACAACGGAAGAGAGAATATCTCCCGTGCCCGAATACGAGGAGCCGCGGCGAACCGAGCCTATTATTTTGCGGTTGTCTCGGCATTTTACGAAGTTATATATGCGTTTTCCGAAGAGAATACCCGTTATAATCACTTGTTTTCCGTCGCTTGAAAGAGCGTCGGCGATTTCGGATATTTCTGCGAAAAAGGTTTTTTTATCGGTTTCTTCTATTGTTTTATTGTAGTCAAAGCCCGACAAGAGACAGGCTTCGGTAAGGTTGGGAGTTATGACGTCGGCTTGAGAGACAAGCTCTTTGAATGCCGCGACCATATCTTGTCCCAGCGCGGGATACAGAGTTCCGCCGTCGCCCATTATGGGATCGACTGCGATTTTCACACCTTTCTGTTTGTAATGAGCGGCGATTTGCCCGATTTTTCGGACTTGCTCGGCGTCGGCGATATATCCCGTAAGCATAACGTCGGGAGAGAAGTTCATCTTGTCCCAACTTCGGGGGAATATGTCGAGAGTTTGAGGAAGGGGCAGAACGGCATAATCCTTAAAGCCCGTTTGAGCCGAAAGCACCGCGGTGGGAAGGCACACCGCCTCGTGTCCCGACGCGCCTATTATAGTTGTCTGCGCCGCCAAAGAACAGCGTCCCAACCCCGACAAGTCGCTTATGAGAACAGCCTTTTTATGATAGCCCCCGCGCGCGGCGTATCTTTTGTAAACGACGAGCGCGCTCGAGCCGCACACCGTCTCTATATTGGGAGTTTTGGAAAGAGCGAATATAAGAGCAACTCCGCCGACAACGCCTATCGCGCCTTGGAACAAGTCGCCCGTAAAGTCGGCAACGGCTGCCGCAAGTTCTCCGTTTAAGAACAGATAGTTTGTGGCGAAATAACCTGCCGCCATAACGAGCGCGGCGGGGAGTGCGGAGACTACTACGGCGGCGTAATAGTTGAAGCGTACGCGCGAGAGCAGACGGAACACGAGTCCCGCGACGAAGCCCTCCAAAGCCTTTATCACGAGGGTGAACGCCGCATACGAGGCGTATCCTCCGAAGATGTCGGCGAGAGCCGCGCCTATTCCGCCCGAGATCGCCGCGGTTATCGGGTCGAAGAACATTGCCGCGAAAATCACGAACACGTCTCCGAAATTCTTGTAACCCATTGTCGAGGGAATTCGGATAACCATGGTTGCGACGCACACGAGCGCGGCGTTTACCGCAAGGAACACAAGTCTTTTTGTCTTTTTTGCGTTCATAACGAATATCTCCTTATTTTTTTGTTGAAAAAAAGCCTTCCCCCGCAATATGGGAAAAGGCAGACTTTTTTTCGGGCGCCTTTTTTATATAACGAAAAAAGAGGAGGTAACGCCCAAATGAGACTGCTTCTTTCCCATTCGGACTGTATCCGGCGGTTACGGATTCTCACCGTATCGACTGTTGGGGCTGTCGGACTCGTCCGCATAAAAAAGCGGCATCACCACCGGTCGGGAATTTCACCCTGCCCAAAGAAACTTTTTTTCGTAGCGCATTATATGCCTTTTTTTTTGCGTTGTCAAGGATTTTGAAAAAGAAAATCGCGGAAAAAATACGATTTCACAAATCGTTCATGGTTTTTGAGAGTATAAAAATTTTTTTCGGCGGCAATAATTCCGTTACGACTTAAAAGAAGGAGACAAAGGCTTTATATGAAGAAAATTTTTATTCTCACCGCGCTTATGATTGCGACAATATCTATATTTTCGGGTTGTTATGAAAATACTATAACCATAAACGACGAGCAGGATCTGGTTCGGATACATATCCGCGCCGACAGCAACGACAAGGACGATCAGGAAGTCAAACTCAAAGTTCGCGACGCCATAGTGGGCTTTTTGGAACCCCGACTGAATAATGTAAGGGATTTCGACGAGGCGTACGGCATTATTTTACGACTTTGTCCGACTTTTGCGAGCATAGCCGACGAAGTGTTGAGACAAAACGGTTTCGGCTATTCGGCGTCCGTATCATTGACAAGGGAGTATTTTCCCACTCGGATGTACGGTAACGCCGTCGTCGAAAGCGGAGTCTATGACGCTCTTATCATAAACCTCGGATCGGGCAAGGGAGATAATTGGTGGTGCGTGGTATATCCGCCTCTTTGTTATCTCGACTCGAGCGGAAAGGTGGTATACAAGTCCAAGATAAAGGAACTTTTCGACCGTTATTCGTGATTTATCCCGTTCGCCGTCACAGGAGGATAAATGAAAAACAAACGCTTTACTTCGGTACTTCTCATATTGCTTGCGATAGTCCTTACCTTGACTTTTCCCTTCGTCGGAATGCAACGCGGCGAGGCGAAGAACATAGTCAAAGGCGATACCGTAGCCAATATAAAACTCGTCCAACAGAGACTTAAAAACTTGGGATATTATACTTATACCGTGGACGGAATATGGGGCAGCAGAACGACAAAGGCTGTCAAAAAATTCCAAAGCGACTACGGTCTTACCGCCGACGGCATAGTCGGAGCCAAAACGGAAAAGGCGTTGGGGATAACGCTCGGTGGGACGAGCGGCGGAAACGTCTCTTCCAACGACCTCAATCTGCTTGCGAGGGCGGTGTACGGCGAGGCTCGGGGAGAGCCGTATACGGGGCAAGTCGCAATCGCCGCCGTCATCTTGAACAGAGTCAAAAGCAGTAAATTCCCCAATACGATTTCGGGAGTCATCTATCAAAGCGGCGCGTTTACGGCAGTAAGCGACGGGCAGATAAATCTATCTCCCAATCAAAGCGCGTTCAATGCCGCGAGAGACGCTCTCAACGGCTGGGACCCCACAAACGGCTGTCTGTACTATTACAATCCCGCGACCGCCACGAGCAAGTGGATATGGTCGCTCAAAGTCGAACTTAAAATAGGCAGACACAATTTCGCGAGGGGGTAATTTTATGAAACAGAAAAGTCAATCTTTTATATTTGCGATAGGCGGCGGGCTGCTCATTTTGGCGGCGATTTTGATAGCGGGCTTCGTCATAGCGGCGAACAAGAACGCCGAAACCAATCAAAGACTCAACGGCGCGTATCAACGGGCTATGTACGAAGTAAAGGACAACCTCAACAACATAGAGATAAATCTGTCCAAATTGATAGCGGCGGGCGACGGCAAACTCGGAGTAGAGATAGCGGGCGACGTAGCAAGGCAGTCTCAATCCGCATCCGACAATCTCAAAAACTTGCCCATGGACTATCACAGCGTAGAAAGCGCGAATAAATTTCTCAATCAAGTGGGAGACTTTTGCGTCAGTTATTCCCGCGCTCTCGTGAACGGCAAAAATACCGACGTTTACGAGGAAAAACTGCAATCTCTGTACGACGCGGCGCACGACTTGAACGAGCGTTTCACCGAGATCTCCGATTCGGTGGGAGAGGGCAAAAATATAATTGCCGAACTCAACAGAATACGCCTCGACTCGGCGTCGGGATTGGGAGAAGAGACTCTGATAAACAACCCCGTCGAGTATCCCGAGTTGATCTACGACGGACCTTTTTCGGACACGCGAGGCAAAAAGAATTTCAAACTCCTCGACGAATTGCCCGAAGTCGATTTCTCCGCCGCGAAACAAAAACTCAAAGAGTATCTCGGAGATATGCGCCTTACGGGCTTGAAACAAGAGGGACGGAGCGAGGAACCCGAGGCATTTTTCATTACGGGCTATGCCGACGGCAAAAAGTTCTTCGCCTCGGTCTCGGAAAAAGGCGGTAAATTGATTTCCTTCAATATAGATACTTCCGTCACGGGCGGCGTGCGTATAACGGAACAAAAAGCCCGCGACTATGCCCGAGAATATGCAGCCCGCGCGGATTTTCGCGACCTCGAAGAGGTTTGGTACAACGCTTCCGAGGGGATAGCCGTAGTCAATCTCGCGCCCATCCGCAACGGCATAGTCTACTATACCGACCTCGTCAAAGTCAAACTGTCTCTCGAGGACGGCGCGCTCATCGGTATTGAAGCCGCGGGATATTGCACCAACCACTGCGACCGAAACCTCTCTCCGACGATAAGCGAAAATACAGCCCTCCTGCGCCTTCCGAACAACTTCTCGCTCATCGCCATCCGCCCCGCGCTCATTCCCCTCAATAACGCCGAACTTCTGACGTACGAACTCGCCTGCGAACACAACGGAATGTACTACTTTATCTACGTGGACGCCGTGAGCGGCGAAACCGTCAACATAATGCGAGTCATAAACGATAACCGCGGCCAACTCGTATTATAATCCCCGCCCATTGGCTCCCTTTTCACCCGAACCCCTTGGCTGCTTTTGTTTCCACCACCCCATTGGCTCCCTTTGGCAGCTTTGACTCCCGGTGCCCATTGGCTCCCTTTGGCAGCTTTGACTCCCGGTGCCCATTGGCTCCCTTTGGCAGCTTTGACTCCCGGTGCCCATTGGCTCCCTTTGGCGGCTTTTGCCGCTAAGGGGAGCTGTCTGCTTTGCAGACTGAAGGGATTGTAAAATAAATAATTCACCCTTTTTACCTCGTCAAAAAGTTTATCTTTTTGACGAAAGAGGAGCAATCGTCCGCAAAAGGAGCCTTTCGCCGCTTGTCGGTGAAAGCGATATAAAAGGACGTATTGCGACGAGGTCACGCTGCCGCGGAAACTACGCCTGAATTAAAATTTAAGTAAATCGTGACTGTGGCAGTGACGGCTCGCCACCTTTTGGTTGCCTTAAAGGAAATTTTTTGATATAATATTCGTTACCGAATATAACGGACGAAAAAAAAATACAAGTTAATCGGGAAAGGAGAGAAAACGACAATGGCAAAGAGTGTCAACGAAAATAAAACGATTCAACTCGAACTCAACTGCTGCAAGTGGGCGGATTATCGCACATTGATGCGCGGAGATTCTCCTGTAAATCGGCTTTATATAAAGAACATCACCGACGAGGACATTCCCGACCTTATGGTAAAAGTCGGCTCGGAACCCGAATTTCTGTTGCCGTTGTCATTTTCTTCGCAGTTGCTTCCCAGAAATTCGACAATAAAAGTAGAATCCGAAATAAGGCTTTCGCCGTTGTTTTTCGTGGGACTCGACGCGCCTACCGAGGGAAAAATAATCGTCGAGATCTATGCGGGCGGAAAGCAGATAACCAAGCAAACCGCGACGGTACAACTGAAGGCTTTCGATGAGTGCGACTTCGGCGAATCTCCCGTAAGTTTGGCGTATTTTATAAAGCGTACCGCTTTCGTCAACGAGATTTGCGCGAAGGCAAATTCCTATATCGAGAAATGGAAAAATTCAGGCTCCGTCAATTTTCGAGTCGGCGGCAAAAACGATTTTCGTTATCGTTTCGCGGCTGTCTGTTCGGCGGTTGCCGACTGTAAGTTTTCCGTGAGGGAACTGAAGTCCAACGACGTTGTGTTCTCTTCTCACGACACGCTCAAACGCACCAAAAACGCCACCTTGCCCGAGATAGCCTTGTTGATCGCCGCGGCTGCCGAGGCGATGGGACTCAACGCGGTGATAGCCGAGAGCAACAGAGATTGGATAGTCGGCGTTTTTCTCATCGACGAGTGCTTTGCCGACCTTGTGACCGATGACGCGGCTCCCTTGATAAAACGCACCGAGAGGGGAGTAAACGAAATCTCGGCAATATCCGTCTCGGAGTTGCTGGAAGGAATGGCGTTCGACAGTAACGAGAAACAGACTTCTTCCGCTCTTAAACGGTTCGGAGCGGCGTTTGTACTCGACGTCCGTCGCGCGAGAATAATGAAGGTTTATCCTTTGCCCGAAAGAATAAAGACGATAAGCGGCTATAATCTTGCCGAGTCGCGGGATTATGACTTTTCGGTGATTCCCCAAAAGATAACCGAACTCGACGGAGATTTCTCGGGCGATAAAAAAATCACAAGGGAGAAGCAATGGGAAAGAAAGTTGCTCGACCTCGATATGCGCAACCCCTTGCTCAATTTCCGCGCGGGACAGTTTACGATAAAGTTGCTTACCGCCTCTCTTGCCGATTTCTGCGCCGCGGTTTCCGACGCAGAATATCAACTTGCGGCGGTATCGGGCGCGGGCTTGTCGTATATAAAGGCTTTCGATTCGCCTTTCGACAAGGCGAGCGGGCTTCAACCCTTGATAAACTACATCAATTACGAATATAAAAATTGCAGACTCATCGCGCCTGTTACGGGAAAGGATTTCGACAGGGCTGTCTCCAACGTATACAGAAAGGAAAGATCCCGACAAGAAGAGACGGGCGCTTCGACTCTGTATCTTGCCGCGGGCTTCGTCAAGTATGCCGACCCCGAGGAAAAGGACTTCAAATTCGCGCCCATATTGCTTTTCCCCGTGACAATGATTAGAAAAGGCGCGGGACAGCCCAAATTCTTCTTGAAGATAAATCGAGAAGAGGCGCATATAAATTACACCATTCTCGAGTACCTGTATCATCAATACAATATAGACCTCAGGGGAATGAGCGATATAAAACTTACCGACGGCGACCATTTTATCGCCGCGGTGGACAGAATACGAAAAGAAATCGTCTCCTTGAAACAGTGGGAAGTGTACGACACGGTTTATCTGTGCAGTCTGTCTTTCGGCAATTATCTCATGTGGAAAGATGTGCGCACCAAGGCGGATAAACTCAAAGAACATAAACTCATACGTTCGCTCATAGACAATCGTTCTTACTATACGGGCGAGGACAACGCAATGGAAAATATCTCTTCCGACGGTTTCGTTACGGGCGAGGACAGGATATATCTTCCCATAGACGCGGATTCTTCGCAATTTTCGGCGATAGTCGATTCTCTGTCCAAAAGTTTTGTTCTTCACGGACCTCCGGGGACGGGCAAAAGTCAGACAATAACGAATATTATAGTAAACAACATAGTCCGAGGTAAGCGAGTGTTGTTCGTTGCCGAAAAATCGGCGGCTCTCGACGTAGTATACAAGCGACTTAAAGACATAGGTCTCGAAGATTTCTGTCTGCAATTATATTCCGACAAGACTTCTAAGACGGAAATAGCGGAAAAGATAATCCACACTCTGGAATTGCGAAAGACCTTGCCCCGTACGGAGTTCGAAAAGACGAGAGGGGAACTCAAAACGCTCACCGAAAAGTTGGGCGGAGAACTCGAAGCGATGCACAAGAAACATTCTTTGGGCTTTTCGGTGTACGAGGGAATAATTCAATATCTCTACAACGAGGACGCTCCCGACTGTCTGCACATAGACAATGTGTTCTTCGAAAAACTGTCCGAGAACTCATACAAGGAATATCTCGACCTTTTGACGGAACTTGCGGCGCGGGCGAGGGAGTTCGGCAACATAAAGAAATCGCCTTTCGCCAAAGTGGGCACCTTTACATACTCCGAAAAATGGAGAGTCCGCGGCGAGTTGGCTTTGGAAATTTACAGGCGAGAGATAAATCACTTAAGGGAATGCGCGAAGTCCCTTATGACGATATTCAAACTGAGGACGGCCTCTCTGACAAGGCGTAAACTAAAAGGGATGTTCGATATGTCTCTCTTGCTTTTCGACCCCATAGTCCGCACTTTCTTCGCGGAATGCGGAAAGATAGACGGCTACGGCGAAATCGCGGGATTTTTGAGCGCGGCGGCAATGAGAATGAAAACCGAAGACGCCTTTTCACGCAGTTTCGGCAGCGTGCCCAAGAATCTCGATTGCGAGGAGATATGCAACGCCGAGAAAAACGAAAAGGCGTTGAATAAGTTGATAAAAAGATACGCGGTGGCTGTAAAATTCGAACTTACCAAGGAGAACAGAGAGGGCTTCGGAACGGCTCTTGTGAAACTTGCCAAAAATCGTCGCGTTTTCGAGGGCAGGTGCAAATCCGTCGCCAATATTTTAAGGCAGGACGCTTCCGACGAAAGGGCTGTCATAAAAGCCGCGGGCAATGTCAAAAAACTGTTCGACGCCGCGCAATCGGTGTATGCCGATCTCGACAGAGAGTTGTTCGAAAGTTGTTGCGAGTTCGTCTATGACAACGAATTGTTCAACGCTCTCGATTATTATTGCTCTGCGTTCCGTACGTATACCAAGGCGGAAGAGGAGTTCCGCAAATGTTTTCGCATAGAAGCAGCCGACGACCCCGAAGAGGAGATCTCGTCAATGACGGATTTTCTGTCTGATCTGAGCGACGACCTCGACCTCATTTCGGGATGGTGCAGGTACCGTGAAATAGTGGAAAAATGCGCTCAAAACGGGCTGGAATTCGTATTGGAGCCGCTCATGAAGGGAGAACTCAACGCAGGGGATATTCTCAAATGCTTCAAAAAATGCGTTTTCCGCAACTTCGTTCAAACCGAGATTGCTCTCGATGACAGGTTGTGTTCTTTCTCGGGACTCAATCTCGTGCAGATAATAGAGGCATTCAAAAACAAAGCCGACGTATTCGGAAAAATCACGCGCGAGGAAGTGTATTACAAACTGTGCGAGAGACTGCCTTTGCCCGAGACGGAAGGCGCGCACAACCTCGAAAAAGTGACGCTCGTACGCGCCGAAAAGACGGCGATGAAGGGAATGACGCTGAGGAAACTCTTCAATGAAATTCCCGAGATCCTGAAACTTGCCTGTCCGTGTATGTTGATGTCACCCACCGCGGTGGCGCAGTTCCTCGATATGGACTTGCATAAGTTCGATTTGGTGGTGTTCGACGAAGCCTCTCAGATACCCACCTGCAAAGCCGTCGGCACTATAGCGAGGGCGGACAGAGTTATCGTCGTAGGCGACCCCAAGCAACTGCCGCCTACCTCTTTCTTCGGCGCAGACCTTAAAGAGGACGAGTCGGCGGATGTAGAGGATTTGGACAGTATTCTCGACGATTGCCTTGCCGTGGGAATGCCGCAAAGGTATCTTTTGTGGCACTATCGTTCGCGACACGAGTCCTTGATCGCTTTCAGCAACGCCATGTATTATGACAACAAATTGCTTACTTTTCCCTCTCCTTCCGAGCGTGACTCGGTAGTCTCGTTGAAGTACGTCGAGGGAGTCTATGACAGAGGCGGCAAGAAAATAAACAAGGCGGAAGCCGACGAACTCATAAAAGAAGTGACGACGCGTCTTAAAAAAGGCTCTAAACAGAGCATAGGCATAGTTACTTTCAATACTTCGCAACAAAATTACATATACGACAGACTCATGGCGGAGATAAAAGCCAACAATTTGGAGAGCGCGGCTTTCGACGTAGACGAGCCGATTTTCGTCAAGAACCTCGAGAGCGTGCAAGGCGATGAGAGAGACGTCATCTTGTTCAGCGTGAGCTACGGTCCCGACAGCGAGGGTAAATTGTCTCTCAACTTCGGACCTCTCAATCAATCCAACGGCTTCCGCAGACTCAACGTCGCCGTCACGAGAGCAAGAACGGAAATGCGCATATTCAGTTCCATTACAGGTAATATGATAGACCTCAATCGTACGGACTCCCGCGGAGTCAGGGGACTGAAAGCCTTCCTCGAATACGCCGAGAGAGGACGGGATATGCTGGTATTCGACAGAAAAGACGTCATAAAACGCGACAAGGGCATAGGAGAACTCATCGCGAAGGAACTTTCCGACAAGGGCATTATGTGCGACTATGACGTCGGAGTCTCGGATTTCCGCATAGACGTCGCCGTGGTGGATCCTCGCGACAAAAACAGATATATGTTGGCGGTGATTTGCGACGGCGAAAACGAAAACCGCATAAAAAGCGTAAAAGACCGAGTCCTTATGCAGACCAAAGAACTCAAAACTTTGGGCTGGAATATTTATTACCTTTGGACTGTCAATTACTTCGGAAATCCCAAACGAGAAATACAGAAACTCAGAGACTATATTAAAAAACTTTCCACAAGCCAAACGGCTTCCAAAAAGACTATCTCCGACGCAAGAAACAAATATCGTGTCGTCTATAAGGCGTATCCCGTAAAGACGCTTTCGGCGGGCGCGGATTATGTGCTTTCGGGCACAAACAACGCCGCCATAGCCGCAAAAATCTCAAATATCATAAAAGTCGAGCAACCCGTGGAAGAACAGTATCTTTTGGACAAACTCGCTTTTGTATACAATATTCCCAAGACCAACAAAAAGGCTTACGCCGCGCTTTCGGCGATACTCGGGAATTTCAAGGATATGCGCAAAGAATGCGACGGCTTCGCTTACTACCTTAACGCCGAACCTACGACCTTCCGTCCCCTTGACGCCAAAACAAAACGGGATTTTTCGGCAATTTATCTCGGAGAAGTCGCCCTCGCCGCGCGTTGCGCCGTGGAAGGCAAACTCTCACTCAATAAAGATGAACTCATAGCCGAAGTGATCGAATTGTTCAATATCCCGAGGAAAACAAAATCCGTCGTCGATAAAATAAATAAAGCAATCGATTACGCCCTTTCCCAAAATTATATAATAGCCTCGATAGACGGCAAATTCACTTTCTGATTCCGCGGCAGCGGTGGCGGCGGTGGCGAGCCGCCACTGCCATAGTCGCGAGCAGCGTGATTACTAATTCAAAGTTGCTTTCCGCGTTCGTGGTTTGTGCGAATAACGAATCCCCTCAGTCTGCAAAGCAGACAGCTCCCCTTAGCGGCAAAGCCGCCAAAGGGAGCCAAGGCATAAGGTCGGGGATTAATAATCCTTTCCCGAAGGGGCCACCCTTAGTAAGGGTGGCTGTTGCCGCCTTGCGGCAACTGAAGGGATTGTCAGCGTGACGGCGGTGGCGAGCCGCCACTGCCATAGTCGCGAGCAGCGTGACGCTGCACCCATGGTCGCGAGAGACTTGGTTATTAGTTCGGAGTTGGTTTCCGCGTTCGAGAGATAATGCGAATAACGAATCCCCTCAGTCTGCAAAGCAGACAGCTCCCCTTAGCGGCAAAGCCGCCAAAGGGAGCCAAGGCGTTAATGGAACAGATTGCGCCAAAATACGCAGCACTTTCCGCAGTCGGGTTTATAATTGTTGTTATTGTTACAGCCGCAATCGGGCTTATAATTGTTGTTATTGTTACAGCCGCAGTCGGGTTTATAATTGTTGTTATTGTTACAGCCGCAGTCGGGTTTATAATTGTTGTTATTATTGCAACCGCAGTCGGGATAACGGTTGAAATTTCCGTTATCCCGATAGTAATAGCGTCCGCAATTATCGTCGTTTCCGTTGTAATTGTTTCTATTGTTGTTACAGCCGCAGCCGCATCCGAATATATTTCCTGACATGGATTTTTTCTCCGTTGAAATAGATTTTTACATAGCGGAAAAGAAGTTCGCTATGTAGGGGATGGGCTGTCTCGATATCATATTATGAATGAGACGGCGGAGTTGTTACCCAAAAAATCTTATGATATAAGGACTTTATTGTTTCGGGACTCATATAATCAAATTATATCTATCCGAAAAAAATTTTTTCATAATTAAGTACTTAACCATTTGACTCTTATCCGAGAGTATGTTAATATATAAGTGTATATGATTCGAAAGAGGGGCTTAAAAGAAAAAAGTGGAAAAAAGAGAAGTTTACGAACTGATGGAAAGGTTCAATTCGTCGATAAAATATTTTCCGAAGAGGAACGGGATAAACTACACCGAGACGCTGATAATGACGGGACTTGCCATATCCGAGGAGAGTGGAAAAATGATTTGCGTCAGTGATGTGGCTCAACATTTGCGCGTCACGAAATCCGCGGCTTCGCAGATGTTGGAGAAGCTCGAGGAGAAGGGACTGATAAGGAAATACCGCAAAGAGAACAACAAAAAGACGGTATATGTGAAACTCACCGATGAGGCGTTGAAGCAATGCGACGAGAGAAAACGCAAACTTTCGGACATGATAGATATGCTTTCGAAAGAGATGGGCGACGATATGGAAGAATTTTTGCGTCTCAACAACAAATTTATCGGCGCGTTGGAGAATGTGTGCAACAAACTGTGCGACGGACGAACATAAAAAAAACCGACCCGAAAAAGGTCGGTGGCGCGTGTTAAGAGACTCGAACTCCCAACACTCGGTTCCGAAGACCGATGCTCTATCCAATTGAGCTAAACACGCTGACAGTAGATATTATAATAGACTTTTAAGAGATTGTCAAACAAAACCGACGAGGTGCGCTATGTTAGAACTGAAAAATATTACCAAAATTTATCGTGTGGGTAACGGCGGAGTTGTCGCGCTTAACAATGTAAGCGTCAAGTTTCGCGATAACGAATTTGTCTCTGTCCTCGGACCGTCGGGTTGCGGCAAGACTACGCTTCTCAATATAATAGGCGGTCTTGACAAATATACTCAAGGCGATTTGTTGATAGACGACAAAAGCACTCAATACTATAAGGACATAGATTGGGACTCGTACAGAAATTCCCGCATAGGCTTTGTGTTCCAGAGTTACAATCTCATTCCGCACCAAACCATTTTGGGCAATGTCGAACTTGCGCTCACTTTGTCGGGAATAAACAAGAGCGAGAGAAAGAGACGCGCGCAAGAGGCTCTCGAAAAAGTGGGATTGGGCGAACAAATCAACAAAAAGCCCAATCAATTATCGGGCGGACAACTGCAAAGAGTGGCGATAGCGAGAGCCATAGTCAACGACCCGCACATCATTCTTGCCGACGAACCCACGGGCGCGCTCGACTCAAAGACGAGCGTGCAGATAATGGAGTTGCTCAAAGAAATAGCGTCCGACCGTCTCGTCATAATGGTTACGCACAACAACGAACTTGCCAATAACTATTCGACGAGAATAATCAAATTGTTGGACGGCAAAATCGTTGACGACTCGGACCCTTTGCCCGTCGAGCCGCAACCTCTCGCGCCCGTAGAGGCTCCTCCCCAAGACAAACTCACAAGAGAAGAAAAACGCGAACTCAAACAGCAAAGGCAGGCGAAGAAACTTACTCAAAAGAAAACGTCGATGTCGTTCTTTACCGCGATAGCGCTCTCTTTCCGCAATCTTATGACGAAGAAAGGGAGAACTTTCATAACGTCGTTCGCGGGCTCCATAGGCATAATAGGCGTGGCGTTGGTGTTGGCTATCTCCAACGGCTTTTCGGGATATATAAACAAACTCGAGACCGAAACGCTCAGCGGGTATCCCATAAGCATAACTCAGACCACCGCGGATATGAACGCGATAGTCTCGACTTTGCAGAACGGAATACAGAACGATTTCACTCAATATCCCGAAGAGAAAGATATGTATGTCTATGATACTTCTTCCATGACCGCCGATATGTTGCATTTCAACAGGATAGACAAGAATTTTATCGACTATATCGAGGCGATGCCCGATAAAGAAAATTTACTCAATTCCATAAGATACGCTTACGGCGCGCAATTCCACGTACTCCGAAAGAGAGGAGAGGGCGATTACGTACGCGTTTCCACTCCCGACAATTCCATTCTCAACGGCACGGGTACGGCGATGAACCTCACGGGTACCGACAGCATCTTTACCGAAGTCATCGACAACAAAGACTATGTGTTGAGCGAGTACGACCTTATAGACGGCTACTATCCGACGCAATTCAACGAACTTGCGCTCGTCGTGGACAGTTATAACAGAGTCAATATCAATGTTTTGAATGCCTTGGGAATAAACTATCTCGGCGATGACGACGAACCCATGCAGAGCATTCCCTTCGAAGAACTTTTGGGAATGGAGTTCAGATTGATAGGCAACGACGCTTGGTACGGCACCGAACCCAAGACGGCTTTCGACGCGTTGTCGCTGAAAAACGTCGAGTACTTTGCCGCTCCCTCGAGCGACTCTTACGAAAAAATATATGACGACGAACGCAACGTGACGCTTAAAATAACGGGTATTCTGCGACAGAACGAAAACACCGCATTCGCTCTTTACAACGCGGGACTTCTGCACTTAAAGTCGCTTACCGATTATTATCTCAACGATTGCAAGACCTCGGCTTTCGGAAAACTGCAAGCCGCAAACGAAGAAAGACTTATGCTCTATATGCGAATGAGTTATAACGGCACGACGGTAAATGCCTATGGCGTATCGTACGATATGTTGGTAAGAGTATTCAACGAGCAATTCGTTACTACCAACGGCGGAGACCCCTCTGCGCCGACTCAAGTACTGACCGTCCCCGACGCAAAGATGTTCGCAGAACAGATCGCGGGCGTGTCCGATATTCCCTCGGCGATATACTTTTATCCCAAGGGATTTGCCGAGAAGTCGGCGGTGGCGCGTTATCTCGACGACTATAACAAAGGATTCGACAATAAACTCGATAAGATCATATATATCGACGCAGTGGCAATAGTAGGCTCCACGATGGAACAAATGGTAAATATAATCCAATATGTATTGATAGCCTTTGCCGCGGTATCGCTGATAGTTTCTTCGATAATGATAGGCATAATTACTTATGTATCCGTCATAGAAAGAACAAAGGAGATAGGCGTATTGCGCAGTCTCGGCGCGCGAAAGAAGGACATTTCACGCGTATTCAATGCCGAAACTCTTATAATAGGCTTTGTAGCGGGAGTTATAGGCGTTGTAATCTCTTATATTTTATGTATTCCGATAAACTATATCATTTTGGGGCTTGCGGACGGCGCGATAACCGTGAATATAGCGGTACTCAATCCGCTTCACGCCTTGCTGATGATATGCGTAAGCATGGTATTGACGCTTATAAGCGGTCTCATACCTTCCTCGGTTGCGGCGAAAAAGGATCCCGTGGTGGCTTTGAGAACGGAATAATATTCTGTATTAATTATCACTTGACAAAACCGGAAAATAGTGGTAAAGTATCAATACCGATTATTTTCGGTTAAAGAAAGAGGGATAATGGAAGCACTTACCGTACCTGCATTATGGAGAGGGTTCGACCCGACGATAGGAGAATTCGACAATAGGATAATCCGACAAACGGAAAGAGGCGGTTACCGCGTTTCCGAGATGTATTTTTCGTCTTCACCCTTGAAAGCGAATAAGTTCGCAAGAATTTTCGCCGAATATTATCAACCCGAGAACAATTCCGACGCTCCGTTGATAATCATTTTCGACGATTTTCTGCACGATCTCAATTTCGATCTTCCGCATCTTATGACGGGAGATTTTGCCGTACTCAGAATAGATTATTCGGGAGAAAGCGACGAAAAGGAACGTTTTACTATCTTTCCTCGGGAACTTTCGCAGTATTGCAATATTTTGCGTTATCCCGACGCGATAAACAAAGTACCCTCGGAATTGACTCTTTCGTGCAAATATATTCAGACGGCGATCGCTTTAAGGACTTTGGCGTTTGCGGAGTATGTACTCGGCTATGACTTAAGCAAAGTGGCGACGATCGGAATAGAGGAAGGCGCGGGTATCGCTTTCAGATTGTGCGCGCTCAAACACATAGGCGCGGGAGTCGGACTTTACGGAGAGGCTTTGCTCGACAGCGAAAACGTAAACGCCAACGACCTGTTAAGTTATCGTTCTGCGCTTGAAGTGTCGGCTTACGCGCGCTTTCTCGAGACTCCTTTTTTGGAGCAGATAACTTCCAATTCTTCCAACGATAATCTCGATTATATTTCCGATATGATGTTTGCGGTGGCTCAGCCCGATTCGAGACTGAGCATAATGGAGCGCGCCAATAGGTATCTCGCGCCCAAACAGAGAAAAAATGTGCCGCAATTTTTGCGCTATCATCTGTTGGGAGAGGGACAGCGTATCCCCGACTCGCCGCAGATAGCCGTGCAACCCTCGGAAAACAAACTGTTCTTTCAGATAAACTATGACTCTTCGGCGGAAGTGGAAAGTTGCGAGTTGTTTGTTTCGCAGGGTATGACAAGAAGCACATACAGAAATTGGTCGTGCGTGCCCATGACCGCTATGGGAGCGACGTTGCTCGGAAAAGTCGCGGTATTCGACGTTTCCAAACCCGTCTATGCCTTTGTAAACGTAAAATACAAGGGATACCTTTCGCTCTCGAGTCCCGTACTGAGACTCAACCCCTCGGCATTGGGAATCAAAGCCGACGAATTTACTCCCAGCCGCCTCGTTTACGACAGCGACATGGGATTGGACGATTGGCTCGTACTCAACGACAGAGATGTGGACGAGACGGTAAAACTCGATATGCTCAAAGGTCCCTACGATATAGAGGGCGTTTGCAGCAAGACTTACAGCCTTGCGACCTTCAAACTCGGCGACCCGCGTTATATAGGTTTCGAAGGCAGAACTTTGCAAATCAGGCTTTATTCCGAGGTGCACCAGCAACTCGAATTTATCATAAAGCAAAAGACTTCGGACGAATCTTCCGAGGACTTCAAAACTTTTTCTTGTTTAAGGACGGTGGGACCCTTCGACGATTGGGCGACACTGAACTTCAATGCCGCCGATTTCAAATCCGTTTTGGGAACCCTCGACGGATGGAGCGAAATCGCCATGCTCGAGATCGCGGCGCGCGGCGGCGACGCAGGCTACGGAAAAGTGCTTGTCAAAACTATTATTTGGTTGTGATGTTATGACGGAAAACGATAAGACACAACAAACGGCGTCGGAACCCGCCGAAAAGGAAAGCCCCGAGGAAGAGAACCCCGAGGAGCTTACCGAAAGGGAAAACTTCGAAGAGGAGAATCCCGAGGAGCCTACCGAAAAGGAAAGACCCGAAGAGGGAAGCCCCGAGGCAGACGCCGAAAAGGAAAATCCCGAAGAGGGAAGCCCCGAGGCAGACGCCGAAAAGGAAAATCCCGAGGAAGAGAACCCCGAGGGAACGGACTCGGAAGAGAGGGATAAGGCGCGGAAAAAGCAGCGGACCAAGGCAAAAAAGGCGGCGATGATTGTTTTGAATTCCTTGCTCACGCTGATAATAATTTTTATGCTCGGCGTGTTTGTGTCGTCGTTTTTGTTTCAGCCCTGTTCCATTTCGGGCTCGAGTATGGAGCCTACGTTGCACGACGAGCAGATAGTGATGTTGAAAAAGGGGCATAACTGCGAGCGCAACGACATAGTGGTTATATCGGGAGTATCGCACGAGGGCAATATCATAAAGCGGGTTATCGCCGTGGGCGGCGACAGATTTGTTTTCAGAGTGGACCCGAAAATCACGAGCCATGTACAACTTTTACTCGACACGGGCGGCGGATTCGAAGTACTTTACGAGGACTATATAAAAGAGCCGATGTCGAGACCGACGTTCGAGGGAATGTTCTCGGAAAACAAACAAGAATTTCCTCTTGCGCCGTACGGGACCGAGGGCGATATGCTGAATGAGTATGCGACAGAGGTACCCGAGGGCGAGATATTGTTTTTGGGAGACAACAGGAACAACAGTCGCGACTCGAGGTATTACGGACTCGTCTCTACCGACAATGTTGTCGGAAAGCGTTTCGAGCAGTTGGAAGGCACGATGATGGAAAAAATACTTTTGTTTTTAAGCAGAAAAAAAATCTGATTGAGGTGGAGCAAAAAAATGGTAATAATATCTTCCGATTCTACGGCGGATCTCGGCAACTTATTCGAGAAATTCGATATTCCCGTATTGCCGCTTATAGTAAGTCTCGAAGACAAGGACTATTATGACGGAAAGACGATTCAGCCCGAGGATATATTCGACAGTTACAAAAAGAACAAAGTGTTACCCAAGACGGCGGCGCGCAGTATAGACGACTACAAGGAATTTTTCGAGGGACTGAAAGGAAAGGGCGGCGAAGTCGTGCATTTTTGCATATCGAGCGAGTTGTCCTCGTCGTACAATAACGCTTTGATGGCGGCGAAGGATGTCGGCGGAGTCTATGTCATAGATACAAAATCTCTCTCTTCGGGAATGGGCTTGCTTGTGTTGAAAGCCAAGGACTTTGCCGAGGCGGGTATGGACGGAAAGACCGTCGCCGATAAGATAAACGAGTTGGTTCCTCATGTACAGGCGTCTTTCGTGGTGGATACCATGGAGTATCTCTACAAGGGCGGCAGGTGCAGCGGACTTACCAATTTCATGGCGTCGGCATTGAAGATAAGACCCATGTTGATACTGAAAGACGGATTTATCACCGTGGGACAAAAGTTCATGGGCTCGATGGATAAGATAATCGTCAAGTATGTGGACGCGATATTGCGTCAATTCGACACGCCCGACTACGGCAGAATATTCATAACTCACACCTACGCCGACCCCGAGATAGTGGACCTTGTACGCGACAGGATAAAAGAGAAGGCTCCCGATTTCAAATGTATTTACGAGACTTATGCGGGCTGTACGGTGACTTCTCATTGCGGAAAGGGCACTTTGGGCATACTTTATATAAATAAATCTCAAGAAAATCAATAAATGTCGGAAAGTTTACTTGATAACGGACTTATCGATGTGATATACTAAATAAGATAGGAGACTGCATTGAAAAACAATTCCAAAGCAATTATATGGCTTATAGTATTTTTGGTTGCCGTAGTGGGACTCTCTCTTGTATTGGTAAGACTTACCACTAATAACAAGATGACTCTCGACGAGCTTTATGCCAACCTCGAAAACGGCAACGTTTCGGAAATACAGATAAACAACGATACGGCGACGGTCAGGGTAAAGGGCGACTGTTCTTTTACCGAACTCTTGACGGAGGACTCGAGAAAGTCCTATACCGTTTATGTCCGCGACGAGATCCTTCTCAACAAAATAGATCAACTCCTTGCGATGAACAACGCTTATCCCGATCCCGCGGCTAACATGGTTTCCGAGACCGATTTGTTTGAAAACTTGCAAGATCAAAATATTGCGGGACTTACGATCTACCGCAATTATTCGACGTTCGAATTGAAGGAGAGCAGAGACGGAACAGATAATAAAAAGTTAGAGAAAGGGCGTACTTATACGGTTATAATCGAAGATACCGCGGTATTGAACAAAATAGAATCGCTCAGGGAAACGACAAGTTGGATAAGTCCCGCGGTGGAGCAAAAGAATTGGGTCTCGCCCAAGATAACTCTCAACAATCGTTATTCGATGTCCGTCATGGACTATGTATATATAGGCGTGCTTGTTGTGGGCATGATATTGATTATAGTTTTCATATACAGGTCTACGATAAACAAGGACAGACAGGCGTTGAGCGTGGGCAAGAACAGAGCCAACGTATCCAATCAGAATGTGCGTTTTACCGATGTTGCGGGAGCGGAAGAGGAAAAAGAGGAATTGAAGGAAATCGTGGAGTTCCTCAAAAATCCCGCCAAGTTCGAGACGGTGGGCGCGCGTATCCCCAAAGGCGTGCTTTTGGTGGGTCCTCCCGGCACAGGTAAGACTTTATTTGCCAAGGCGGTTGCGGGAGAAGCGGGCGTTCCCTTCTTCAATATCTCGGGTTCGGACTTCGTCGAGTTGTACGTCGGCGTCGGAGCGAGCAGAGTGAGAGACCTCTTCGCGCAGGCGGAAAGGAACAAACCTTGTATCATCTTCATTGACGAGATAGACGCAGTAGGTCGTCAGAGAGGCGCAGGCTTGGGCGGCGGACACGACGAGAGAGAGCAGACTCTTAACCAATTGCTCGTTCAGATGGACGGTTTCAAGAGCAACGAGGGAATAATCGTTATGGCGGCGACCAACAGAGCCGATATTCTCGATCCCGCTCTTTTAAGACCGGGACGATTCGACAGACAGATCTATGTCAATATTCCCGACGTCCGCGGCAGAGAGGCTATTTTCAAAGTTCACGCAAGGAACAAACCTTTAAGCCCCGAGATAGACTTCAAAGTTCTGGCAAGAATAACGAGCGGCTTTTCGGGAGCCGATATAGAAAATCTCCTTAACGAAGCGGCTATTCTTTGCGCCAGAGAGGGCAGAAAAGAAATCATAATGGAAGATATTCTCGAGGGTATCAACAAAGTCGTCATGGGACCGCAGAAACGCTCGAGACTCGTCACCGAGGTGGATAAACGAATCACCGCCTATCACGAAGCGGGGCATGCGTTGGTGGCGAAGGTATTGCCTGCGGCGGATCCCGTTCAGGAAATAAGCATCATTCCCCGAGGTCATGCGGCGGGCTACACCATGTTCCGCCCCGATGACAACGATCACATGTCGTTATCTCATCTCACGGCGCAACTTGCGGTGGCTCTGGGCGGCAGAACAGCCGAGGAATTGGTTATACAGGATGTAACCGCGGGCGCGCAAGGCGATATAAAACAAGTCACCTCTATTGCCAAGAAAATGGTTACCGAATGGGGTATGAGCGATTTGGGACCTATCTTCTACGGAAGCGAAGGCGAAGTATTCTTGGGACGCGATTACGGTTCTCAGCACGGATATTCCGACGCCGTCGCCGAAAAGATAGATACCGAGATTCATAAAATCGTCGAGCAGGCGCACAAGACCGCTCGCGAAGCCATCGAACAGAACAGAGACAAACTCGAAGTCATCGTGAGAGTACTTGTCGAATGCGAGACCATCTATGCCGACGAAGTCGATATGATAATGGCGGGCGAAAGCGCCGAGGCGGTCAAGCAAGTTGTAATGGGTAAAGAAACCCGACGAAGAAAGGTTTTGTAAGTCGTTAATTCGATTGCAAATATATTACAAGTGGAGAAAAAACATTTATGAAGAAAAGCATTAAAACCATCGTTTCGATTGTAGTGGCTGTCGTCATTTTGATTGCGGCTGTCGTGATTGCCCTCGGCTTTATACGAGTCAAACCCATCGATAAATATTTCGGCAACTACCGAAACGTAGAGATCTACGATTTTTCGCAAAGCGAACGTATCCCCGAGATCGAGAACAAAAATTTCAAAGAGAGACTCGACGACGCTATTGACGGCACCTCGTTCAGCGTTCTCAACGCCATAGTCAGCGGCAAAGCCGACTTCTCGGTTTCGGCAAACCAAAAAGACGGCAAACCCAATACTTTTACCGCTCAGCAAGTTTTGTCTCTTGCCGCAACCGATACGCACTATATGATCAAACTCTTCTATGACAAAAAGCAGACTTTGGCGGCTTCCGACGTCAAAGGCGTAGACGAGGATATAACTTTCGACGTATTGTATATGTTCGTTTCCGAAGGCGCGGACAAAGTCGCTACGGTACAGGTCGTTCCCGTTGATACCGACTCGCTTTTAAGCGTTTCCGACGACAGCGCGGACAGCGAATTTTATTATGCGTATGACTTGCGTGTCAATATGTATATCGTGAACTTGTATAAGACGGTGTCCGAGATAATACAAGATTACAAGAATCTTTAAGCCCGCTCTTTTCGGAGCATGGTTTTAAGATTTCCTATCTCAAAAATCTTTTTACCCGCATTTTTTGTTTCCCCGACAAATTGCGGGTTTTTCCTTTTTTATCGCCGTTTTTGGGGAACGTTCTTTCGGATAAAGAGTTTTTCCCGCCTCATTAAAGGAGAAAGACGCCCTCATAGCCCTTTTTTAACGGAATATATTGTGTAATTCTTGTAAGAGAGTACAATATATGGTAATTTTTTTATAAAAATCATTATAAATAATTGCCAAGATTCGGCAAGTGTGCTATAATCATATCTGTAGCAAAAAAAAGAGGACAGCTTTAACCATGACTAAAGTTATATCTATTGCAAATCAGAAGGGTGGAGTCGGAAAAACGACCACTTGCGTCAATGTTGCTGCGTTTATGGCGGCAATGGGTAAGAAAGTACTCGTTGTCGATATCGATCCGCAAGGCAATGCCACAAGCGGGCTGGGGATTGTAAAGAAGGATCTTAAGGCTTCGGTTTACAATGTTCTTGCGGGCGAGAACAAGGCAAAACAGGTGATTTTGCCTACCTCTATCGAGCGTTTACATATCTTGCCTTCCAATATAGATCTTGCGGGAGCGGAGATAGAACTTGTCGGAGTCTCGGGCAGAGAAAAGGTCTTAAGATCGGTTTTGACGCCGTTGAGAAATGTCTACGATTACATATTGATAGATTGTCCGCCTTCGTTGTCTCTTCTCACGGTAAACGCGCTTACCGCCTCGGACTCTATACTCATTCCCATCCCGGGCGAATTTTATGCGCTCGAAGGTCTTAGCCAACTTATGAATACGGTGCGACTTGCAAAGAAGATCCTCAATCCCAATTTCGATATCGAGGGAGTCGTACTGACTCTTTATGACGGCAGAAGCAACCTCGTCGGCAACGTCACACAGGAAATCCTCAAATACTTCGGCAAAAAAGTCTTTACCACCCGAATCCCTCGTAACGTACGCTTGGGCGAGGCTCCGAGTTACGGCATGCCGATTTTACAATACGACCCCCGTTGCGTCGGTTCCATCGCTTACAAGAACCTCACCGAAGAGATTTTAACGAGAAACGGAGATACTTACCAAAAACTCACAAACCTCGGCTCCTTCAAAAGAAAACGCAAAAAGCAATTTTGATTATCGGACTGCCATTATCCGCCCGATACTTTCAATCGATTTTTTTCAAGGCTTCCCTCTCGGGAAGCTTTTTTTGTTCCCCACCACCCCTTGGCTCCCTTTTTGTTTTTCCCCGCTGCCTTGGCTCCCTTTGGCGGCTTTTGCCGCTAAGGGGAGCTGTCTGCGTAGCAGACTGAGGGGATGAGGATAAAGATGGTAATTTATTTATTCTAATATAATTATATTTATAAAGTCTTGACAATTTATATTAAAAGAGATATAATTATAGAAGTAGATATAATGGGTGTATGTACAACTTTGAGGAGGAGAGTTTTTGAGATATGAGAAAAAATAAAATAATATTATTTATTCTTTCCTTCGTTATGGTTATTGCGACCGTGTGCGTATTCACCGCGTGCGGAGAGGGAGATCATACCGAACATAATTTCGGGGAGTGGAGCGTATCTGCGCCTGCTTCTTGCGAAAAAGAGGGCGAAAGAACTCGCAAATGCGCAATTTGCGGATTTGTCGAGACTCAGACTATCGACGCGTTGGGGCACGATATACAGACCACTGTCACCAAGGCGGCGACTTGCGAAGGGAAGGGAGAGGAACTTCTTACCTGTTCTCGTTGCGATTACAGCGAAACCAAAGTCATTCCCGCGGCGGGACACGATTGGGGACTTGTCAAAGAGATTGAAAAAGCCACCTGTCTTAAAGAGGGCAGAGGTACATATTTCTGTTATACTTGCAGTAACGAAAAAGAGGACGTCATTCCCAAGGCAGACCATGTGTGGGATATAGAGCGTACCGTCGAGCCCGATTGCGAGAATCCGGGTACCGATACCAAGACTTGCCGCAACTGCCAAACCACGGTACAAGAGACCGTCGGGGAGTTGGGACATGTATGGACTAACGTATCCGTTTCGGTGGAAGCCACTTGCGAGGGCAAGGGCGTAAGGCTTCAGGAATGCAGCCGCTGCAAAAAGACCCGAAACGAGGACATAGAGCCTTTGGGACACAGATACGAGTCTGCTTTCACCGTGGATGAGCCTGCGGACTTCGACCATTCGGGTTCAAAGTCCCGTCACTGTCTGTATTGCGAGAAAAAGACCGACGAGACCGTCATTCCCACTCTCAAGCCCGATGTGGCGATAGATTACGATTTCAAACTTATGCTCAATAACGGAAGGAACGTCTCTTTGAACGACGCGGTTATCACCGTTTACGACGAGGCGGGCGCGCAAGTCGCTCAAAGCACGCGTTCGCAGATAAAGAACGGAGTATACACCGCCTCGCTTTTGCCCAAGAACTATACCGTAAAAGTTACGGGACTTCCCAAGGGCTATGTTGCGGAAGATGTATATAACGTTTCGTACAAAGATACCGTTTGTTCGTTGTGGATAGGCGCGAAGCCCATAAACGAAACGGTTCCCGCTTCTTACAAATACAAGGAAGGCGATGTAATGTACGACTTTAAGATAAAGCCCATAGGCGGAAACGAGATCACTTTGTCGGGACTTCTCGAGACCAAAAAGATAGTCGTGCTCAATTTCTTCTATGTCGGCTGTCAGTGGTGCGCCTATGAATTTCCCGGAATGCAGACGGCTTACGAAAAGTATAAGAACGACGTCGCCATCATAGCGATAGACCCTTACGAGGCGCATGGCGATACCGAGAACAATATAAGCAGTTATGCGGCGGGATACGGATTGTCTTTCTATCTTGCTCTCGATAAAGACATGGGACTTCACAACAACTTCGGCGTAGCGGGCTATCCAGCAACCGTCATAATAGACAAAGAGGGCGTGGTTGCGTACATACACAGATCTTCTTTGGTAGAGATGGATTCCGAGGGTAATTACGATTCGACAAGATTGTTCAACGACTTGTTTGCGAGATACACTTCGGACTCTTATTGGAAAAACCCCGCAAAACAGTCGAACCGTTCGGCTGAAGGGTTGAGTTTGCCTCAGGCGATATTGCCTTCCGACAAGAGAGGAAAATAAAAAAAGGTATTTACAATTTCAAGGTGAAATTGAAGCGATACTCCGTATTTATTTACGGGAAATTTTTTGAGGAGGTTATTATATGAAAACAATGCGCAAGATATTGATTCTTGCCCTGTCTGTGATTTCCGTCTTTGTTTTGGGACTTTGCGCGACTTCGTGTAATCCCGCAAACGATCCCGACAAGATCACATTGACATTCGAAACCGACGGAGGAGAGGCAATAAAGCCCATGGTCGTCGAAAAGGGAGCGGAAGTGACTCTTCCCGACGCAAATCGCAGCGGTTTCGATTTTATGGGGTGGCATTTACAGAGCGATTTATCGGACGCAGCCGTTAAAGGCGTAGTTACCGCGCCCGAAGTCGATACCGTTTATTATGCGGAATGGGCGGAGAGCGGCTCGACTTTCCTGTTGACTCTCGATCTCGACGGAGGCACCTTGCCCAACGCCGCTTTAAGCATAAGATTGCGCGCGGGCGACAATATTTACAATAAAATACAAAATCTTGTACCCACAAAGAGCGGACTTACTTTCGGCGCTTGGTTCTTTAACGGAGAGGAGTTGAAGAGCGCGCACGTGATGCCCGAAAACGATGTTACTTTGGTGGCAAAGTACAAGGTCGGCTATACTATCGAAACTTATCGTTCCAACGTTTCGGGCACCGCTTATGTAAAGGACGCCGACGTCGTTACGGGATCGGACTATGTGGACGCTACCGTGACTCCCGACGCGCCTACGGTAGAAAACTTTACCGTCACCGCGACTCCGAGCGGCGGCAACGAACCCGTCACGACTCTCAAACTCAGCCAAAAGGCGAGCGATAACGTTTTCCGTTTCTATTACAACCGTAACATATATCGTGTGAATTTCGATCCCAATCTTCCCGCAAATATCGTTACGGGAATTATGGGCTCTTCCGAAGTAGTGTTCGGCGGTTATTACAGTTTGCCCGTCAACGCTTTCGAAGCGGTCGGCTATCGCTTCGCGGGCTGGAATACAGATAAAAGCGACAATGTCGCATACGACGCAGAGAGCGGAGTTATCATAGAAGGTCCCACCACTTTTTATGCGGTATGGGACAGAGGTTATATCGACAGATTCGGCAGCGATGATTTTATTTTCTTCCCGCGCAACGAAGAGAATGTTGCGATACTCGTCCGAGGCGGACACGAATTCCGCGGCGTACGCGTAGGAGAGGATTCTTTCGAGTTCGAGATGCCTTCGGGAAAAATGCAAGGAAAGATTTTCGGCAATTTATTCTCCTTCGAACGCGAAAACATTCAGGGAACATACAAGTTCTTCGACACGAACTATAATCCCGAAAATGCAAACGGCGGCATAGACGAATCGAGAACGCTTGTTATAGAAAGTTATCTCGAAGCGACTTATACATACGAGAACGCTTCTTACAAAGGCAGTATTTCTTACGATCCCGAGTTCGGAGATTATGTATTCACTTCCGCCGACAGAGGTTTGGAGCCTTTCCATTTCCTTATGGGACAATTCCAAAACGAAAATGTTTTCGAAATAGCAAGTCTCAAAGAACAGAACGTTTACATCGAGATGATGCTTGTTGCGGGCGATCCTTATGTCGTGGCTCAGTACAACGTCGTGCTTGACGGTTACGGAAATATAATTCTTTATGCGTCTTTGGGCGGATCGGGATTCCAATTCACGGGAACATATTATATCGCCAACGAGATATTCGACAGAGCGACTAACGAGACAATGTTCAAAATAGTTGCCGAAGTTGACGACGCGATAGGATTATTGACTCCCGACGCAGAGCCGGGTGTTGTGGAACAGGTATTCTATACAATGCCTTTTATGGCGGAGCAGGGCAAGTTCTACGGATATATTGCCGCGGACACTTATGCGGGCGCATACCGCAACGGAACGCAGTCTTTGGTTTTGGACGGACTTAAAATATTCGACGACAGCGCGATTTATACCGACGATCAAGGCGTAGAGCACAAGGGTATTTATACCGTCTCGAGAAGTTATATGAACGGCAATCTCGTCACTCTCACCACCGACGACGATAAAGAGATAAAACTTTATGTCTATGTTTCCGACGGCACTTTCAAACTCTTCGACGAGGTGGAGACAAAGGAAGTTACCGAGTACAGTCTGATGACGAGTCGTTTCGATTTCCCTCTTCTTACTCTCTATGACGACTTCACCGACGGACGACAGAGGGCGGAACTTTATATGTCGGACGACGGCGGAGATACTTTGCTTATTGCTTCCAAAGGCTATGTCACAACGGAAAGAATAGGACTCGACACCGATTACTATACCTATACGGTAGAGGAAAACATAGACAACGGTCGTCCCGGAGTTATTCCCAAGCAATCCATGAAATTCTATATGACGGAAGCGATAAGTTCCGAGGACAGAGCCGTTCATAACGTTTACGTCGTCATGGAGTTCGATAACGAGAAACGATACACGGAGTACATTCTCGACGACGGCGGCAAGATTTGGGGCAATCCCAACGTAACGGTCTCGGGTCTCGGTTCGTTGTATTTCACAAGCACCGACGATATGCTCGATTGGGTATACGAAGGTTCCTTTACGGTCTCCAACGATACCGATTTCAATTTCGATTATTTCACCTTTATATACGGCGACGGAATGAACACTTATTCGTTGGTGTACGAGATAAAGATGGATGACGATCAAGTTTGGCAGGCGACGCGTCGTCCCAAAGAGAAGATGACTCTTTACACGCTTTATTATTACGAAGCCGAAAGACAACAGTTCTATGCTCCCAACCTTATCATCGACGGCAACGGCAAAGCCAAGTATTGCTATATCGAGAACTATGCCGAGGAATATTTCGGCGACGGAGAATTTTTGTGGCAGGATGCGACTTATGTCGAAAATCCCAGAGCGACAAGATTCGGTTTCGATACTTATACTCTCTATATAGGCAGTGAAAAGATATTCGACTTTGCGATATATGTCACGGTAAGCGCAAACGGACAGACCGAGCCCATCTATTTCCAATACTCCGCGGACGCCGAAGGCGAATATACCGCGGCTACGGGCGAGAAACTCGAACTCGACGGTTACTATTATTGCAAGTACACCGACAAGAACGGAACTGTAAGCGAGGGACTCTTCGACCTCAGCGAGAATTTGGTTTACCTTACGCTTTCCGACGGATACAATACTTATGTAAGATTGGATCCCGAAACGAACTCTTTTGTTACTCTCGATTCGGCATACGGCACCTATTATCTTATCGACATTAACTACAATGCCATCGGAGAGAGCAATGTTTCCTATACTACCATATACTTCGACGGACAGGGCAACGTCATAGTGACGACTCCGAGCGGAGCGCGCAGAACGGGCTTCTATACCGTGATAGACGAGGCAAAGGGACAGTACAATGTCAACGCTATATTTGCCGACAACCTTACGATGCCTCAAGGCGGTTGGAAGGTACAACTTATCACGGGCGGACTCGAAAGCGGCTGTATCATCTTCGACGAAGGCACTTACGGCAGTTACTACAATGACGAGTGGGACGTTATCAATATCGACGGTTTCGGCGGCGGTTCGCTGTACAAGGCGGACGGCTCCATGAGCGGCGAGGGCGTATATTCCGTTGCCGACGAAGAGCGCGGATTTATGGTATTCACATTTGCCGAGACTGCGGAAGATAACTTCATAGTGTTCGATTTCGACAACAATACCTTCAAGATTCTCGATTACGATGATTACAATATGGTTTATGTTTCTCAAGATCTCGATTATATCTCCTTCAACAGCGCAGCCGAGATAAGAGTGGGCACCACTTGGGCGGGGCAGTTCTTCTATGACGAAAAGAATATCTACGCTTATCTTACCAATTACGAAGTCAACGAAGAGACTCAGCAAGTAGAGACAAAGGTGGAAGTGATGCCTTTACCTACGGGAAACACTTATACTTTCAACAACAAGACTTATTATAAAGTTACCGAGGCTCTTAAAATCAACGGCAAAGTCGAGTTCCAAGACCAACAAGGCGAGATAATGAGCGAACAAACCAAAGATATATCGATAGAGTTCTCGATGAGGGCGGGAGCCAACGTCAACTTGCCCGCGGTAGTCACCATCGACGACAAGGGATACGATTTTGTCCTTAATATTTATACTCAGGGCGCTTGCAATCCTCGAATTACTTACAGCGGAGTGGACTACGATATTGACTTTACCTTTACGGGACAGGCGACGGCTTCGAGTTTTGTCGTCCATGCGGGATACCGCGAAGTCAATATGAACAACTACGGCGACGGATTGAGAGATAGCGCTACGGGCGCGCCTTTGGGCGGAAAAATCGTAAAGGAAGTCATCGGCTTCGGTCCCTTGACAATAAGCGAGGCTACATATTCGGGCGAATTCGGCTATCACAACAATTACGGATTCGTAAACGACCACAAGATAATCTTTAAGGATTTTGCCGAAAAGGATGTCGTTAAACTCGGTTACAGACAGGGCGGTTTGGGAATCCTTTACGAGATAGTGTTCAAAAACGAGGGAGAAGGCGACGACGATACTTACGCAATCGATTTCTACGAGACTTCTTCCACAGACCAGGGTCCCGTGTACGTCCTTCAGGGCTTCTATAAATATCAGGAAATAGAAAAGAACGAATACAAAATAGGAGTCAAGTATCTCGTATATGCGAACTTTGCAAATACTCCGGGCTATCTCGACCAAACTGCGGTAGGCAAGCCTTTTGCCGCAACCGTTTACAAGAACGGCAAGGTTGTTTATCTTTACGATACCAACGTTACTCTCAATTACGACGGAGTATGGATCAACGAGTTGATAAACGTAGGAGAGGACGGAACTCTCGAGCAAATTCGCTCCGAGAATATAGGAAAGGGTTATCTCATCTCGTTTGTTTTTGACGAGGAAGATAAAAACAAAGTTACCGACGCGACTGTCAACGAGTACAAAATCGGACAGGTAGTGGTTGCGGGCTATCTTATCAACTTCTTGACAAAAGATGATGGCTCGATCGCCACGATAACTTCGGTTGCCTACGCTTACGAAGGCGCGTATTATTGGCTTTCGGATACCAAAGACCTCAAGGACAACGGCGAAAACACTTGGACTTTGACGGGTACTCCTTACAACGGAATAGAGACGCACTATACCTTTACTTTCGAGATAACTTCGGAAGAAAAGGACGGAGTCACGACTTATAGATATTCCGTCATCATAGACGCTCAATAACAGAACTTAAAACGAAAATCTCCTTATTCCCGCGTCGCGAGGATAGGGAGATTTTTTTATGGCGTTTTTTGTTGACAAAAAATTTTTTGCGTCATACAATAATGCGGTATGCAGGATGAAAAGAAAAAATTCAATATAATGACGCGTTCTCCCGTACGCAAACTCGTCTGCAAATTGGCGATACCCACGATAATTTCCATGATAGTCACCGCGGTCTATAATGCCGTAGACACCGTTTTCGTGGGACAGATAGACACTTCGGCTACCGCGGCGGTGGGAATAGCCTTTTCGTTTATGGCGTTGATACAGGCGGTGGGCTTTTTGTTCGGGCACGGTTCGGGCAATCCCATTTCCCGCGAACTCGGGCAAAAAAACACTCAAGAGGCGTCTTGTTATGCCGCGCTCGGCTTTTTCTCTTCTTTCTTTTTCGGACTCGTTATTATGGCGGTGGGACTTATCTTCACAAAGCCCTTGTGCATTTTGTTGGGCGCTACCGAGGATTCGCTTTCCTATACGATGTCGTATATCGGGATAATCTCGATAGGCGCGCCCTTTATGACTTCGTCGTTCACTCTCAACAACCAACTGAGACTCGAGGGGAACGCCGCGTATGCGATGATAGGAATAGCCTCGGGCGCAGTCCTCAATGTGGTTTTGGATCCGATATTTATCTTCGTGTGCAATATGGGCGTGGCGGGAGCCGCTCTCGCAACCATAATAAGTCAGATACTCGGCTTTTGTATCCTCGGCGTCGGAATCTATTTCAAGGGAGTAAGAATAAAATTCAAATATTTCCGACCCACTTTCGCGCGCTATCGCAAAATCATAAACTGCGGCATTCCCTCGTTCTTCCGTCAAGGCTTTAATTGTATCGCCACTATATGCTTAAACAATGTCGCGGGCAACTACGGAGACGTAGCTATCGCCGCTTTCTCGATAGTCACAAGAATTACGAACTTCGCTTATTCGGCTATCCTCGGCTTCGGACAGGGCTTTCAGCCCGTGTGCGGCTGGAATTACGGCGCAAAAAAATATGACAGAGTTTGCGACGCCTTCTCGTTCTGCGTAAGCGTTGCCACCATAGTCTGTATTATTTTCTGCGTCGTCGGGGGACGCTTCTCGTACGGACTTGTCGCGATTTTCCGAGACGACCCGTTGGTAATAGACCTCGGAGGACAAATATTAAGCTGGCAATGCTTTACCTTTCCCACTTTGGGACTAATAACGATGTCCAATATGTTGCTGCAAAATCTCGGCAAAGGCTTTTGGTCGTCGGTGCTTGCGGTGGCGCGTCAGGGATTGTTCTTTTTGCCGCTTTTGTATCTGTTAAACTTCACGGCGGGACAGAACGGATTGCTCCTTGTCCAAAGCATAGCCGATTTGTTGACTTTTGCGGTTTCTTTACCGATTACCTATTTCGTTATAAAAGATTTGAAATCCAAAAAATCCGAATAATATTTTATAAAGAATCTTGACAATTTTATTAAAATATGATAATATTATATACATAGAGGAGCGAGAACCAAGGTAACCTTTTTCGGCGGAAGGAAAAGCGCGAATGTGGTTCTTGCCGAAAATCCGTATCGGCTTCCGCGGTCAATATGCGGTACGGGTTTGGGTGCGGCGACAAAGCGCGACGCAACTGTCATATTCAAGGGTGAATATGATGCGCTATAGTTTTTTTATAGCGCATTTTTTCTTTTATAAAATAGAAAATTCGGAGGAATGAGACATGAAATCCATGATAAGAGTCAGAATGAGCGCGCATGACGCGCATTACGGCGGAAACCTTGTCGACGGCGCGAGAATGCTTGCTCTGTTCGGCGACGTCGCAACGGAACTTTTGATACGCCGAGACGGTGACGAAGGGCTTTTTTGCGCTTATGACAATGTTGAGTTTTTGGCGCCTGTATATGCGGGTGATTTTATAGAGGCGACGGGCGAGATAGTCAAAGAGGGAAACACCTCGAGAAGAATGGTTTTCGAGGCGAAAAAGATAATCGCGCCTCGACCCGATATATCCGATTCGGCGTGCGACGTGCTTGACGAACCCGTTTTGGTTTGCCGCGCTTCGGGCACCTGCGTCGTTCCCAAGGCAAAGCAAAGAAACCGAGGAGAGGATAAATAATGGAAAAATTGATTATAACGGCTGCGATCTGCGGAGCGGAGGTTACAAAGGCGCACAATCCCGCAGTTCCTTACACAGTCGAGGAAATGGTACGCGAAGCGAAGTCGGCTTATGACGCGGGCGCGGCGATAATACACCTTCACGTACGCGGGGACGACGGGACTCCCACTCAAAGCAAGGCAAGGTTCGAGGTGATAATGAAAGCCATAAAACAGGCTTGTCCCGACGTCATCATACAGCCTTCCACGGGAGGCGCGGTGGGAATGAGCAACGAAGAGCGACTTCAGCCCGTGGAACTCAAACCCGAGATGGCGACTTTGGATTGCGGCACATGCAACTTCGGCGGCGACGATATTTTCGTAAACACCGAAAACACGATAATTGCTTTTGCCGAGAAGATGAACGCGTACGATATAAAGCCCGAGTGCGAAGTTTTCGACAAGGGAATGATAGATATGGCTGTCCGTCTTGCCAAGAAGGGATATATCCGTCAGCCCATGCATTTCAATTTTGTCATGGGAGTGAACGGCGGAATATCGGGGACTCTGCGCGATTTGTTGTTCATGAAAGAGAGCGTTCCCGAAGGAAGCACGTTTACGGTATCGGGAGTGGGACGTTGTCAACTTCAGATGGCGACTGCGGCGATCCTTATGGGCGGTCATGTCAGAGTGGGCTTCGAGGACAACGTATACATGTCAAAGGGCGTGCCTTTGAAGAGCAACGGCGAGATGGTGGCACGAGTCGCGGAAATTGCTCGTCTTTTGGGAAGAGAAATCGCTTCGTGCGAAGAAGCAAGAAAAATTTTGGGCTTACGCACGGCAAAATAGAAATTTTTTAATGGGAGGATAATATAAATTATGCAAGTCAAAGGAAACAAGTACGGAACTCACAGAGTTATAGAACCCAAGGGCGTTCTTACTCAGGCGGCGCGTAAGATAGACAACAGTACCGACGTTAAGTACAGCAACGAAATAGTTGTGGACGTCAGTTCTTTGAATATAGACTCGGCTTCTTTCACACAGATAGAGAAAGAATGCGGCGGCGACGTCGAAAAGATAGGAAAAAGAATAATCGAAATAGTCGAGGACAGAGGCAAAATGCAAAATCCCGTCACGGGCAGCGGCGGAATGTTTATCGGCACGGTATCCTTCATAGGCGAGGACCTCGAAGGGAAATGCGGACTTAAAGTCGGAGACAAGATAGCGTCTTTGGTTTCTCTGTCGCTTACTCCGCTCAAGATACACAAGATAAAGAAAATACATCCCGAAATCGACAGAGTGGAAGTCGAAGCCACCGCCATATTGTTCGAGAGCGGCATATATGCCGTGCTTCCCGACGATATGCCCGAGACGCTTGCATTGGCGGCGTTGGACGTTGCGGGCGCGCCCGCTCAGGCGGCAAGACTCGTGGGCAGCGGCGATACCGTAATGGTTCTCGGAGCGGCGGGAAAGAGCGGTATTTTGGTGTGCTACGAGGCGTTTAAGCGAGTGGGTCCCACGGGAAGAGTCGTAGGCGTAGTCAGAAACGAAGCGTCTGCGGAAAAACTCCGCAAACTCGGCGTGGTGCACGAGGCGGTCATTGCTTCCGCAACTCAACCCGTAGAAGTTTTGGAAAAGGCGATCGCGGCAAACGACGGCAAGGAATTCGATATATCTTTCAACTGCGTCAATGTAGAGAACACCGAAATGTCGAGCATTTTGCCCGTTCGCGACAGAGGTACGGTTTACTTCTTCTCCATGGCGACAAGTTTTACCAAGGCGGCGTTGGGCGCAGAGGGAGTAGGTAAGGACGTAGATATGATAATAGGCAACGGTTATGCGAAAGGACACGCGCAGATAACTCTCAACGAATTGCGCGAAAATGCCGAAATACGCAAGTTGTTCGAAAAGATGTATTCTTAAACAAACAAACACAAGGAGAAGAAAATGAAAACTAAAAATAATCTGTTCGCTTCTGTCTCCGAGAGCGATTGGAACGATTGGAAATGGCAAGTTCGCAATCGAATAGAGACTTTGGACGAACTCAAAAAATATGTGGAATTGACTCCCGACGAGGAGCAGGGAATAAAGGATTGCTTAAAGAGTCTGAGAATGGCGATAACGCCTTATTATCTCTCTCTTATCGATTTGAACGATCCTTACGACCCCGTAAGAAAGCAAGCCATTCCCACGAAAGCCGAACTTCACAAGGCGGACGCCGATCTTCTCGACCCTTTACACGAGGACACCGACAGCCCCGTACAGGGACTTACGCATCGTTATCCCGACAGAGTGTTGTTTTTGGTTACCGACCAATGCTCTATGTATTGCAGACACTGCACGCGCAGACGTTTTGCGGGACAGAAGGATAACGAAGTCGCCGTCGACAAGATAGAAAAGTGCATAGAATACATAGCCAATCACTCCGAGGTAAGAGACGTATTGCTCTCGGGCGGAGACGCTTTGCTTTTGTCGGACGAAAAACTCGAGTATATAATTTCCCGACTTCGCGCCATACCTCATGTCGAAATAATAAGAATAGGCAGCAGAACTCCTGTTGTTATGCCGCAAAGAATAACTCCCGCTCTTTGCAACATGCTCAAAAAGTATCATCCGATATGGTTGAACACTCATTTCAATCACCCCAACGAGGTGACCGAAGAGAGCAAACGAGCGTGCAATATGCTTGCCGACGCGGGAATACCTTTGGGAAACCAGAGCGTATTGCTTGCAGGCGTAAACGACTGCGTGCATGTCATGAAACATCTCGTACACGAACTTGTAAAGATGAGAGTACGACCTTATTATCTCTATCAATGCGACTTATCCATGGGACTCGAGCATTTCAGAACTCCCGTTTCCAAGGGTATAGAGATCATCGAGGCGCTCCGAGGACATACCTCGGGCTATGCGGTGCCCACCTTTGTGGTTGACGCTCCCGGCGGAGGGGGAAAAATTCCCGTGATGCCCGAGTATCTCATATCACAGACTCCCGAAAAGGTGATTCTCAGAAACTTCGAAGGAGTCATAACCACTTATACCCAACCCCGAAACTATGACAACGAATGTCATTGCCCCGATTGCAGAAACAGAGCGAGAAAACACCTTATAGGAGTGGCGGGACTCGAGCACGGAGAGGAAATTTCTTTGGAACCGCAAGGTCTCGAACGCAATAAGAGACACGGCAAGGAGGACAAATGAAAAGTAAACTGAACTTGAACAAAGAACTTGTCGAAAAGGCAAGAATGCACGCCAAGAACGTTGCGATAGATACTCAGAATTTTATCGACAAGCACACAACGGTTGCGGTGGAAAGAACGGTTTTAAGGCTTTTGGGCGTTGACAGAGTGGATTTTTACGGCGTACCCATGCCCAATGTAGTTGTCGATCACCTTGTAAAAAAGAACTTGTTGTCGGGCGGTGCGGCGTACTACATGGGCTGCGCGATAGCGACGACGGGACTCAATCCTCAAGGCGTGTCTCAACAGATAGGCAGAGGCAAAATAGACCTTTCTCTCATCGACAAAATTCCCGCAAAAGACGCGTTGGCGGCTCTTATGCCTTATATCAAGAAGTCCGTCGCCAAGATAAAGAGAAACAAACAAAAACGTTCGGCATATCTGCGTAAATACGGCGATAAACAGGGCGCGTTGTTATATGTAATAGTTGCGACGGGAAATATCTATGAGGATATAGTACAGGCGAAAGCGGCGGCAAAACAGGGCGCCGACGTCATAGCGGTCATAAGAACGACGGGACAGAGCCTTCTCGATTATGTGCCTTACGGAGCCACCACCGAGGGCTTCGGAGGAACTTACGCGACTCAGCAGAATTTCAAACTCATGCGCGCGGCATTGGACGAAGTGGGTGAAGAACAACACAGATATATAAGACTTTGCAACTATTGCTCGGGACTGTGCATGCCCGAGATCGCCGCAATGGGCGCGCTCGAAAGACTCGACGTCATGCTCAACGACGCGCTTTACGGAATACTTTTCCGCGATATCAACATGAAGCGCACGATAATAGACCAATATTTCTCGAGAGTCATCAACGGATTCGCGGGAGTAATAATCAATACGGGAGAAGATAACTATCTTACCACAGCCGACGCCGTCGCAGAGGCTCATACGGTATTGGCGTCTCAACTTCTCAACGAGCAGTTCGCGATCATGGCGGGACTTCCCGAGAAGTATATGGGATTGGGACACGCCTTCGAAATCGACCCCTCGATAGAGAACGGATTTTTGTACGAACTTGCGCAGGCGCAAATGGCGCGGGAGATCTTCCCCAAAGCGCCGCTCAAATATATGCCTCCTACGAAATATATGACGGGCAATATCTTCAAGGGACACGTTCAGGACGCATTGTTCAATGTCGTTACGACAATGACTCACCAAAGAATACACCTTTTGGGAATGCTTACCGAAGCCATTCATACTCCGTTCATGGCGGACAGAGCGTTGAGTATCGAAAACGCGAGATATATTCAGACCACAATGAAGGACTTGGGCGACGAAATCGTTTTCAAAAAGGACGGAATAATTCAGAAACGAGCCAACGAGGTGCTGGAAAATGCTACCGATTTGTTGGAAAAGATAGAGCAGTACGGATTGTTCGGCACACTGAGCCGCGGCGTATTCGCCGATATAAAACGCTCTCCCGACGGCGGCAAAGGACTCGAAGGCGTCGTCGAAAAGAACGAAATCTACTTCAATCCGTTTATCGATATTATGAAGGAGGGACACAAATGAGCGGAGGACTCTATAACTTAGACAAAAAAGTGTACGATACCACTCTCGACCTTACCGATCTCAAGCCCTACGGCGACACGATGAACGACGGAAAGGTGCAACTCAGTTTTACTCTTCCCGTAGCCGATGACGAGCGAGGCATAGAGGCGGCAAAACTGCTTGCCAAAAAAATGGGCTTTATGGACCCCGCGGTGGTATGCCACAAGGCTCTTGACTCGGATTTCACATTCTATGTCGTTTACGGACAGACTATCTACTCCGTAGATTATACCAAGATAAACGTCATAAAAGTCGAAAGCGAAGTAATGGAAATGGAAGAAGTCAACGAATTTATCCGCGAACACTTCCACAGAAAAATCGTCGTTGTCGGAGCCTCTACGGGTACCGACGCGCACACCGTAGGCATAGACGCTATCATGAATCGAAAAGGATTTGCGGGACACTACGGTTTGGAACGCTACGATATGGTCGAGGCATATAACTTGGGCAGTCAGGTAACCAACGAGGAGTTTTTGGCAAAAGCCAAGGAACTTCATGCCGACGTGCTTTTGGTAAGTCAAACCGTAACTCAAAAGGATATTCACATCAAAAACCTTACCGAACTCATAGAACTTCTCGAGGCGGACGGCTACCGCGATAAGTGTATAGTATGTTGCGGCGGACCCCGAATAACTCACGAGTTGGCAAAAGAACTCGGTTATGACGCGGGCTTCGGACCCGGTTGCTTCGCCGAACACAATATCTCGTTTGCCGTTAACGAAATGGTAAAGAGAGGACTCAAATAAAAGAAACGGGTTCGTCCCGTAAAAAAATAAAAAACCGAAACGGAAGGAGGTAGAAATGAAAAACAAACTCATTTCCGCGCAAGAAGCGGCGGAAAAAATCAAGAGCGGATCTTCCCTCATGTACGGCGGCTTTATAGGAGTCGGAACACCCGACGCCATCGTGGATGAGATAGTAAAGCGCGCGCCTAAGGAGTTGACGCTCATAGGCAACGATACGGGTAAACCCGACAAGGGCGTCTCCAAACTCATTGCGGCGGGACTTGTAAAGAAAGTTATAGCCTCTCATATAGGCACGAACCCGCAAACGGGGGAACTTATGGGTAAAGGCGAACTCGAGGTCGAACTCGTGCCTCAAGGTTCTCTTGCCGAAAAGATACGCGCGGGCGGTTTCGGACTCGGCGGAGTTCTCACTCCCACGGGACTCGGCACCGACGTCGCCGCGGGTAAACAAATAATCAATGTGGACGGAAAGGATTATATTCTCGAAAAAGCCCTCAAAGGAGACGTCGCGATAATATCGGGCTCGATAGTGGATAAGGCGGGCAACGTTTATTACAAAGGCACGACAAGAAACTTCTGTCCTTTGGTGGCTGCGGCAGCCGACGTCGTTATCGTCTATGCCGAGAAACTCGTAGAGGTAGGCGAAATTCCTCCCGAAAACGTCATGACTCCGGGAATTTTCGTTGATTTCATCGTGGAGGGTAAATAATCATGGATGCAAAAAACATTATCGCAAAAAGAGCGGCAAAAGAACTTAAAGACGGAGATATAGTCAACCTCGGAATAGGACTTCCCACATTGTTGACCTCTTATCTCGACCCCGATCTCGATATAATCTTTCAGTCCGAGAACGGTATCTTGGGAATGGGAGATACTCCCGAAGTCGGAAAAGAAGATCCCGATATAACCAACGCGGGCGGAGCCTTCGTCACCGTAAAATCGGGCGCGGCTTTCTTCGACTCGGCAACGTCGTTCGGAATCATCCGCGGCGGACATGTCGATGTGACCGTCCTCGGCGCGCTCCAGATCGATGAACAAGGCTCTCTCGCCAGCCATATAATCCCCGGAAAACTCGTTCCCGGTATGGGCGGCGCAATGGACTTGGTCGTAGGCGCAAAAAAAGTAATAGTCGTTACCACGCATACCGCAAAGGGCGACGCACCCAAAATTTTGCATAGGTGTACTTTGCCGCTTACCGCTTATAAAAAGGTAAACAGAATCATCACCGAACTTGCCGTTATCGACTGTACCCCCGAAGGACTCGTCTTGCGCGAAATCAACGCAAACACAACTGTTGACGAAGTCAAACGCCTCACCGAAGCAGACCTTATCATTCCCGAACATGTGGGCAGATTCGAATAATTCTCCCGTAAAGAAATAAAAAATCCCGTAATTCGCCTCCCGACTTTACGCCGCGCCCGAATTACAGGAGAAATTCTTAACAAATACAAAAGAGCGGAAAAATATCTTTCCCGCTCTTTTTTTCGCGCATCGAGTCCCTCTAAAACTCCGAAAGTCGTTGGAAAAAGTTTAGCTTTTGCCCCGAAAGTCGTTGGAAAAAGTTTCGCTTTCGTCCCAAAAGTCGTTGGAAAAAGTTTCGCTTTTGCCCCGAAAGTCGTTGGAAAAAGTTTCGCTTTCGTCCCAAAAGTCGTTGGAAAAAGTTTCGCTTTTGTCCCAAAAGTCGCTTGAAAAAGTTTTTATATTATGCTATAATGGTACTTGAAGAAAAGAAAGAGGATGGGTTGAATGTTAAAAAGGAAGATAGAAAAAATTCTTAAAGAATGGAAAGAGACCCCGAATAAAAGTCCGCTTATCATCAAGGGACAAAGGCAATGCGGCAAGACTTTTTCCGTCAGGGCGTTTGCGGAGGCGAATTATAAGCACGTCGTGTATTTGAATTTTCTGAAAAATCCAAACTACATTTCCGCTTTCGGCGGATCGTTGGCGGTCGATGATATTATCATAATGCTATCTGCGCTTTTGGGGAAAGAGGCGGTTTTTGCGCCGCGCGAGACGATTATCATTCTCGATGAGATACAAGACTGTCCCGAAGCGAGGACGGCATTGAAATTCTTCAAAGAGGACGGCAGGTTCGACGTCATCGGCACGGGGTCGTTGCTCGGCGTAAGCGGGTACGGCAGACAACCGAAATCCGTCCCCGTAGGTTCGGAGACGCTTATCGAAATGAGACCGCTTGACTTCGAGGAGTTCCTTTGGGCGAACGGGATAGGAGAGCAAGTCATCGATACCTTAAAGGATCATATGGAGCGCGCAACGCCTGTGCCCGAAGCGTTACACAATAAGATGAGGGAGCTTATTTTACAATACACCGTAGTCGGCGGAATGCCCGAAGTGGTTCAGAAATTTGCGGATACCAAGCAAATGAACGCGGTATTGGCTCTGCAACGGGATATTATTCGCTCTTACGAGGACGACATGGTGAAGTACGCAGACGACAAAGATAAGCCTCTTATAAGAGAGTGTTTTCAGTCCATTCCCAAACAACTCGGCAAAGAAAACAAGAAGTTTCAATATTCCGTGGTGAAGAAGGGGGCTACCGCGGCGAAATTTGCGGGCAGTTTGCAGTGGATAGAGGATGCGGGGATTGTCTCGCGTTGTTATAATCTCGAATTTCCCGAGTTGCCTTTGGACGGCAACGCCGTACGAGATATTTTCAAAGTTTATATGAACGATACGGGACTTTTCGTCAGTATGTTGGAGGACGGCACTCAATACGACATTTTGCAAGGCAATCTCTATGGCTATAAGGGAGCGATCTTCGAAAATCTTATCGCCGATATTTTTGTCAAAATGGGCAGAAAACTCTACTATTATCACAAAGATTCGGGGTTGGAAATCGACTTCGTCACAAGATATAAGGGCGGGTGCTACCTCGTGGAAGTCAAAGCCGCAACGGGCAACGCCAAAAGCGCAAAAACCATTCTTTCTCATCCCGAGAAATATCATGTTAACGGAGTAATAAAACTCGGACAATACAATATAGGAAAATCCGACAAAACCCTTACTCTTCCGCTCTATCTCGCGTTCTTGCTGAGAGAGTACAATTAAAACTTTCCGCAATGCCTATCTATTCTCAAAGCGTCCTTAACTTTTTTTGCCACGCCTTTGGTTTATCATCGCTTTTTAAGCAGGCTTTTCCTCAATAGGATAAATAAAGTTCTATTGCAAATTGTATTTATATTCTGTTCCCCATTCCATCATGGCGTCGAGGACGGGTTTTAGCGACATTCCGAGCGAAGATAAAGAATATTCGACTCGCGGCGGCACTTCGGCAAACACTTCGCGGTCGATAAGTCCGTCCTCTTCCAGCGCGCGCAAGTTGTCCGTCAATACTTTTTTGCTTATCGCGGGAATGGTCTTGATAAAATCAGTGAAACGCTGTTTGCCGTTATACAGCAGATTGCGGATTATCAACAGTTTCCACTTGTTTCCTATGAGCTTTACGGTAGTCGCAACGGGACATTCGGGCAATTCGTCTTTCGTCAACATTTTTCTTCACCGACCTTTTTTGAAATTGGTTTTATTATAACTCAAAGCCGATATTTTGTCAATAGTTCAAAAAAGAAACAAAGTATCTTATTTGTTATCCGATAATAGAATTGTAACATTCGAGCATTTATTTTTTTTGTTTGCTATACTATGGGAGTAATCGAAAAGGTTACGAAAAAAAATAATTCAAGAGGTGTTTTATGGAAACAAATTTCAAAAAAACGAGTGTAAAAGACGAAGCGCGTATCGAATTACATGATACGTTGGGACTCAGCGGCGCAGAGGTCAGTATAAACGTACTTCCTCAAGGCGCGAGCGTGCCCTTTGTACATTCTCATAAACAGAATGAGGAGATTTACGGTATTCTCGAGGGCAAAGGCACAGCCGTAATAGACGGAGAAAGCGTTGCTCTTTCCGCGGGAGATTGGTTACGCATTGCGCCCGCCGCAAAGCGCAGATTCTTTGCCGCGCAAAACAGCTCAATCAAATACATTTGCATACAGGTGAAAGAGAACTCTCTTCAAAGTTATACCGCTTCCGATGCAACGATAGAATAAACAAATCCGCTCTTTTCAAAAAGAGATAAAGGACGTTTTATGCAACGACAACGCCGCAAATATCTGATAGAATATCTGCTTGCCGAACGAAACGCGCAAGCGGATATTCCCGACGACGAATATTCTCAAAAACGGTTACTTCGCGCGCTTTTCAACGTGCGGGAGCCGCGCAAGGCAAGCGAGGAGTTTTTGCGAGTACAAGACGAATATCTTGGAGAGGAACTTCGGCAAAAAGGCATAACGGATATTGCCGACCTTTCGCCCGTTTTGCCCGATATATATCTTTGGCAAGGCGACATAACGACTCTCCGTTGCGACGGTATAGTCAACGCCGCCAATTCGCAAATGCTCGGCTGTTTTTGTCCCAATCACGGCTGTATCGACAATGCCATTCACACCTTTGCGGGCGTTCAACTAAGGCAGGAGTGCGCGGATATTATGGAAGCGCAGGGATACGAAGAACCCGTGGGCGGGGCGAAGATCACGCGCGGCTACAATTTGCCGTGCAAATACGTTCTGCACACCGTCGGTCCCGTTGTTTACGGAGAACTCACCGCCGAGCATGAACGACTTCTTGCGAGTTGTTATTCCTCGTGCCTTGCTCTTGCCGATAAGAACGGACTGAACAGCCTTGCGTTTTGCTGTATCTCCACGGGCGAGTTCCATTTCCCCAACGAGCGCGCCGCAGAGATCGCCGTTTCTACGGTCTCAGACTATAAAAGGGTGACGAAAAGCAACATAAAAGTTATTTTCAATGTCTTTAAGGAGCGGGATTATGAGTTTTACGCAAAGTATCTCAACGCAAATCGATAGGCTCAAAGAGGCTTTGGCAGTATCGGATTCCGTGCTCGTCGGCGCGGGAGCGGGACTTTCCGCGGCGGCGGGGTTTACCTATTCGGGAGAACGTTTTGAACGCTATTTCTCCGACTTCGGAGAGAAATACGGCTTTCAAGATATGTATTCGGGAGGGTTTTATCCCTATAAAACTCCCGAGGAGCATTGGGCATATTGGTCTCGATATATCCTCGTCAATCGCTATATGGATCCGCCCAAGCCCGTGTATCGAAAACTTTTCGACCTCGTGAAGGACAAGGATTATTTCGTCATCACCACCAACGTCGATCACTGTTTTCAAAAGGCGGGTTTCGACAAAAAGAGGCTGTTTTATACACAGGGCGATTACGGGCTTTTTCAATGTTCCGAGCCTTGCCACAACGAGACGTACGACAACGAAGAAGCCGTACGCCGCATGGCAAAAGAGCAGAAGGATATGCGTATTCCGACAGAACTTATCCCGCGCTGTCCCGTCTGCGGAAAGCCGATGACTATGAATTTGCGCGCCGACGACAAATTCGTTCAGGACAAGGGTTGGAATGACGCTTACGCGCGATATGAAAAGTTTTTGAAAACGCATAAGCAAGCCAAAACGCTGTATCTCGAACTCGGCGTGGGATACAATACGCCCGCTATCATCAAATACCCGTTTTGGTATTTTACCGAGCAAAACCAAGGCGCGACTTATGCCTGTATCAACTTCGGCGAGGCGTTCTGTCCCGAAGAAATAGAAAAACGCTCGATCTGTCTTAATGCGGATATTGCGCAAATTCTCGGGGAACTGTAACGCTTAAAGAGAAAAATCAAAGAGGGACTTCGTAACGCCACGGCGAACGTCCCTTTTTTTGTCCGACGACTCCGCCTTCCCCGTAGCCGACTCGTCGGAACGGCAATCAAGACCGCGGAAAAAGAGCAAAATCTTCGCGGTTCTTTTTGTTGCGGCGACAAAAAACAAAATTTCTCTGAATTGTCATAATTTGTTATATTTTAGAGGCGATAAATAGTTTTATCTCTCAATCGAATTGTGGTATAATATTATTCAAGCGAATTTTCTTTACAACTTAAAGTTCGTTTAACAGCCGATTGCCACAACCAAAAGGTTGTAGATGAAGGCAGAAAAAAAGTGTTTTATTTGACGCCGCATATATGATAATATATACGGGGTTTGGCTTTCGGCATAAAGTAAAGTCAATCACAAGGAGAAAGTATGGCAAAGAAACTTGTAATCAATAAGGCCTGGTGCAAGGGTTGCGGAATATGCGTGGCTTTTTGTCCCAAAAAGGTTCTTGGCTTAAAAAACGAAAAAGTCAATATTGTCAATGATGGATGCATACTGTGCGGTCAATGCGAATTGCGTTGTCCCGACTATGCTATTTACGTCGAGGAGGAAAGCAATGAGTAAGAGAGTACTTATGCAGGGCAACGAGGCGGTAGTCGAAGGCGCTATTGCCGCGGGAATGAGGTTTTATGCGGGATACCCGATAACTCCGAGTACCGAGATTGCCGAACAATCGAGTGTAAGACTGCCTCAGGTGGGCGGCACGTTCATTCAGATGGAGGACGAAATATCGTCCATGGCGGCTGTAATAGGCGCGTCCGTTGCGGGTGTAAAAGCGATGACTGCGACAAGCGGCCCCGGATTTTCGCTCAAACAGGAAAACATCGGTTATGCGTGCATTGCCGAAGTTCCTTGCGTCATAGTTGACGTACAGAGAAGCGGTCCGAGTACGGGACTTCCGACTTCTCCTTCTCAAGGCGACGTTATGCAGGCGCGTTGGGGAACGCACGGAGATCATCCGATGATAGCGGTATCGCCCTCTTCTGTTTCGGAGTGTTTCTATAAGGCGATAAGATGTTTCAATCTTTCCGAAAAATATCGCACGCCCGTGATACTTTTAATGGATGAGATAGTCGGTCACTTGCGCGAGGGAGTCGAAATTCCTTCCGTTCTCGACGTAGAGATAATAAACAGAACGGTCAAGTCAAGCGAAGGGCATCAACCTTACGAGGGCGACATTCACGAAATACCGGGTTGGCACCTTAACGGCGGCGGAAGATACAATATAACGGGACTCAGTCACGATCTTTCGGGATTCCCGACCAACAGCAACGAGATAACGGATAAATTGATTCGCCGTCTTATGGGCAAGATAGAGCACAATGCCGACGATATAATCGAATACGAAGAGAAATATCTCGACGACGCAGAGACCGTTGTCCTTTGTTACGGCGGCACGGTGAGAGCGGCAATGAGCGCCGTTCTCGAAGCAAGAAAGCAAGGCGTCAAAGTCGGAATGTTCAGACCCGTAACGGTATGGCCTTTCCCCGAAAGAAGGCTCAAGGAGATTTCTCCCAAGGTAAAGAGAATAATCGTAGCGGAGCATAACTACGGACAGATCGTTCTCGAGGTGGAGAGAATAGTCAAGAACGATTGCAAGATAGATTTTATCGGTAAGGTTGACGGTACCGTCATCACTCCCGCCGAAATATTAAAGCGCATCAAGGAGGGTAAATAACAATGCCCGCTGAACTTATAAACAAATATATGAGAGAGGCGCATTTGCCTCACATTTGGTGTCCGGGTTGCGGTCACGGAATACTCATGAGAGACGTGGCGCAAGCCATCGAAGATTTGGGACTCGACCAAAACAAGATTTGTCTTGTCTCGGGCATAGGCTGTTCGAGCAGAGCCGCGGGTTATATGGATTTCAACACCATACATACGACTCACGGCAGAGCGATCGCTTTCGCTACGGGAATCAAACTCGCGCGTCCCGATATGAACGTCATAGTCATAGCGGGAGACGGCGATATTGCGGCGATAGGCGGCAATCATCTCATTCATGCGGCAAGACGCAACATAGATATGACGGTCGTCGTATTCAACAACGATATATACGGAATGACGGGCGGACAGTTCTCGCCCACGACTCCGACGGGCGACTTTGCCACGACTGCGCCTTACGGCAACATAGACAGACCTTTCGATATTGCCGCGCTTGCCGAGGCTGCGGGAGCAAGTTACACCGCAAGGGGTACCGCTTATCATGCGCCTTTGACGATAAAACTCATCAAAGAGGGCATAGAACACAAAGGTTTCTCGCTTATCGAATGTGCGAGTGTTTGCCCGACTTACTACGGCAGAAAGAACAAGAAGGGCGGCAGTGTAGAACTTATGACTTGGCAGAAGGAAAACTGCGTCATGAGCGACAAAGCGCAACACATGAGCAAAGAGGAACTCGAAGGGAAACTCGTTATCGGACGACTCAGCGAAAAGGATTATCCCGAGTATACCGAACAATACAAAAAAATCATAGAGAAGGCGAGGAAGTAACATGGCAAAGATGGAATTGAGATTGGCAGGTTCGGGTGGACAAGGCGTCATTCTTGCCACGATAATACTTGCCGAAGCCGCATTGAGCGGCGGTAAAAATGCCGTACAGTCACAGTCTTACGGACCCGAGGCGCGCGGCGGAATGTGCAAAGCCGAAGTCATAGTCAGCGACGAGGATATTTGGTTTACAAAGGTCGTAAACCCCACTTTCCTTTTGGCTCTTACGCAAGAGTCTTTGGACAAATACGGCAAGGGACTCGACAAAAATTGCGTCATAATGGCGGACGCTTCTTTGGAGATACCCGACTGTATCAAAGACAATAAAGTGATAAAGGTTCCCATCTTAAAGACGGCAAGAGAAGTCGTCGGAAAGGGCTTTACCGCAAATATAGTTGCCGTTGCCGCCATAAACGAAGCGTTGAAACTCGTGCCTTTCGAGACTTTGCGAGACGTCGTTATGGCAAGGATACCCAAGGGAACGGAAGCCATAAACCTCAAAGCTCTCGAAGAGGGCGAAAAACTTGCCAAGACTTTATAAAAAAAACAAATCTGCTTTATGAAAAAAGCGGAGCGAAAAGTAAGGAGAAATAGATGAAAATTCACGAATATCAAGCCAAAGAATTGCTCAGTAAGTACGGCGTATCCGTGCAGAAAGGATATATGGCGGAGACTCCCGAGGACGCTATGAAAATGGCGGAAGCCCTCGGCGGCGACATGTTTGTCGTAAAAGCGCAGGTCCACAGCGGCGGCAGAGGAAAGGCGGGAGGCGTAAAGATTGCTCGAACTATCAAAGAGGTAGGGGAAGTTGCCGAAAAAATGCTCGGTATGAAACTCGTCACCAATCAAACGGGTCCCGAAGGAAAGATAGTAAAGAAATTACTTATAACCGAAGCAGCCGACATAGAAAAGGAATATTATCTTTCGGTAACGGTAGACAACGAACACGCGGGCTTTGTTATCATAGCCTCGGGCGAGGGCGGCACCGAAATAGAAGTTACCGCCGTAGAGCATCCCGAAAAGATAGTAAAGGAAATCATTCCTTATGCGACGGGACTTAAAGATTATCACGCAAGATATGTTGCGCAAAAAATGGGAATCGCTCCCGAGCATGTAAAACAGTTTATAATTATGCTCAAATCCATGTACGAGGTACTTATCGATAAGGATTGCTCTCTTGTCGAAATCAATCCTTTGGTGTTGACCAAGCAAGGCAAACTTCTTGCGCTCGACGCAAAAGTCAACTTCGACGACAACGCGCTCTATCGTCACCCCGACATTGCCGAACTTCGCGACTTCAACGAAGAGGACCCCAAAGAGACCGAAGCGAGCAAATACGACCTCAATTATATTTCTTTGACGGGAAATATCGGCTGTATGGTAAACGGCGCGGGACTTGCCATGGCTACCATGGATATAATAAAAGCGTTTGGCGGAACTCCCGCGAACTTCCTTGACGTAGGCGGCTCGGCTACCACCGAAAGAGTTACCGCGGCGTTCAAAATTTTGCTTTCCGACCCCAATGTCAAAGCCATTATGGTAAACATTTTCGGCGGCATAATGAAGTGCGACGTCATTGCGTCGGGTATTGTAGAGGCGGCTCGCGAGACAAATCTCAATATGCCTTTGGTGGTGCGTCTCGACGGAACCAACGTAGAGAAGGGTAAAGAGATCCTCGCTTCTTCGGGACTCAAGATAATCCCCGCGTCGAGTATGGCGGAAGCGGCTCACCTCGTCGTAAAAGCAGCAAAGGAGGGCAAATAATTATGAGTATTCTCATCAATAAAGAATCACGTGTCATCGTACAGGGTATAACAGGTTCTCACGGACAGTTTCATACCGCGCAAATGCAGGCTTACGGAACAGCCATAGTCGGCGGCGTTACCCCCGGAAAGGGCGGACAAGAGACTCTCGGAGTTCCCGTTTTCAATACCGTTAAAGAAGCCAAGGAAAAGACGGGAGCCAATGTTTCGGTAATCTACGTGCCCGCGCCCTTTGCGGCAGACAGCATCATGGAAGCGATCGACGCAGATATGGAACTCGTGGTTTGTATCACCGAGGGTATTCCCGTATTGGATATGATAAAAGTAAAGAATTATCTCGTCGGCAAACGCACGAGACTCATCGGACCCAACTGTCCCGGACTCATAAGCCCCGGTGAATGTAAAGTCGGTATCTTGCCCGCTTCCATTCACAGAAAGGGACATGTGGGCGTCGTTTCGAGAAGCGGAACGCTTACTTACGAGGCGGTAAATCAACTCACTATGAACGGAATAGGACAGTCCACCGCGGTAGGTATAGGCGGAGACCCCATTAAGGGCACGGGATTTATCGACGTCCTCGATATGTTCAATCGCGACGACGACACCTATGCCGTCGTTATGATAGGCGAGATAGGCGGTACGGGAGAAGAGGACGCTGCGGAATGGATAAAATACAATATGACTAAGCCCGTTATAGCCTTTATTTCGGGACAGACCGCTCCCAAAGGAAAGAGAATGGGTCATGCGGGCGCGATAATCTCGGGTGGAAAAGGAACTGCCGAGAGCAAGAACAGAGTACTTACCGAATGCGGTATTGCCGTTGCTCCTACTCCCGACAAGATAGGCGACACGCTTATCGAGGCAATCAAAAAGGCGGGCATTTACGAAAAGTGCCTGATAAGGTAAGATAAATTTTATGTTAGCGAATATTATTTCCACCGCAGGGTTGAATTTCTTTCAGGAAATGGGTTATCAACTCTGCAAGGTGATTTTCAGCGAACTGTTCGGAATTTTTCTTATTCTTGTGCTCGGTTATCTCATCGGCAGAATAAAGATAAAGGGCGTTTCGTTGGGTTCGGCGGGAGTCTTTATTATGGCTCTCGTCATAGGAATAGTTGCAAAAGAAGTACAAGGTCCCATAAATTCCGCTATCTCCAATGCTTTCGGAGTCGGCGATACCATGAAGTGGATGACGGACGCGGGAAAAGCGTCTGCGGGCTTCTCGATGATAAAGAATATCGGTCTCGCATTGTTTGTCACCGCGGTAGGTCTTATCGCGGGTCCCAAATTCTTCCGTAACTTCAAGAGCAAGGCGGTCGCCTACATAGTTTTGGGCGTTGTGATAATCGCAAGCGCGACGATAACTTGTATAGTTATTACCGTTGCCGACCCCAATGTAAATGCGGCTACAACTACGGGCTTGCTTATGGGTTCGCTCACTTCCACTCCCGGATTTTCGGCGGCGCAAGGCGTGTTCGACGCAGAGAAAGAGGTCGTTGCGGCGGCTAACGGAGCGGCTTATCCTTTCGGCGTACTCGGAGTGGTTCTCTTCGTTCAACTCATGCCCAAAATCTTGAGGGCGGATATGAATAAAGAAAGAGGGTTGCTTTTGGCGCAAGGAGCGCCCAAGGGCGGCGACATCGACGAGGTTTCTACGGCAAAAGAAGAACCCAAGAAACTCTTCGAGTTCGATAAGTTCGGTCTTTGCATATTCTCGATCACCGTCATTTTGGGAGCGATCATAGGCGCGATAAGTTTCAAGTTCAGTAGCAGTATCATTTTCAATTTGACTTCTACGGGCGGCTATCTTATCATAGGACTGCTGTTCGGACACTTCGGCAAAATAGGCAAGGTGTCGTTGCGCGTTCCCGATTCCACTCTCAAAGTGTTCCGAGAACTCGGACTCGTGTTCTTCCTTACAGGTTCGGGCTTCGAGGGCGGACTCGCTTTCCTCGAACTCGTAAGCAAAACTCCCATCGTGTTCCTGTACGGAGTCATTATGACTCTCGTTCCCATGATAGTAGGCTTCTTTATCGCAAAGTATTGCTTCAAACTCTGCTTGCTGAATAACCTCGGCTCTATTACGGGCGGAATGACTTCGACTCCCGCGCTCGGCTCTTTGATTTCCGTCGCCGAAACCGAGGACGTCGCTTCGGCTTACGCAGCTACCTATCCCATAGCCCTCATTTTGCTGGTGTTCGTGCCGCAAATAATGAGTTTCCTATAAAATACGAATTGTCCTAAAAATATTATGAGATCGTTTCTTCCGAAACGGTCTCTTTTTTTTTATTTCCATATCAAAAAAGGCTTGACAAAGTATCGTTGTGGCGATATAATTATTGTATCGTTGTGGCGATACGAATGGAGGTAAATATGGCAATACTTACTTTATTTCACGGAACAGATCACATTATCAAAGCGCCGAATCTTGCGGCAGGGAAAGATACGAACGATTATGGCAGAGGCTTTTACTGTACATTGCTGCTTGAAATGGCAAAAGAGTGGGCGTGTAAAGACAACGTTGACGGTTTTGCCAACGAGTATCGTTTTGACGACGATGGTTTGAAAGTTTTGAACTTATCAGACGGGAAACACACGGTTCTGAATTGGATCGCACTACTTTTGCAACATCGTATTTTCACAATTCAAGATGAGATTGCGAGAGATGCAAGGGAGTACATCATAGAACATTTTTCCGTTGATACGAGAAACTATGACGTGATAATCGGATATCGAGCGGACGATTCGTATTTTTCCTATGCTCAATCCTTTGTGAGTAACGCGTTACCTCTTCGAAGTTTGAATAAAGCATTGCGGCTTGGGAAGTTGGGAGAACAAACGGTATTGGTCTCACAAAAGGCATTCGACAGAATCAAGTTTGTTGATGCCGAAACTGCCGATAAAGAAATATATTATCCGAAGTTCATTGCAAGAGACGCCGCCGCAAGGCAATCTTATCAAACCGAGGTCAAGAAAAGCAAGTCTTATAGAGATGATATCTTTGTTATGGATATTTTGAGGGAGGAAATCAAAAACGATGATCCACGCATACAACGAATTATACTTGGCTGACGCTCAAAATCATCTTGCCAACGCATTTGATTATGCTATCAATGACTGTGGATTATCGCCCGATTGGTTTGCGAAGTTATTCGTTCAGTCCAAGTTGTCCTCGCAATTTGAGAGGGGAAATCCCGCAATCATAGCAGGCAAGTCGGGAGAAGAGTTGGTTCGGGAAGTATTGAAAAGCCTTGCGCCTGACGAGCGGTATCCGAATCGGCGTTTTTCCGAGGAGCGTTCACCCGAATATTGGGCGGGATGGGCGCTTGCCTATTATCAATGGGTTTCGGGCAAAAGATTCAAGGAAATCTTTCTGCGTATTCCGCTTTCGGAAATTCTTACGATGTACAGAGTCTTTCACGAGATGGATGTAAGCAATTTCGTAGAGTCTATGGAAAAACGATTCAATGCAGTTGTTTTGGAAACAAAATTAAAGACTATCAGAGAGTCAAGACAGATTTCACAGCGGGAACTTGCAATAATGTCGGGTGTATCGCTTCGTTCCATTCAACTCTATGAGCAGAAAGTTAACGACATTGATAAGGCGCAGGCTCAAACGGTTTACAAACTATCGCGAGCATTGGGTTGCGAGATAGAGGATTTGCTTGAAAATCCCGAAGAATAGAAAAGCCGAATGTGGGGCATAAAGCGAAACAAGGACAAAACTTGTCAATGAAATTAAATGGAGATTTGCCGCTCTTAATGGTGACGTCGATATTTTGTCGTCGTTTCGCTATAAAAAGCAAGTAATAAAATCGAGTAATATATAAGCGGTTAAGATTATATATTCTGCCCGCCGAAACCGAGGACGTCGCTTCGGCTTATGCCGCTACCTATCCCATAGCCCTCATTTTGCCGGTGTTCGTGCCGCGAATAATGAGTTTCCTCTAAAATACGAATTGTCCTAAAAATATTACGAGATCGTTTCTTCCGAAACGGTCTCTTTTCTTTTAAATGAGACTGTAAACGTGGAAAGTGAGACTGTAAACGAAACGGCGCAGCAAGTTTTTGAAGCAATCAAAAAAGTTGCGGATATAAAAATAACGGATTTGATGAAATCCACGGGTTTGTCTCGTTCGACAATTTCAAGAGCGCTTTCATCATTGAAAGAGAGCGGCTATATAGAACGAGTCGGCTCCGATAAAAAGGGCTTTTGGAAAATCCTCAAATAACATAGCGACGAAAAGGACGACGGAATATGTCGTTCTTTTTTTATAGTATTGTAAAAAAGTTGATTTGACAAAGCGTGGGGTTTAGTTTATCATTTGAAGTGCAACAGTAGTAAAAAAAAGAGACAACGCAGAAAAACTCTGGTATAATGTTAGTAAC
>CANPVN010000005.1 GCA_947581755.1 uncultured Clostridia bacterium | reverse complement strand
CAAGGCTTTGGAAGTTCTGAATGACGAAGAATTGACTTCCTACCTCGTGGACAAGATATATTCTCTGCAATCGGAAGTTAATCCGAGGCTGCCGAGGCTGAAAGAGCAATTAGCGGAAACGGAAAAGAAGATAGAGAATATCTTGAACGTCATAGAGCAAGGCGCGGTGCTGCCGTCCGTTCAGAAGCGGTTATCCGAACTCGAAGAACGGAAAAACGATGTCGAACTTGCGATTTTACAGGAAGAAATCAAAAAACCGTTCCTTACAAAAGAGCAAATCGCCTATGCTTTCGAGAAGTTCAAGAAGCTGGATATATCTACGAGGGAAAGCAAGCAGAAGCTCATCGACTGCTTTATCAATGCGATTTACCTCTATGATGACAAAGTAACTTTCATTTTTAACTACAAAAACGGAACGCAAACGGTCAGCCTTGACGAGCTTTCGTGTTCGGATTATAATTGCCTCGGTGCACCAACTAAGTATGATCCGAACCAAATACTCGTAATGAGTGAGTGGTTCGGATTTTACTTTTTATCTGTGAACACATGCCTGCTATTTGCGTTTCCACTGTTTTTATGCTATAATTTATAGCGTTAAACAGGAATTTAGCGGAGAATAAGATGAAAAAATTACTTTATCTAATGGGTAGTATTGAAACAATTGTCGGAATTTTACTTATCTGTGTCGTTGCATTTATTTATGATTTGGGTAAATATTACTCAATATCGATTCCACTTGCAGTTGTTCTTGCAATTGTTCTGATTGTTACAGGTATAGTACAGATTATTTTTGCATTTGTGAAGAACCCGAAAGAATAAATTGCAGTTTCGCCGCACAGACAACGGGTTATTTAATAAGGGTAATATGAAACTTGAGAAAATGGAGGCTTTTTTCGCCGCACGTTTGAACGGATATGAGGAACACATGATGACGGAAATTGAAGGCGCGAAGGAATTTTATCCATATTTGCACGCCGATAAAATTCAATTAACGGAATTAAATATGAAATTGTGCATGGTGACGAATATGGCGAAAAAACCGGTATTTCCTTATATATGTCGGATATAATATAAGCAAATAAAAAAGAGTCTTGTCAAAACAAAGGACGAGGAGAGCCTTTATTTGAATTGATAAAAAATATGAGAGAATTTGACAGAGCATTACCTATTGGGAATAAAACGGAACGAAAGTTTAAGGGAAAAAGTCTGCTCTTTTTGCCCGATGATTATACAGTTATCGATATCGAGACGACAGGTTTGAGTTCTCGGGTATGTGAAATCATAGAAGTATCGGCATTGCGTGTTCGCAATGAAACCATAGTAGCGAATTTTTCGACTCTCGTAAGACCTGTCGGAAAAATAGATTTTTTTATTTCACAGCTTACGGGAATTACAAATGATATGCTGGAAGATGCGCCGAATATAAATTATGTCATGCAAAAGTTTTATGAGTTTGCAGGTAAAGATTTATTAATAGGGCATAATGTTAATTTCGATATTAATTTTTTATATGATAATTTACTGCTTCATAACGGGCTTGTCCTTGATAACTCTTTTATCGATACATTGAGACTTTCGAGAAAAGTATTGCCGTCGCTTCCCAATCACAAACAAATTACGATTGCCGAGCATTACGGAATAGCGACCACAGGTTCTCACCGCGCAATGAAAGATTGTGAAATCTGCAATTTATGTTATTTGAATTTAAAAAGAGAAGCGCGGCAACAAAATTTATTGTTATACGATATGTGAGTTGCAAATCAATGTAAATAGATTATTTTGCGGATAAAACAATAAAAGAGAGGATAGAATATTTTCCTAAGACGGCTTGTTATTTGACAAATCAGAACAAAACCAATATAATTAGTATAATGAAAAATTAGGGAAGAAAAAATGTCTGAAAATAATAAGGGAGCATCAAGACAGGATGTTTTCGATTATTCCTTAAAAACATTCGGAACAAGCCCCGAATATCCTTGGCGTTCATTGCCTCTTTATGCCGTTTTGAGACGTTCCGATAATAAAAAATGGTATGCTTTAATCATGAATATCTCTCGCAATAAATTGGGGCTTTCGGGGAAAGGCGTTATAGATATTCTCGATCTTAAATGCAACATATCGACCCGTGAATTTTTGTTGAATACACAAAAAGGAGTTTTGCCCGCCTATCATCTTAACAGACAAAATTGGATAACGGTTATTTTAGATGGTTCGGTAGATAAAAAACTTTTATACGGATTAATTGCCGAAAGTTATGAATTGGCAGAAATGCACCATAAAACAATAAGATATGAGCAAAAAAGTTGGATTTTCCCTGCGAATCCGAGATATTACGACTTGGAGAATGCTTTTGAAAAATCCGATACCATAATCTGGAGGCAAGGAAAAAACGTCATCACGGGAGATATAGTATATTTGTATATGGCGTCGCCGTATTCATGTATACGCTATAAGTGTAAGGTAGTCGAAACAGGCATTTCGTATGATCATAAAAGTGAAAAACCAAATATGGCAAAGGTAATGAAACTCCAACGACTTTATACCTATGAGGATTCTCGGTTTACGCTTGAAGATTTAAGAAAACACGGAGTAACTTCGGTACGCAATCAAAGGAGCGTTCCTTATGGATTATTATTCCGTTTGGAAAAAGAAAGCGCCAATGACTGAATATAATTTCCAATGATCTTGATCGGAAAACTATTTTTAAGGAGATCAAAATGTCGAAGTTGATTTTAATAGACGGAAACAGTCTTATAAACAGAGCATTTTATGCCCTTCCTCCGCTCACTACGGATGACGGGGTACCGACACAGGCGGTTTTCGGATTTACAACAATGTTGGTTAAACTTATTACCACTCAAAAGCCCGATGAAATAGCCGTTGCATTTGATATGCGCGCGCCCACATTCAGACATAAGCTTTGCGATTTTTATAAGGCAACCCGCAAAGGCATGCCCGATGATTTGGCGGTTCAACTTCCTTTGCTTAAAAACCTACTGAAAAGCATGAATATAACCATTTTCGAAAAAGAAGGTTATGAGGCGGACGATATAATAGGTACCATCGCAAAGAAAAATTCCAAAGAAACTATCATTGTCACGGGAGATCGGGACAGCTTTCAGTTGATAGATAAGCACATTTCCGTTATGTTTACAAAAAGAGGAATAACGGATACCTTTTTATATACATGCGACAATATCGTCGAAGAACTCGGTTTGACGCCTTCTCAAGTTATAGACTATAAGGCGTTGGCAGGAGATAAGAGTGACAACATACCGGGCGTAGAGGGAATAGGCGAAAAGACCGCATTGAGTTTATTGCAACAGTTTGAAAATCTTGATGGCATATATGAGCATATCGAAGAAATCAAAGGAGCCGTTCAAGCAAAACTTTTGAAGAACAAAGAAATGGCATATCTTTCTCATACACTTGCAAAGATAGATACAAACGTTCCTTTGGAAGAATGTGATATGCGATATACTTTTCCCTTTTCGGAAGAAGTAAAAAAGCAGTTTATCGGCATGAAATTCAAAACGCTGTATCAAAAGGATCTCTTTGTCGAAGATGCCGACAATTATGCTCAATTGCCGAAAATTCATTGCGAGCCGATAAAACTTTTAACAAAAGATGAAATCAGTAACTTGCTTTTAAGCGTAAATTCCTTAATCGCTTTGGAGTTCGGTAATTGTATTCATATTGCCGTAGACGAAACAAAGGATTATCGAATAAAAATAAAAGAAACATTGCTGGATGACGGATTTGATATAAGTGAGATCATCTCGCTTCTTTCGCCTTATCTGAAAGACGAATCCATCACGAAAGTGGTTTTCGATATAAAAAACATAAAAAAGACTTTCGGAATCGATGATATTTCAAATATTTACGATGTGCGATTGGCTCAATATCTTATAGACATGACGGTAGATATGTCTTCGACGGCAGCGCTTTGCGTTTGTTACGGAATAGAGGAAGATAATTATGCGGGAGCATTGCTTTCTATAAAAACTATTCAGGAAGCCGAACTCGAAAACATGAATTTACACAAGTTATATTATGAAATAGAGCTTCCTTTGACTGAAGTTTTGTATAAAATGGAGAAAGTGGGATTCAAGGTCGATACTCTTAAGATGGAAGAATTGGATAAAGTTTTTTCTCAAAAGATGAATTTATTGACAGAAAAGATTTATGTTATGGCGGGAAAGAAATTCAATATAAATTCTCCCAAACAACTCGGCGAAACTCTTTTTGACGATTTGAAAATACCGTATCCCGGCAACGGTAAAGCAAAGAAATCGACAAATGCCGACATTCTCGAAAGTCTGACTGAATATCCTATCGTCAATGAAATTTTGGAATACAGAGCGGTTTCGAAACTGAAAAGCACTTATATAGACGGGCTGAAAAAACTTGTTCAGAAAGACGGAGTAATTCATACCGAGTTTAATCAAATGTTGACAACCACGGGACGACTTTCAAGCAAGGAGCCTAATTTACAAAATATTCCCATCAGAGAAGAACAGGGAAAACGCTTGAGAGAAGTTTTTATCAGCAGACCCGACTGTACTTTGGTTTCGGCAGACTACTCGCAAATCGAGTTGAGATTATTGGCAAGTTTTTCCGGCGATGAGAGAATGATTGCGGCTTATCATAAAGGAGAAGATATTCATGCTGCCACCGCAGCGGAAATATTCGATGTAAAATTATCGGAAGTCACACCGAAAATGAGAAGGGAAGCAAAAGTTGTCAATTTCGGAATAATCTATGGAATCAGCGATTTCGGACTTGGGCAAAGTTTGGGAATTTCTTCGGCGAAAGCACATATATATAAAACAAAATATTTTGAAAAATTCGCTGCAGTAAAGCAATATCTTGATGGACTTATAGCCACGGCAAAAGAAAAGGGATATGCCGAGACTGTCTTTTCAAGGAAAAGAAAAATTCCCGAACTGTTCAGCTCGAGATTTAATTTGAGAAGTTTCGGAGAGCGCGCCGCTATGAATATGCCACTACAGGGAAGCGCTGCCGATATAATTAAAATAGCGATGATAAAAGTCGATAAAGCCCTCGAGGGATTGAAGTCCAAACTTATTTTACAGATTCATGACGAACTTATAGTAGATGCTTTTGATACCGAAATACAACAAGTTAAGGATATTTTAAAGTCGAATATGGAAAATTGCGTTCAGCTTAACGTACCCTTGGAAGTCAATATCGAATGCGGAAAAAGGTGGTCGGATTGTTGATGAAAAAGATTGTCGTCGGTCTTACGGGAGGAATCGCTTCGGGGAAAAGCGAAGCTGCAAAAATATTTGCCTCTTTGGGCGCATATATTATAGATGCCGATGTAGTAAGCAGAAAAGTTACAGAACCCGGTTCCGAGGGGGAAAAGGTTTTAATTCGGGAGTTTCCCTTTGCTTTTGAAAACGGAATATTCAATCGCAGAGCGTTAAGAGAATACGTATTCAATGACGATAGTCAACTTGCAAAACTCAACGCTTTGACGCACGGACTTATTCTCGAGGAAATATCACGACAAATTCGGGATATTGCGGATGGTTTTATTTTGGTTGTTGTTCCCTTGCTGTTCGAGACGGGATTCGATAAGACTATGGATTGCGTTGTATGTGTGACTTCCGAACTGTCGGTAAGAATAGCGCGCTTAAAAACAAGGGATAATATAAATGACAGTCTTGCCTCACAGATGATCGCAAATCAACTTTCGGATAAAGAAAGAGAGGAAAAAGCCGATTATATTATACATAATGACGGCGATTTTGAGACTTTGAGGCGCGCCGTTTCCGATGTATATGAAAAAATTATCGACAAGGAATAAAGTATTTTTAATATCGATCGTATCCGTTATAATATTTCTGCTATTTGTTTTTTTTGCGATTTTCTTGCTTTTTCCTTCAAAGTACAATAAACAGATATATTCGGCTTCTCAAAAGTACGACCTTGAACCCGAACTCGTTTATGCAATAATATGGACGGAGAGCCGCTTCGATGTCTCTGCGAAAAGCGAAAAAGGTGCCATCGGACTTATGCAACTGATGCCGTCCACCGCGTCTTGGTTATACGGAGACGAAATTAATGAAAACATACTGAAAAACATCGATATAAATATAGATTTGGGATGTAAATATTTAAAATATCTCTTTGATAAATTCCATGAGCCGAGCCTTGTTCTGGCTGCATACAACGCGGGCGAAGGAAATGTTGCGAATTGGATTGAAAGCGGAACGACTATTCCGTATATCGAAACGCGGAAATATATAAAAAAGGTAAACGCCGTCAAAAAACTCTACGACATAAAATCGATTATCAAAGGACTTATAAAGCCTTAAAACTCAATCGTTATAGACGCGGTCGATTCTTCGGCACTCAACAAGAATTTCTTCCTTCAAAACAGAGGGAGAAATTATTTTTATTTCGGAGCCGAAAGAGAGCAGTTTTCTTTTCAATTCGTTTCCGCCGTACAGCGATGCGGACACTAAGAAATTATTATCGGGTGTTAGAGTGATCGCGTCTGCGCCCAGCCATTCTTCTATTTCTGCGCGTATAGAGGGTTCGAATTCGAATTTTATTTCTACAAGATCGTTGTCTTGGAAATGTTCGTTCAATTTTTGATACACATCATAATTGGTGCGTTCGAAATGAGTGTCGTTGATTTTCATGCTGTTTATTCTGGCAAGTTTGAATAATCTGAAATCCTGTCTGAAATAACACCAACCTATAGTGTACCATATTCCTTCCCGAAGAGCGAGACAATAAGGCGCAAATTCTCGTATGGAAGTGTTGTCATTTTTATCTGTATAAGACATGGTTATTGTACGACTTTCTTCGATAGCCTTATTTACAGTCGATATTTTATTTCTGAATTTCTGAGGATTGTTCCAAGTTCCCGCATCGATAATCAAAGTCTTGCTCTTCAACAAATATTTTTCTTCGGTTTTGAAATTTTTTAGATTGCTGATTTTATCTATAATAATGTCGTTTTGCTTGTCATTGAATCCTTGCTTTGTCGCCTCAAGCGAAGAGATAATTCTTCCGAGCTCATCTATTGTAAAATAAGATTTGTCCATACGAAAATCATCGGGGATGGTATAACCTCCGTTTGCGCCTCGCAATGAATAAATCGGAATGCCGCCTTCGGCAAGTTTGTCTATGTATCTTCCGATTGTCCTTGTGCTCATTTCAAATTTGTCCGCAAGGTATTGTCTTGTTACTATTCTCTTATTCAATATTGTTATAAGAATTCCGAACATAACTCCCGATTGCATATATTTGTCTCCTTAAATATAAATCGTATTTATTTTATTATATAAATAGTGACACTATGTTGTCAACTATTTGATTGTAAACTTTAGAAAAAAACGGAGGATAAAAATATGTATATCAGCGCGTCATTGATTAAAAAAGTAAGAGTAGGAGAACCTTTGATAATTCAGGAGGACGAATTGTTCGGGGAGGTAATTATGAAAAGTTTTGACGGGAACACCGTGGGCATAGCAATGGACTGTAATGTCGAAGGTTGTATCACAAAAAGTTTTTTGAAGTCCAAAATAACGGGAAAGAAACTCCTCGGCGAGGCGACTCTCATCAGCGGAAATATATGTATAATCGACTGCGAAAGTTCTGTTTTAAATTACACAAACGAAAAACTGCGTAATGAACTCGAAAATTATCGCAGATGTTGTGCATAAATTTAAGTTTTCGACTTGATTTCATTTGTATTTTTTCTCTCGGTGTGGTAAAATATATTATATTTACTACCATAATACTTACGGGGGAAAGTGAATGAAAGTTTTTAAAAGAATATGGTATTGTTTATTGGCTGCGCTTTTGATAGTTTCTTTGAGCTTGGGAATAAACAGTGCATATAGCGTAGGTTCGTCCACGGGCTTGTCGGAGGCGGCGTTGAGTTCTGCCGAAACTTATGTTACCGAGTTGCCTGCCGAAAATCAACAAAATTATATAATGAATTTGTTGTCCTCGGCGGGATACAAAAGAGCTATGCCCGAAGCCGTTGCCGACGAAGATGATGAGTTGAATTACAACACTCAAACCGAGGGAGATCGTAATGTACCTTCTGTTGCATTGCATCAACAGACAATCAATGCGGAAACCAATGAGGCTTTGTCCGAGAATATGGATTTGGCTTCGAATACGACTTTTTCGGCAGTCGGAATAGAACCTTCCAACATTGTGGCGTATATTCCCGGAGTCACCGCAAATTCCGATGTAGTACTTTTTTATACAAGATATAATCGAAGCCATTCTTCGGACTACGACAATATTCCGGTATCCGCGCTTATAGCCAATGCGATAAACGAAGTTTCTCTGTCTGCGAAAAACGGAATAATATTTCTCTTTGCGGATGCAAGCGAGGGGGATAACTTCGGATTATATAATTTCCTTTATAGATTCAAAGGCTTTGACGGAGCAACGGAAAGAATAAAGGCGGCGGTAGATCTCGATTCACTTTCGAGCGCAGGCGCAATGAATCTTATTGACGTCAAGGGAAACTATTCTTTTATTTCCGATGTAAATGCCGTTGCCGGTAAGGGAATGTCCTCATCTGTGATCGCGCCTTTGTATAAGTCTTCTGTCGGAAAAACCGATTCCGATTTGTTTTCTTGTGCTTATGCGAGAATAGCAAACAGCAGCGGTCTCAATTTCAATAAATTTTCGGGGGAAGAAAAATTTTCAGCCAAGACATTGGCAAATTATTCGAATGTGATTTATAACTTGGCTTCGCGCTTTGCCGATTATGATTTGGCAACGGCAGCAGGAGACGAAAAAGTCTTTTGCTTTAATTTATTCGGATTATCTATGGCATTGCCTTATATGGTAGGTTATATTTTTGCGTCGCTTATAATAGTTTTCCTTGCCGCAATAATTATAGTAAATATGAAAAAGAAGGCGTTCAACCTTGTAGGCGCGGGAAAAGGCTTCGTAGTGCAATTTCTTTCGCTTGCATTGACCGCAATAATAATGATGCTGTTGTATTATATAATGCTGTTGGTTCTTTCTTTATTTACTATTATTCCCGTCGAGGCGATTGCTTCGTTAAGATATTCGGGTCCCGGAATAATTGCTTGTATGTTGCTTTTGACAATTCCCGTCATAACCGGCTCTCAAATGATTTTCAAAAAAATATTTGCTTGCAAACCTGCCGATGTTACCCGAGGCAATATAATAATCGCTTCGATTTTGGGAATTATCGGAGGATTTTTACCGCATTACGGTTTTGTCTTTGCAATACTTGCCGTTTTGGAATTGATAGTCATGCTTATTTCGGTATTTGCGCAACAAAAATATTTTGAAAAACATAATGACAGTCTCGGTAAACTTTTCCTTTATATATTACCTGTAATAATAGTTTTGCCTGTATTCATAAATATTTTGGCGACGGTTTCGTCTTATTCGTATCTTATGTATTTGCCTCTTTTGTGCACGGCTTTTGCATTGATGATAGGATTTGCCACTCCTTATATCGGTTTGATAAAACCCTCGTTCCAAAAGATTGTCGATAAACTTCCCAAAAAAGCGGTGAGAGTACAAAAGACGGAAAAAGCAATGGTTGAAGATAGGGCGAAGAAAGGCAAGTTTACAGAGCAAACAGTTACTAAATACGAAGTAAATTATGTAGACAGAAAATATAAGAACAGATATTTGGTTATAGCCGTTGCCGTTATAATGGTAATTGTAAATCTTTTTGTCGGCGGAATCGGAGTAACTATGGGTAAAAACATTGTTGTGAATGCGCTCGGTATGGACGCGTTCAAACAAAACTCCATGGTGTATGTCTATGATGCGAACGAGGAAAATTCTTATTTCGAGATTTACGATCCGCTTGTATATAAAGAAATATCCGCGGCTCTCGAAGGCTTTGAATGGGATCCGTCACAAGGCGCTTATGTAAAAGCCATAGCAAAAATCTCGGGACTTGTGCAGCGAGAACCCGATATTACAAGAGATTCCGAAGATAAAAATCGTTATCAGGTAATTGTATCCGATTCCGAGCAGAGCAAAGTCAAACTTACGGTTTCGGGAATTTCCTCGGTTTCGGGAATTACGGTAAGATCGGTAATGACCGACGATGAATTTACGATCGAACCCGACGGGAAGTCGCAGATCGAATTAGATCTTCCTAAAAGTTTCGGAGACTTTGAATTGATTTTCGACGGACTCGACGATTCTTCTGCATTACAATTCGACTATATCGAAACGCTTGAAATCGATGCCGACGACTTGAATTCAAGATATGATTCTTCGGATTGGAATGTTATCGAGGAATATTTCGGAAATTCCTTGAATATTTACGGCGGCTCGATAATTAAGTTATATAAATCGCTTTAATCGATTATATCTCATAAAGCAATCTCAATTTAATATTAATATCAAAAGAAACCTTCGATGGCCCCGAGGGTTTCTTTTTTTGAGAAAAGGTGAGGGGCTGCTTATTCTCTTTGTGGGTTTATAGTTCGGTATAGTAACCGTGAGGCATCTTAATTAATTTTTTTGCAGCCATTATTGCGCCAACGGCAAAAATTTTTCTGCTATAGGCAATATGAGTGATTTTTATTTCTTCATCATCGCCCAAGAATATTATTTCATGTTCGCCGCAAATTGTCCCTCCGCGTATCGAATTAATTGATATTCGGTTATTATCCTTTTGTCGGATATTTTCTTTGAGAGATAACGCAGTGCCCGACGGACAATCTTTTTTATTTTTATGATGCTTTTCGCAGATAACACAGTCCCATTCCAAAAGTAAAGGTGATATTGTTTTCAGAATTTCTTTAACGACAAATATACCGTAACTTGTATTTGAAATTTGCAGAATAGGAATATTAGTTGCGGCTCTTTTTATTTTTTCGATGTCCTCATCATCAAATCCCGTGGTGGCAATCACCAAAGGTTTCCTGACGGTTTGAGCGATTTCAAGGACTTTCGGCAGAGCGGTTTTATGCGAAAAATCTATTATTACATCGAAAGCGGGCAAAACATTTGTGGGAGAAAGCGAGGAATCATAGATGTTTTGCCTATCCATCCCGCCGCAAATTTCTATATCGGGAAGGTGAGAAGAAAGCAGAGTTTTACCCATTTTTCCGCTTATACCGCTTATAAAACATTGCATTTCAAATTCTCCTGAGATTCAAAAGCTCATCGTACAATCGTTTTGCGTTTGCGCTTTCCATTTCGGTAAGAGGGAGACGGGGAAGCCCGCAATCAAATCCTATAAATTGCAACGCTTTTTTGACAGGTATCGGATTGACTTCGGAGAAAAGAGCGTTTATGAGAGGTAATAGTTTTAATTGCATTTCTCTCGCAGAAAGCCAATTGCCGTTGAGACAACTCTGTGTTAAAGAACACATAAGGTCGGGGACAACATTTGCCGCCACCGAAATAACGCCGTCTGCGCCCATAAACATCGAGGCTGCGGTGAAAGCATCGTCTCCTGAGTAAACGGAAAGTTTTCCTTCGGTAAGTCTCAGAATTTCTTGCATTTGAGCCATATTTCCCGAAGCCTCTTTTATTCCCACTATATTCGGAATTTCCGCAAGTTTGAGCGCGGTTTGAGGGAATATATTCAGACCTGTGCGAGCAGGGACATTATACGCTATAATCGGAATATGTACCGCTTTCGCAACTCCCGAATAATGCGCTATCAAGCCGTTTTGAGTACACTTATTATAAAAGGGTGTAACAACGAGCAAGCCGTCTACGCCGCAATCCTGAACAAGAGAACAAAAATCCGCTACTGCGGCGGTGTTGTTTCCACCCGAGCCTGCTATTACGGGGATTCGACTTGCGGTTTTATGTACAATAAAATTAAGAAAAGATAATTTTTCATCTGTAGTCATAGTGCTGGCTTCGCCGGTGGTACCCAATACTATAACGGCATTGACTTTTTTATTTATAACATCTTCCAACAAGGCTTCAGCCATTTCATAATTGATACCGTTGTCTTTGAAGGGCGTTACAAGCGCAACTCCGCACCCGTTAAATAAACTCATAAAACTGCTCCTTTTGAGAAATGATGGTTTCGGCTATTTGTACGGCATTTGTTGCGGCTCCTTTTCGTATATTATCCGCAACGATCCACATATTAAGCCCGTTTTTGACGGTGTTATCTCTCCTTATACGACTGACAAAGACTTGATCGTGACCGACTGCGTCGATATTCGTAAAATATGTTTTATCATCTTGAGATACGATAAGATTCTCAAACCGTTGCATTTCACTGATAACGTCGCGAATATCAAATTCGGATGATAGTTCGATATTTACGCTTTCTCCATGCGCATAATATACGGGAACTCGTACCGCGGTAGATGTAATGGCTATATTGCTTTTCATAATTTTATTTGTTTCACGCATGATTTTCAGTTCTTCAAGCGAATATCCGCTTTCGTCGAATTCATCGATTTGAGGAATTAAATTGCTTATAATGGGCTTTTTGAAGGCGACGGGCTTGTTCCTTGAATACATAAGATCGTTAAGTCCTTCGTATCCCGCGCCGCTTACGGATTGATAGCTGCTTATTACTATTCTTTTTATTCCGTATTTGCGACTGAGCGGATAGAGCGCATTGACAAGTTGTACGGTAGAGCAGTTGGGATTCGCTATCAACTTTTGTCCTCGAATTTCTTCGGCATTGATTTCCGGGACTACCAAAGGTACTTCGCGATCCATTCTCCATCGTGAAGAATTATCTATCACTATGCAGTTCTTGCGGCTTAAAATGGGAGAAAAAATCGACGATAGTTCGTTATTGACACACATAAAAACGAAATGGCAATTTGGAAAATCATTAATATTCGTTTGTTTTATTGTGTAAATTTTTCCACCCGCGTAAATTTGCGTTCCTTCCGATTCGGCGCCGGCAAAAAGATAAAGTTTATCCAAAGGAAATTTTCTTGTAAAAAGCATTTCTATTACTTTTTGACCGACAAGTCCGCTTGCGCCGATTACTGCAATATCATATTTCTTAATCATAAATACGCTCCGATAAAAAAGGCTAATAATGTTTATGAAATAATTTATCATAGTGCTACTAAACAATTGAATTTTTTCGCAAATTAATGTATAATAAATATAGACAGCTTATAGGAGATTTTATATGGCTAAAAAACAAAAAGAAAAACTCGGTCTCGTGGATCTTGTCAGCGTTGGCAACGACAGAGATGATATGTTTCCCGTAAAAATATCGGGGTCGAGAATTTCTTATGTAAAAGAATTATACTCGCGTTGTCCCGGCAAATTAATGAAGACCAATCTTTTGACGATTCTTTTTATTTTGCCTGCAATAATTTGGATGATTTATATTACGGTTATTGCTTCTTCGGCAAATTCTTTATTGCCGTATTCGGCAAATATAGGTATAGGTTATCCCGTAGTAAACGGTATTTCCGAACTTGCGGAATATTATAAATATTACTATAATATTTTGAAATACACAATTTTGGTGCTGTTTTTTATAATAGCATCTTTTGGTATTGCGGGAGGGGCTTATACCGTTCGACAGATAATGCAGGATGAAAAGGTTAAGATATTCAAAACATTTTTCCGCGGGATCAAAAGACAGGCAATGCCGTGCTTATGGTTCGGATTTATTTTGGGCTTGGAAACTTTGGCTATAATGTTTGCAATTTTCGGATTGGATTATATTTCCACCTTATCAAGCGGCGCTACTCTTGCAATCAAAATAATTATGATCGTCCTTATGGCAATGATTATTATTGTAACGATCTGCATAGCCATGCTGTATATCACACAAAATGTTTGCTACGAAATGAAGTTGGGCGGCGCGTTAAAGAACTGTTTTTTGTTTACATTCCGTTTGCCTCTTCAGAGTCTTATTATGTTTGTTGTAACAATGGCTCCCGTCGCGCTCATAATTTATCTTATGTACCTGTATGTAGGCTCATTGAGTAGCAATAATTTCTTTTCGATATTGCTTTCTACTTTCGGATTTATAATATTCGCTTTATATTTGGCGTCTTTTGTACTTTTGGCTTGGAGCGTATACGGCGACTTCTTGTACGAAAACAGCATAGTAGTGGCAAGAGAAAGAATTATCAAAAGTCAAAAAAAGGGTAAGAAATAACTTGTACGAAAATTTTGCCGAATTTTATGATGTTCTTATGACGGCGAATTATGCCGAATGGATAGATTCCGTCTCCGAATATTTATGCGGAAAAACAGGCGTTGATCTTGCTTGCGGAACGGGTAAATTTACCATAGGTTTGATTAAGAGAGGTTTTGATGTAGTAGGTGTGGATATTTCTGCAGAGATGCTTGCCAAAGCCTATGAAAATGCTTTGCGGGAAAAAATCAAAGCAAATTTTATAAGGCAAGATATGAAGGATTTTGTTCCATTCGGAAAGCAGGATTTTTGTATTTGTATGTGCGACGGAATAAATTATATAAGTAATCCCGCGCCTCTTTTTGCAAGAGTTTCTTCTTATTTGAAAAAGGGAGGGGTTTTTATTTTCGATTTAAGTACCGCATATCGCATAAAGCAAATTTTGGCGGGAAATACCTTTTCGGAAACAAATGACGGGATAACTTATATTTGGCGCAATAATCTGCCGCAAGGACGCAGACTCGATATGGAACTGACGTTCTTTGCTTCGGACGGAAAGGGAAAATATATAAAAAAAGAAGAAACGCAGACTATGTATATACATGATGAGAATACTCTGACGGAAGAATTGAAAAAGAGGGGATTTTCGGTGACTTTGAAGGGAGAACGGCTTTCGGAAAGAAAAAAGGACACCTCACAGCGGATTCATTTTATTTGCAAGAAAATCAAGGAGTAAAAAGTGGCAACGATTTCTTTGAAAAAAGAAAATATATATTCCAAAGCGGTCGATAAATTGGAAGAAGGCGATTATATTCAAGGTATAAATTTGTTGTATCGTTCCGCTTCGTCAAGGGGGCTTGACAACGAGCGACGATTGGATCTTGCAATTGCTTATTATAATATAGGACATTACTCTTATGCTTTGAAAGAGTTCTTTTTGGTCTTGTATAAAATAGGCGATGATTGCGACGTTCTGAAATATATAATTCAATGTTTTATGGAGATAGGAGAGCCCGATTCTGCTTTATACTATTTTAAGTATTGTTTGGATAAGGGTATTTTCGAAGACGAGGATTTCGATACCGAGGAATTTGATTTTTTGCCTCAATCCAATATAGAAATATTCGACAAACGAGATAAAACCAAAGAGATACAACTTGCCCATAAAATGATTATTGCCGAACAGTTCGATTTTGCCGAAGAATTATTAAAGTCGGTAGGTAAGGAAAGTTATCAATATGTTGACGCAAGGAACTTTTTGGCAATGCTCTCGATTGCCTTGGATAAGCCCGAAGAAGCTCTGCTTTATTGCGATGAAGTTTTGGCTTTGCAACCGCGCAATATCATGGCTTTAAGCCAAAAGTTTACGGCTCTCGATATGCTGGAAAGAATCGAGGAAAGAGACGAGATCATAGCGCAATTGCGAAACATGCAAATAAATGATGTTATGGAACTCGCAAAAATAGCGGTCAGCTTTAAGTTGATAGGCGATGATGTCTTGACTGCAGAATATTTCGAAAAGATAATATCTCAAATTCCATTCGACAGAGATTATTTGATCTGCGCAGCACAAGCGGAGTATAATTGCGGAGAATATGCAAAAGCGAAGAAACTGATCGTCGATGCGTTACGGCTTTTCCCTTATGATGCAACCGTAAGATTTTACGCTATGCAGATTTCGGAAAGAAGCGATGAAGCAAAATTCGAAGTATTGCCCATTATTCCTGCGGTGCAGACCGCGATGTGGCTATCGGATCTCGATAATTTAAGCCATTTGAGCGTATCTGCTTTTGAAAGACAAATTAAGACGGATGAAATGTATGATATAAAAATAAATTGGCTTTTTCAGAATGATTTTGCGGCAGTACAGTTATCTTTGGTGCCTTTGTTGAGCAAAATTAAAAAATACCAACCTCTTCTTAAGGAGTTCTTGCTCGATCCTTTTGCCAATTTACGCGCGAAAAGGGAGATATTGTATTATTACATGATAAATAATCCTTATTTCTTGGAAATAGCGATTACGGTAAATGACAGATTGAAAATCACGCATCCGCAAATTTCCGTCGATTTCAGAAATCACAGGCTTTTTCCTGCATATTGCAGAGTTTATTCTTTATTGATAATGATGGAAAAGAAGTTTACCTCAAAACTCAATAAGGCATTCGAAAAAGTTATACAAGCGGAAAGCAAATTGGAATGTATGACAAAACCGAATTATAATGCGCTGGCTGCAGTAATGCTTAAATTCGTTATGGGAAAGAGTATGAGCGAGGAAAGTTGTTGCGATAACATGGAATGTGACATGACAGACTTTAAAGTTTTTGAGGAATTGATTTATGGACAATAATTTAATTGATTTCGGACAGCTGTTTGAAAATTTTTTAAAGAAAAAAGTTGCCGAAAATCCCGATTTAACTCCGCATAAAATGGAACATATGATGCCGAAACTTTACGATGAGTGGGAAAATGCATCTTGTCGTGAACTTACGGGAAAGTCTCCCAAAGAATTTCTGTATGAATTGGACGATCCCGAGACTTTGGTCGAATTATTGAAAATAAATTCCGACTCGGGAAATATAGAGCAAATTTTGGTGGATAGAATAGTATTATGTAAAGAATGTGCGCCTTTTCTTATACAGGCAATAAAGGAGAACAGAAACGAGACTCTCGGAATAACATGCGTTGAAATATTGCGTGAATACGAAAATGTTTTACCTACGGAACTTTATTTGGATATGATCGAAAATCATGAGCCCGATGAAGAACTGCAAGAAACGATCATCGAAAGCCTTAAAGAAAATGCCGCAATTGTATCGAATGAGATTTATTCAAGGTTGGAGGACGCCGACGAAAGAGTAAAAACGATTTATGCCGAAATATTATTGGATGCGCCGAAGGACGACCGCACATATAACTTGCTTGTTGAGTTGTTTTCTTCCGGTGATAATATTCCTTTGTATGCGCAATATCTCGGACAATACGGCGATGAGCGATGTGTGGCAATGCTGTACAGAGCGCTCGATAATTGCAAATATTCGGATTTTTTGGAAATCAAAAATGCAATAGAAAGAATGGGTGGATTAGTGGATGACGAATATCGCGACTTTTCCGAGGATGCAACATATATTCAAATAAAAAATAACGGCAAAAAAAATTAAAAGCATATAATATCGCTCGCCGAAATATTTTAATATTATGAAAAGATATTTCAGCATTTCCATGCTTGTAATCGGAGCGATAATAGGAGCCGGCTTTGCTTCGGGTAGGGAACTTGTTTCCTTTTTCGGCAATCATATTTCAATATGGATTGCGCCCGTATGCGGAGTCGGTTATTTTATTTTCAATATGATTTTCTTATACATAGGCTCGGTAGTCAAAAAGAACAATATTTCCGAAGCCAATAAAGCGATAATGGGAAAATTCCATTTTATCGCCGACTTCTTTTTGCTTTTTAACAGTTTGATTGTATTATCGGGTATGCTGGCGGGTATGGATAGCTTGTTTAATGAATTTTTGCCTATAAAACCGATTTACTCATTAATAAGCGGAGGCATTTGCGCGCTTATTACAGTAAAGGGGATAGGCGGTATAATGAAAGTCAGCAATATGATAGTTCCCATCATAATAGCGGCTCTTTTTGCGGTGAGTTTTTTAAATATCGAGTATCCGTTTTCTTTTTCCGGCGAATTCAGAGGTTACTCCTTACTGATATATATAGGCATGAACTTAATGCTTTCCAGTGGCTTTTTTGTAACTTTGCATGAATTGGATAAAAAGACAATAATTTTTTCTTCGTTGATTTCATCTTTGATACTTACCATACTTATGGCTATGCTCATTCTCGCTCTTAACAACATCGATATAAACGTCGATATGCCCGTTCTTGCTTTGTGCAACGATTCTCTTGCATTAAAAATTATCGTAGTGATAGCGATAGCCGTAAGCATTTTTACTACCATGCTTACGGCTATGGCGACTCTGTACTCATGGCTTTTCGGCTTGACAAAGTCAAAATTGTTTTCCGTCTCTGCGATTTTTATCTCCGGACTTGTGATATCGAATTTCGGATTTTCCAATGTTGTGACTTATCTGTATCCAATCATCGGAGCCGCCGGAATTGTTTACATCGTATCATGTCTCGGATTTGTTGTCAGAAGAAATCGGCTATCTGCGCTTTTTGTTAATACGCTTTTCAACAATGGCAACGGCAAGATACATAAGCGTAGCAAGAATACAAAGTATAACCGTAGACGCCATGACAAGGTCTAACTTGAATACTTGCCCGCCGTATATGATCAAATATCCGAGTCCTGCTGCAGAAACCAAATATTCTCCCATAATCGTTCCTACCCAGGCCAATCCGACGTTGATTTTCAATACGGAAATAAAATTTGGAATACTGTAGGGGAGAATCAACTTTATCAATATCTGAAATTTGTTCGCGCCCATCGATTGTAATAATAGAATTTTACCTTCATCGGCGCTAAGGAAGCCGTTCAATACGCTTATGATAGTCACTATGATACATATAAGCACTGCCATTGTAACTATTGCTTTCATTCCCGCGCCTACCCAGATTATGATTATAGGTCCCAATGCTATTTTAGGCAAACTGTTAAGGACAACAAGATAAGGTTCGAGAATTTTTCGCAAAGTAACAGACCACCATAAGGCAATTGCTATAAGACTTCCTATCACAGTCGAGAGAGTAAAGCCGAGAATACATTCGAGAACGGTTATTCCTATGTGTTTGAATATATGCTGTTCGCCAAGGGCGCCGAACATTTTGATTATACGGGAAGGAGAACTCATGATAAAGTCATCGATAATTCCTATACGGGCAAACAATTCCCACAAGAACAAAAATAATATCAAAACACCGATTTGGCACGCTAAGATCTTTATTTTATTATTGCGATGTTTTCTTATAAATTGTCTATGCAAATCCGAGTTTTTCATTTGCTGACCTCCTTCCATATAATATCGAACCATTTTGAGAATGTTGGTTCTTCCCTTCTCTTAAGAGGAGAGACAACAGGGAGATCCGGAGTGTATATATTTTTTATTTTAGCGGGACGCTGTGATAAAACAATGATTTTGTCTGCCATGCTTACGGCTTCCGAAATATCGTGAGTTACAAGCAAGGCTGTCTTTTTTTCTTTTTTGATTATATCGTAAACATCATCACAGACCGCAAGTCTCGTCTGAAAATCCAACGCGGAAAAGGCTTCGTCCAACAAGAGAATCTCAGGACGGAAGGAGAGCGTCCTTATAAGAGCGGCGCGCTGTCTCATTCCTCCCGAAAGCTCGTTGGGAAAACTCTTTTTAAAGTCGCCGAGTCCGTATTTTTCGAGCAATTCTCTTGCATATTCTTTATTTTCCCGAGTGGCTTTTTTGCAAATTTCCAGCCCTAAGATTACATTCGACTCAATCGTTCGCCATTCGAAAAGTTGGTCTCTTTGAAGCATATATCCGACCTTACCGTTGGGTTTTCGGACAGGCTCTCCGTTGATGAATATTTCTCCTTCGGAAGGCGCAATCAATCCCGAAACCAAGGACAAAATCGTTGTTTTTCCGCAACCGGACGGACCGACTATGGCAATAAATTCTCCGTCCGATACGGAAAATGTTATATCTTCAAGCGCCTTCGTTTCGCCGGACAATGATTGATAAGTCAGACTTACGTCTTTCATTTTCAGTTTTTCCATTTGTAAAGGCTCCTTAAACACAACTATCTTAATGTTTTTCTCTTGTATTTTTATATTAAAGCGATTCTGCGATGGAATTATCTACCGCTATTGAAAAATCCGCTCGTTGCGAAAGATTTCCGGAGTTTTGCATAATATCCTGAAGTCTTTCGAAGGCGCCTTTCGACATTACGGGAGTATGGCACCAAGCGTCGATTTCGAGATATCTTTTTACGGAAGATGCCATATATCCGAGGTTGCTTCCCGGGAAAGAGGGAGCCAATGATTCGGCAACTTTTTCGGGGGAATTTTCTACAAGGTATCTGTATCCTTTTACAACAGCCGAGAGAAAATCGGAAACGAGTTGTCTGTTTTTCGACAAATAATTTTTAGAAGCGCTGAATGCGGTATAGGGGACGTCGCCCGAGGCTTCTCCGACGGATGCGACGATATATCCTTTGCCCGCAGCAACAAATTCCGAAGCGGTAGGTTCGAACATCGTGCAGTAATCGTATTCTTCGCTGCCTTCAAAAGCGCCGACCATAAGATCGAAGGCGACGCTTGTGTCGAAGTTAAGATCGTTGAGACTAAGTCCGCCTTTGTCCTCGATGACATATTGTAAAGTCATGGCGGGAACCCCGCCGGGTCTTCCCGCGAGAATGTGAGTATTTTTTAAATTACTCCATTTAAAATCGGGTTCATTGTTTCTGCCCACAAGAAAAGATCCGTCTCTTTGAGTCAGTTGACCGAATATTACAGGATAATTTCTTTGACCGTTGACATGACAGTAAATAGTGGCTTCGGGACCCATAAGTCCGATATCGGCGGATTTCGAAGCGATTTCCGTCATAACTTTATCCGCTCCGCCGGCATTCGAAAGTTCGATTTCTATACCGTAATCGGAAAAGTAACCATTGTTTATGGCAATATAAAGAGGTGCGTAAAATATGCTGTGCGTAACTTCGCTCAAACGTATTTTCGAAGAAGTATTGTTTGAGCAAGCCGCAAAACAAAAGGGCGCTGCGGCAATAAACATCACACAGAGCAAAAGAGAGATAATTTTTTTCATTGAGGTTCTCCTGATTGAAAATATTTTATACCTCATCTTATGTAAATCGAATTTTTTATGTTACGCATTAAGCGGATGATTAACGAAAAAAATATCAAATTGCTTGATAAAGCCGAAATCTTATGATATAATAAACAGGAGATAATTATCGGAGACTTTTTTATATGAACAAAACATACACTCCCAATGAATTTGAAACCGCAATTTACAACAAATGGCTTGAAAAGAATTATTTCTCGGCAGAGCCCAACAAGGAAAAGAAACCTTTCTGTATAATCATGCCGCCGCCCAATGTTACGGGACAACTGCATATAGGACATGCTCTCGGCGACACGATTCAGGACGCAATAATCCGTTATAAAAGAATGAAAGGGTTCGAAACTCTTTGGATTCCCGGAACAGACCATGCCTCGATTGCCACGGAAGTCAAAATTATAGAAGTTCTTCGCGATGAAGGAATAACCAAAGAAGAACTCGGAAGAGAGGGCTTCTTAAAACGGGCTTTCGAATGGAAAGACAAGTACGGCGGCAAAATTGTCGAACAGATAAAAACTTTGGGTTGCAGTTGCGATTGGGACAGACTTGCCTTCACAATGGATGAAGAACGTTCTCGCTCGGTAAAACAAGTTTTTATAAACTTATATAAAAAAGGATTGATTTTTAAGGGCAATAGAATTATAAATTGGTGCCCCGAATGTCATACAGCCATTTCCGATGCAGAAGTGGAATATGTTGAAGATCCTTCTCATCTTTGGCATATCGCATATCCAGTTACCGACAGCAATGAAAAGATAATAGTTGCAACCACTCGTCCCGAAACCATTTTGGGAGATACGGCGGTAGCGGTTCATCCTTCCGACAAGCGATACAAACATCTTGTAGGAAAGACCGTTGATTTGCCGCTTACCGACAGAAAAATTCCCATCATAGCGGATTCTTATGTCGAAAAAGATTTCGGTACGGGCGCCGTAAAGATCACTCCCGCTCATGACCCCAACGATTTCAATGTCGGAAAACGTCACGATCTTCCGTTGATAAAAATTATGGACGAGAGCGGTATCCTCAATGAAAACGCAGGTATTTATAACGGCCTTGACAGAGACGAAGCAAGAAAACAGATAGTAAAAGACTTGTCGGATAGAGGATTCTTGGTAAAGACCGAGGATTATAATCACAATGTGGGGCATTGTTATCGTTGTCATACCGTTATAGAACCCATGGTTTCGGAACAATGGTTTGTTAAGATGGACGAGCTGGTAAAACCCGCAATAGACGCAGTGAAAAAGCGCGATATTACTTTTATCCCCAAACGTTTTGAAAAGCAATATTTGCATTGGATGGAAAATACTCAGGATTGGTGTATTTCCAGACAACTTTGGTGGGGACATCGAATACCCGTATTTTATTGCGATGACTGCGGAGAAACCATCGCTACCGTGGAAAACAAAGCGTTTTGTCCGAAGTGCGGAAAACCGATGAGACAAGATGAGGATGTTTTGGATACTTGGTTTTCGTCGGCTTTATGGCCTTTTTCCACGATGGGCTGGCCGGAAAAAACTCCCGATCTCGAATATTTTTATCCGACATCGGTACTTGTAACGGCGTATGATATTATAGGATTCTGGGTTTCGAGGATGATTTTTTCGGGACTCAATTATACAGGCAAAAAGCCTTTTTCCGATGTGCTTATTCATGGTATAGTAAGAGACGCTCACGGTAAAAAAATGAGCAAATCTTCGGGAAACGGTGTAGATCCGCTGGAAGTCATAAGAACAGTAGGCGCGGATACTTTAAGATTTTCGCTTGTCAACGGAATAGCGATGGGCGGGGATATCAAATATTCCGAAGAAAAACAAGAAGGCTACCGAAATTTCATGAACAAGATTTGGAATGCTGCAAGATTTGTTCTCGGAAACTGCGACGGAGCGGAAATAATTCCCATTGAAAAAGTAAAAAAGACATTGGCGGATAAATGGATCCTTGCGCAACTTAATTCCACGGTTGTAAAAGTCACTAAATATATGGATAAGTACGAAATCGGATTGGCGTCGGCAGAGCTTTATGAGTTTGTTTGGAATATTTTCTGCGATTGGTATATCGAATTTTCAAAAACTTCTCTTTACAGCGACGATCTGAATAAAAGAAATTCGACCATTTCCGTGTTGTTGTATGTTCTGAGAGAAACTTTGAAATTATTGCACCCTATAATTCCCTTTATCACTGCCGAGATTTATAACGAATTGCCAAATAAAGATGCCGAAGATATAATGATTTCTCCTTATCCTACGGCAAAACGTAACTTTGTGTCCAATGTAACCATAAAAAAGATAAGGCTTATTACCGACACGATACGAAGCATAAGAAATATGAGAGCGGAACTTAATGTTCCTCAGTCGAAACGAACGGAAATTTATATTAAACCCAACGACGGTGTAGAGGATACCGTAAAGGCGGGAATAAATTATATAGAAAAGTTGGCAAGCGGCAACGGAGTTCACATAGTCGATAAAGCGCCTCAAGGCAATATGAATCTTCTCGTGACAGAGATCGGAGAAATTTACATTCCCATGGATCAGCTTATTGATTTTGAAAAAGAACGCGAAAGATTGAATAAGGAAATGGAGAAGGTGGACGCCGAGATAGAAAGAGCGCAAAGTTTGCTTTCCAAAGAGAGTTTCGTATCCAAGGCGCCCGCCTTACTTATTCAAAAAGAACGAGAAAAACTTCAAAAATATACCGATATGAAAAAGTTGCTTACTCAAAAACTCGAGATGTTAAAATAAAAGTGCGGAGGTAAAAATGAGAGAACGCTATTTGGAGTTACTTTCCAAGGAATATCCGGATATTAAGAGCGCGGCAGTGGAAATCATCAATTTAAAAGCAATTTTGAGTTTACCAAAGGGAACCGAGTATTTTTTCTCGGATTTGCACGGAGAACATCAGGCTTTTATATATATGCTGAAATCCGCATCGGGAGTTATACGCGAAAAGATAGATTGGCTTTTCGGAAAATCCACGTTAAAAGAACGAGACGAATTAGCTACTCTTATTTGCAATCCCGAAGTCATTTTGGGACGAAAAAAATATGAATCCGATTTCAACGAATGGTGCCGTGTCACGATATATAAATTAATAGAAGTGTGTCGCTCAACATCCTCGAAATATACGAGAAGCAAAGTGCGCAAACGTTTGCCGAAAGGATTCGATTATATTATGGACGAACTTTTGCATGCCGAAGATGACGAGAACAAGGCTTATTATTACAGTGAAATAATCAATTCTTTGATCGACACTTCTATGGCGGAAGATTTTATTTGCGAACTTTGTTTCACAATAAGCAGAATGGCTGTAGACAGACTCCATATTGTCGGCGATCTTTTTGACAGAGGTCCTCATCCCGATCTTATTGCGGAATATCTTGTACATTATGATAATGTTGATTTTCAGTGGGGAAACCATGATGTGGTTTGGATGGGCGCAGCCGCGGGACATTGGAGTTGTATTGCAAACGTTTTGAGAATGAATGTAAGTTACAACAATTTTGATATGTTGGAAATAGGATACGGTATCAATTTGCGTCCTTTGTCCGCATTTGCTTCCGAAGTATATGCCGATGATGATTGCGAATTTTTCAGACCCAAGCAATTCGAGCAAAACAAATACGATCCCGTAGATATGCAACTTGCGGCTAAAATGCATAAGGCGATTGCTGTAATTCAATTTAAGTTAGACGAACAACTTATAATGAGACATCCCGAATTCGGAATGAAAAACAGATTGATTTTGCATACCTTTGACCAAAAAACGGGAACAGTCGAAATAGAAGGAAAAAGATACGAACTTAGAGATAAAAATCTTCCTACAGTAAAGAAAGGACACGAAAATGAACTTACGCCGGAAGAATATGAACTTATGAAGAGACTTTCGGCAGCATTTGTCTCGAGCGAAAAACTCCAGAGACATATAAAATTTTTGTTCAGTCACGGCAGTATGTACAGTTGCTTTAACGGTAATTTGTTGTATCACGGCTGCGTGCCCATGGATGAGGACGGCAATTTTCTTTCTCTGGATTTCGGAGAAGGCGCTTTCTGCGGAAAGAGACTTTATGATTATCTTGAAAGCAGAGTCAGAAGAGCATACTTTATGCCGTCTTCATATTATGACGCCGATATTATGTGGTATATGTGGTGCGGCAGTGTTTCTCCGCTATTTGCAAAAAATAAAATGACGACCTTTGAAAGATGCTTCATTGCCGATAAAGCAACACATAAAGAAACGGCGAACCAGTATTACAAAAAAATAGGGGATCCCGAAATTTGCAATCGCATTATTACGGAATTCGGATTGGATCCCGAAACCGCTCATATCATCAACGGTCATATTCCCGTAAAGAGCAAAGAGGGTGAGTCTCCTGTAAGAGCGGGCGGAAAACTTTTTGTTATCGACGGAGGCATGGCAAAGTCGTATCAAGGAACTACGGGCATAGGCGGGTATACATTGATTTACAATTCCCGATACATAGCCATTGCCGAACATAAACCGTATGTGTTTGATTCCGACGACGAAGCGGCAGTCCAACCCTTACCCAAAATTCAGAAAATAGAAAATATGAAAGAGAGAGTTTTGGTGCGAGATACCGATGACGGCGCGCTCTTAAAAAATCGAATAGATGAGTTGAATCAACTCATAGAAGCTTACAAAATGGGCATTATAAAGGAAAGACAGTAAAATCGGAAAAAACTCTTGCAAAAAAAATAAATAGGTAGTATAATTAACAGGCAAGGTGAATGAAGATTTAAAATAACGCTTAAAGATTTTCTATCATCGGACAGAGAAAAAAGGAGAGTAAGTGCAAAGAATACCGACGCTTTTGATAGCAATAATATTTTCGTTTGCGGCTTTTTGCGGATGCTCGGTAAATTACCCCGACGGGTATATTCAGGTAACCCATATAATCGACGCGCGAAGAGGTATGCCATATACTTTGGAATATGACGAGTTGTCGGGAAAATATATCAATAAGCCCGACGCTGTGATTTCCGCGACGATCATAACTTCCGACAGTACGAGAGCCGACGCCTATGCTACCGCGGTTTGTGTAATGGGATTGGAGAAGGGCATAGCCTTTTTGGAAAGCAAAAATTTAAACGCGGTATTGTTTACCGCCGATAAAAAAATGGCAATTGTAGGAGATGTTGCGTTTACGGATTCGCAATATGATGAATATAAAGATTACGATTTGGTTCACGGAACGCCCCGAGTATCTACCGATGATACAATATCCGCCGATTACGGCAACTCTTATGACGATTATCGTGGCAATATCTTTGCCGACACCATGGAATACAGACTCACTCTTATGGGAAAAGATACAGACTCGGTAAAAAACACGATTTTAAGTCAATGGCATGCAATCGAAAAATCGGTAGGGTTGAATTTATCCGATAGCGAATTGAGCAAATTCAATGCTATGGATAAGGATGTAACCCTTGAAATAAGCGAGATAACTTATAAAATTTTATCGGAAGCATTCTCGATTTATCGAGAAACCGAAGGCGCTTTCAATCCCGCTGTTGTGGGATTAAGCAGAATGTGGTGCGTTGACATAGAGGGAATAAAGCAATACAGACCATATCCGGGATCCAAATCCGGAAGTTGGAATTTTCCTGAAAAATTGCCTACACAAGAAGAAACGGAACTTGAAAAAACAAATTGCGATATGGATGACTTAAATCTTTGGCAATCCGACGGAAAATACTATGTTTCCAAAAAAAATGCAGACTTAAAACTTGACATGGGGGGAATCGCAAAAGGATATGCGGTCGATATCGCGCGAGATATTTGTATCGAAAACGGGATTGTTTCGGCTATAATCAATATCGCCGGAAATATGTACCTCTTAAATTCTAAAGTTGACGGAAAGGTTTTGCCTTGGACGGTAAATGTTGTCAGTCCTACGGAACGCAATCCCTTTATAAGAGACAATATTGTGCAAATGTCCTTTGCGGGAAATGTTACTATAGTTACGAGTGGCGATTATCAAAGATTTTATTTTTACGGGTATGATAAATGACGCATTCCGAGAAGATAAAAGCACTGAAAAACAGTAAACCGTTTAAATTAATGGATATTTTCATTTTCGGCGCGGCAGTCGTTTTGATAATTTTGATTATGTTTGTATCGTTTCGTAAACCGGAAGGAAAGTTTGTTTCGGTAAGAATCGACGGTAAGATTACCGATTATTATTCTTTGGAGGAGGATGGAAAATTCGTTATCGGAGGCGGGCGGCTCTGCCTCATAATAGAGAAAGGTTGCGCGTATGTCAAAGACAGCAGATGTCCGGATCATTATTGTGAAAAGACCGGACGAATAAAACTCGAAGGACAACAAATTATTTGTCTGCCTCAAGAGATAGTTATAGAGATTGTTGCCGACATAGAAGGCGGTCCCGGCGACCTTGTAACGGGGTAAGTATGAAAATCAAACGAATTGTCAGAATTTCTTTATTTGTCGCAATGGCATTGCTTATGTATATAATAGAAAGTATGTTGCCGCCGTTACTTTCTTTTGCGCCCGGAGCAAAGATGGGCTTGAGTAATGTAATAACATTGTTGGCATTAATACTTTTGGGATATATCGATGCCTATATTGTTCTTATTTTGAGATGTGTCTTGGGCGCATTGATAGCGGGGAATCCCGGTTCGTTGCTTTATTCTCTTCCCGCGGGACTTATAAGTTTGAGTGTAATGCTGTTATTATATATATTTTTGGTACCGAAAATCAGCATTATGGCATTGAGTTTTATAGGCGCGGTATTTCACAATATTACTCAACTCGCGGTCGCAAGTTTGATAACATCGACGAATTTGATGGCAATTTTGCCGTTAATGTTGAGCGCGAGCGTTATAGCGGGACTTTTTGTCGGGATAGTTGCTTTTTTGGTAGTAAAGTTTCTGCCCGAAAAAATATATACGTAAAATCACGGTAAGAACTTACCGTTAAAAAAAGGAGATAATTATAATGACTTACAATTACAGCGAAAGAATGGCAAACCTCACGGGGGCGGCAACAAGAGAGATCTTGAAGTATCTGACTCGTCCCGAGATAATTTCTTTTGCAGGCGGATTCCCGTCTTCGGAATGTTTGCCCAAAAACGAGGTAAAAGAAATTTGCAATCAAATTTTAACGGAAGAACCCGTTGCCGCTCTTCAGTACGGTACAACGGAAGGTTTCAAACAACTCAGAGAAAAATTGATCGATTTCGTTGCCGATGTAGGCATTAAAGCGGATTTGGATGAGATTCTCGTTATAAGCGGCGGTCAGCAAGGTATAGATCTTATGAGTAAGATTTTTATCGACAAAGGCGATGTCGTTTTGGTCGAAAATCCCACTTATCTTACTGCGCTTCAGATATTCAATTCTTATCAGGCAAAGATCATCGGTGTAAATTCCACACCTCAAGGCATTGATATCGAAGATCTCGAAAAGAAAATAAAACAGCATAAACCCAAGTTTATGTATGTCGTTTCCACATTCTCGAATCCTACCGGAAAAACTTATACCGTAGAAAACAGAAAAGCGATCGTAGAAGTTACATCCAAATATAATGTTATGCTTCTCGAGGACGATCCTTATTCGAGACTTCGTTTTGCAGGTGAGGCTGTTCCCAGTATAAAACACTTCGATAATGCGGGTAATGTTGTTTATCTTACAAGTTTTTCCAAAATTATTTCTCCCGGATTGCGTATAGGCGTAGCGGTCGGAAATAAAGAAGTCATAAGAAAAATGGCTATAGGAAAGCAAGGCGCGGATGTTTCGACTTGTAACCTTTCTCAGTTGATAGTCAACAGATTCCTCGAATCGGGTTTGATAAAGAAGAATATAGAGAGAGCGTTGCCCGTTTACAGAGAGCATAAAACGGCGATGATTAAAGCCATTAATCAATATATGCCCGAAGAATACAAATACATAGATACCGAAGGCGGACTCTTCCTTTGGGGGCATGTAGAAGCAGATATGGATATGAGTAAAATATTGCTTGAAGCGATCGAAAAGTACAGTGTTGCATATATTCAAGGTAGCGTGTTCTATGTTGACGGCAGCGGACTCAATACATTCAGACTCAATTTCTCGAATGCTTCGTTGGAACAGATAGACAAAGGTATCCATTCTCTCGGTAATCTCTTGAAAGATAAATTGGCAAAATAAAAGAAGGTAAATTTACATTGAAGAACGTACTTGACACTTTAAAGGAACGTGGATTTATAAAACAGACCGTCTATGAGGATGAACTGTATGATCTTCTCGGAAAGGAAAAGGTTACTTTTTATGTAGGTTTCGATCCGACGGCAGACAGTTTGCATATAGGTCATTATATTCCCATTATGGCGATGGCGCACATGCAAAGAGCGGGGCACAGACCTATTGCTCTTATAGGCGGAGGAACCGCTTTGGTCGGAGACCCTACGGGGCGAACCGATATGCGATCGATGATGACTCGCGAGACCATAGCGCGAAATTGCGAGGCATTCAAAAATCAAATGTCGAGGTTTTTGAATTTCGAAGGCGACAATGCAGTAATTTTGGAAAATAACGCCGAATGGCTCGAATCTCTCAATTATATTGACTTTTTGCGAGAGGTGGGAACGCACTTTTCGGTAAACAAAATGCTTACGGCGGAATGCTTCAAGACGCGAATGGAAAAAGGATTGAGTTTTTTGGAGTTCAATTATATGCTCATGCAGGCGTATGATTATCTTGTCCTTTACAGAAAGTACGGATGTAAATTGGAAGTAGGCGGAAACGATCAATGGAGCAATATTCTGGCAGGAGCGGATCTCGTCAGAAGGCAGGAGGGCGAAACTGTTTACGCCGCTACTTTTGCGCTTCTCGAAACCTCGGACGGAAAGAAAATGGGAAAAACTCAGAAAGGCGCTTTATGGCTCAATAAGGAAAAAACTTCGCCGTATGATTTTTATCAATTTTTCAGAAACGTCGAGGATTGTAAAGTCGAAGAATGTCTAAAACTTTTGACTTTTATGGATTTGGAGGAAATTGCCGAACTTACAAAATATAAGGATGAAAGAATAAACGAGGCAAAAAAACGTTTGGCTTACGAGGTCACAAAACTTGTGCATGGCGAATCCGAAGCGGAAAAAGCGCGCTTGCAAGCGGAAGCCGCATTCGGCGGAGAAGGCGAGATGCCTTCCGTTACCGTTGAACTCACTCGCGACGCTTCCGTCATAGATATTATGTGCGCAGCGGGCGTTGCCGCATCAAAGAGCGAAGCGAGAAGACTCATAGAAGGCGGAGGAGTTAAAATAAACGATACAAAGGTAGAAAATCTTTCCGAAAAAATCGGAGACTTTACCGATAATGTCGATTTTATTCTGCACAAAGGTAAAAAAGTTCATTTGAAAGTAATTTTGAAATGAATAAATATCTTACGGTAAGCGACAATAACGAATCGGAGTTTACTATACAAAGATCGAGATTTATTACTTTCGTATTTCATATAGCAAATGAAGATGAAGCAGTCTGCAGATTGAAAGAATTGCGTAAAAAATATTTCGATGCGACGCATGTTTGTTATGCCTATATTGCAGATGAAGCGGGAAATAAAATGAAATTTTCCGATGACGGAGAACCCTCGGGGACTGCGGGACAACCCATTTTGGAAGTAATAAAGGCGCGCAATCTGAAATTTACTTTGGTTGCGGTAGTCAGATATTTCGGTGGAATAAAACTCGGAGCCGGCGGTTTGACAAGAGCGTATTCCGCATCGGCGACACAGGCGCTAAACGAAGCGAAAATTGCGGAATATATTTTAAGTGATGTTTATCGCGTTGAAATGGACTTTGCTTTTTTGAAAAAATTCGAAAAAAGTATAGCAAATATACTATGCAAAATTATTTTAAAAGAGTATAATAGTAATGTAGCCGTAACCATAGCGTGTCCCGTTGACTTTGATTTGACAGGTCTCGTGACGGAATTGAGCGCGGGCAAAGCTTTGACTGAAACGCTATATCAAACTTTTGTCAAGTATTAAAAACTTAGGAGTATAAAAAATCATGGAACTTAAGATCATTAAAACGACAGAACCCAGAAAACGACCTACGGGACCTCTCGGTTTCGGTAAATACTTTACCGATCACATGTTCGTCATGGAATATGAGAATGGCGAATGGGGTAACGCAAGAATTCAACCTTATCAGAATTTTTCTTTGCAACCCGCTTGTTCTGTTTTCCATTACGGTCAGGCTTGCTTCGAAGGAACCAAAGCCTACAAAAACAAACAAGGAGAAATCCGATTATTCCGTACTGTAGACAATCTCAATCGTATGAACGATTCGGCTGACAGAATCTGCATTCCCAAGTTCGATGTGGATTTTGTGCTTGACGCAATAAAGAAGCTTATTCTTCTCGACGAAGATTGGATTCCCACGGAGCCCGGTACTTCGCTTTACCTTCGTCCCGCGATGATGGGATGCGAAGATGCTCTCGGTGTTCATGCCGCAAAAAAATACATATTGTTCGTTATATTAAGCCCTGTAGGCGCATATTATGCAAACGGTCTCGCTCCCGTAAAACTTTATGTGGAAGAGAAATATGTTCGCGCAGCCAGAGGCGGTACGGGACATCACAAGGTTGTAGGTAACTATGCCGCTTCTCTTAAAGCGGGCGAGGAAGCCAAAAAGATAGGATACGATCAAGTAATGTGGCTTGATGCAATAAAGCACAGATATGTAGAAGAGGTCGGTGCTATGAATATCTTCTTTGTAGTAGACGGAAAGGTATTGACTCCCGCTTTACTCGGAAGTATTTTGCCCGGTATCACTCGTCGCAGTGTAATTCAATTACTTAAAGACAAGGGTATCCCCGTAGAGGAAACCGAAGTGGATATCGAAATGATAGCCCAAGCAGCCGAAAACGGCAAACTTACCGAAGTTTTCGGAACGGGTACCGCTGCGGTTATTTCTCCCGTAGGTGCATTCAGACTCAGAGATAAAGAATATGTAGTCAACGGAGGAGAGATGGGTCCCATTGCAAAACTTATGTATGACACACTTACCAAAATTCAGGTAGGCGAACTTCCCGATCCTCATGGCTGGGTAACAAGAATTAAATAATTATTCATGCAAAACAAAAAGCGGCTTTGAGAGCGTAAAAGTTCTCGGCCGCTTTTTTTAATAAAAAATTTTTTATTTTCATTGAGAATAAAGTAATATTTTTACATAATCGTCTTGACTAATTTGCTCAAATATTTTATAATAGATACAGAGGAAAGATTCAGAAGATTTTCTCGACAGCACTGTTGTAAAAAGAAATTCACAGCGGTGTCGTGTATTTATATAATTTCAGGAGTTTAATAATGTACAACAAGGTCAATCCGGATTTAAAATTTGCAGAGAGAGAGAAAGAAATCTCGGAGTTTTGGGAAAAAAATAATATCTTTCAAAAGAGCACAGAAAAGAATGAAGGCGGAAAAGAATTTTCTTTTTATGACGGACCGCCGACGGCAAATGGCAAACCGCATATCGGTCATATTTTAACTCGCGCCATGAAGGATATAATTCCCAGATATCGAACAATGAAAGGTTATCATGTCTTGCGTAAGGCGGGATGGGATACCCATGGTTTGCCCGTAGAACTCGAGGTGGAAAAAACTTTGGGAATGGATGGCAAACAGGATATTGAAAAATACGGAATAGAACCTTTTATTCAAAAATGCAAGGAAAGTGTTTGGAAATATAAGGGCAAATGGGAGGAAATGAGTAATCGCGTAGGCTATTGGGCAGATATGGAAAATCCCTATATTACCTATGATGATAACTATATAGAATCGGTATGGTGGTCCTTAAAGGAGATAGACAAACAGGGACTTATATATAAAGGACACAAAATCGTACCGTATTGTCCTCGATGCGGAACTGCTTTATCGAGTCATGAAGTAGCGCAAGGATATAAAGATGTCGAAGAGACTACCGCTATTGCAAAATTCAAAGTAGCGGGAGAGAAGAATACCTATTTCCTTGCTTGGACAACCACTCCCTGGACTTTGCCGAGCAACGTCTCTCTTTGCGTAGGTCCCGATTATGAATACGCTTTGATCAAGAGCGGAGAAGAAAAATATATACTCGCAAAAGAACTTATAAATACGATTTTCGATGATTTTGAAATTCTGGAAATAAAGAAAGGCAGAGAATTGGAACGAATGCATTATGAACCGCTTTTCGATTATTTTAAAGACGAAAAGGGAAGAGATATGTATTATGTTACTTGCGATGATTATGTTACACTTACCGACGGAACGGGAATAGTCCATATTGCGCCTGCATTCGGTGAGGATGATGCAAAAGTCGGTCGCAAATACGATTTGCCTTTTGCTCAATTGATCGATGAGCGTGGAAAATTTACTTCCGAAGCGGGAGATTATGCGGGCGTCTTTTGCAAAGATGCCGATAAAGATATTATAAAAGATTTAAAAAACAGAAATCTTCTTTTCAAAACACTTAAAGTGACTCACAGTTATCCGTTCTGTTGGAGATGCGATACTCCTTTGTTGTATTACGCTCGAAGCACTTGGTTTATCAAGATGACGGAAGTAAGGGACAGACTCTTAAAAAATAACGCTACCGTAAATTGGATGCCCGATACGATAGGTAAGGGAAGAATGGCAAACTTCCTTGAAAATGTAGTGGATTGGGGCTTGTCGAGGGAAAGATATTGGGGTACACCTTTGCCCATTTGGGTATGCGATAAATGCGGTAAGAAAAAGGTGATCGGCTCTAAAGAAGAACTGAAACGAGAAGGAAAACTTTCGGGAGATATTGAACTTCATAAACCTTATGTGGATAAAGTTGTTCTTGACTGCGAATGTGGCGGCAAAATGCACAGAACTCCCGAGGTTATAGATTGTTGGTATGACAGCGGTTCCATGCCCTTTGCGCAATATCATTATCCTTTTGAAAATAAAGAAGTTTTTGAAAAGACCTATCCTGCGGATTATATTTCCGAAGCCGTAGATCAGACAAGAGGTTGGTTCTACACCTTAATGGCAATTTCCACTTTGATGTTCGATAAAGCGCCTTTCCGTAATTGCATCGTCTTGGGACTTGTTTTGGATAAAGACGGAATCAAGATGAGTAAACACAAGGGCAATGTCGTAGACCCTATGGAAGTTTTGAATGTCACGGGCGCGGACGCTGTAAGATGGTATTTTTACACCAATTCTTCGCCGTGGCTTCCCAGCAGATTTTCATTGGACGCCGTCAGCGAGATTCAGCGTAAATATCTCGGCACCTTATGGAATTGTTATTCTTTCTATGTTTTGTATGCGGAAATAGACGGTTTCGATCCCACAAAGTATAAACTTTCCGATTGTGCGCTTACCCTTATGGATAAGTGGATTTTATCAAGTCTCAATACTTTAATAGGAAAAGTCGATAATTGGCTTGATAATTACAAAATAACGGAAAGCGCGCGCGCCATTGCCGATTTTACCGACAGCCTTTCCAATTGGTATGTCAGAAGATGTCGTGAAAGATATTGGGTAAACGGAATGCCTGAAGATAAAATAGCGGCATACATGACTTTCTATGAAGTTTTGGTCAATCTCGCAAAATTGACAGCGCCTTTTACGCCTTTTATTGCGGAGAGTATTTATCGCAATATCGTTTGCAATCCCGATAAAAACGCTCCCGAATCCGTTCATTTGACTTCATTCCCCGTATGTGATGAAAAATATATAGACAAAAATCTCGAATACGGAATGGATATCGTATTAAAGAGTGTAGCGGTAGGCAGAGCGGCAAGAAATGCGGCAAATATCAAAAACAGACAACCGCTCTCAAAACTTTTGTTGAGCGGCGAAAACCTTAAAGGCTTGAATGACGAATTTTCGGCTATTATTGCGGAAGAACTCAATGTCAAATCAGTTGAGTATATAGATAACGCCGAAGAATATATAAAATACGAAGCAAAGCCTCAACTTAAGACTTTGGGACCCAAATACGGTTCCAAAATCAACGAAATCAGAACGCTTTTGAATAAGGACGCCGAAACAATTATAAAGAAGATAAAAACTACAGGCGCTTTCGTAACTTCGATAGGAGATACCGAAATCCAACTTACCGAGGAAGATTTGCTTATTTCCGTTGTGAATAAAGAATGTTTTGCAGCCGAATCCGATAAAGGAATTACCGCAGTGTTGGATCTTAAACTTACCGATGAACTCATAAGAGAAGGACACATGAGAGAACTCACCAGCAAGATACAGACTATGCGTAAAGAATGCGGATTCGAAGTAACGGATCATATAAAACTCGGATATAACGCAGACGACGAAATAACCGATGTATTTGTCAAACTCGGCGCAGAAATCGCAACGGATGTTTTGGCGGATAAAATAGATACTTCCACTTATCTTAATGTTAAAGAGTGGAATATTAACGGACACAAAGTCACGCTTAGTATGGAAACGATAAAATGACGGCGACAGGATGGGAAGATTACAAAATTCTTGCCACATCGGATGGAATGAAACTCGAACAGTGGAAAGATATATATCTTTTACGCCCCGACCCTCAGGTTATATGGCATACGGGAAAAAATTTATCGGAATTTCCCAAACTCAATGCAAGATATATCCGTTCTTCATCAGGCGGAGGGTCTTGGGAAATTCTTAAACCCTTTAAAAACGAATGGACCGTGGAATGGAGGGATCTCAAATTTGCGGTAAAACCAATGGGATTCAAACATTTGGGTTTGTTCCCCGAGCAATCCGTAAATTGGGAAAGAATGACCGAACTAATAAACAAAAAACCTGTCAGCGTTTTGAATCTCTTTGCTTATACGGGAGGCGCAACCGTAGCATGCGCAAAAGCAGGAGCAAAAGTTACTCACGTAGATGCCGCAAAGGGAATGGTGGAACGCGCAAAACAGAATGCTTGCTTATCTGGAGTTGCTCCCGACAGCGTAAGATATATAGTAGATGATTGCAAGAAATTTGTTATGCGCGAAATTAAAAGAGGACATAAGTACGATGCCGTAATAATGGATCCGCCGAGTTACGGCAGGGGACCCGGAGGAGAGTTGTGGAAACTCGAGGATAATCTATACGACTTGGTTACCTTAACCAAACAAGTTCTTAATGACAATCCGTTGTTTTATCTCATTAACAGCTATACCACGGGTCTGCAATCGTCTGTATTGGATAATATTTTATCTTTGATTTTCAGTGACTTCGGCGGAGTACATGAGGGATACGAAGTGTGCTTACCTACCGATGAGCAAATTGTATTACCGTGCGGTTGCAGCGGTATGTGGCGGAGGCAAATATAATGGATTATAAAGATTTGGCTGTAATTTACGAGGATAATCACGTTATAGTAGTTATCAAACCTCAAAATATACCCTCACAATCCGACAGTTCCAAGGACCCCGATTTGTTATCGGTAATAAAGGAATATCTCAAAGTTACTTATAATAAGCCGGGGAATGCATTTGCGGGACTCGTACACCGATTGGACAGACCCACGGGCGGAGTTATGGTCTTTGCAAAGACAGGTAAGGCGGCATCGAGATTATCCGAGCAAATAAGAGAAGGAAATATAGAAAAGCATTATCTTGCGGTATGTTGCGGTTGTCCTCTCGACAGAAGAGGAAGATTAAGCAATTATTTGTTAAAAGATGAAATCAATAATAAAGTCACTATTGTACCCGCAAAATGGGAAAATGCCAAAATGGCTGTATTGGATTATTCGGTAAAGGAAATTTACAAAAAATATTCTCTGATCGATGTTGATTTGATAACAGGCAGAAGCCATCAGGCGAGGGTTCAGTTGGCGGGAATAGGATGTCCGATATGGGGTGATGTCAAATACGGAGCGAAAGCGAACGGAAATCTTGCGCTTTGGGCATATAGTTTGAAGTTTAATCATCCTATAACCAATCAATCTATGGTTTTTAAGGTGTTTCCGCCTTTGGAAGATGCGCCCTGGAAATATTTTAATGTAGAAAAATTTATAAACATAACAAAACCGGAATAAAAAAGGAGGAAAATAAATGAATATTTATCCCGTGATAGAAAAATTACTTATTTATGGCGAAGAACATTTATCGATGGATGAACTTGACGCTGTCTATTGCCGTAATAAGATTTTGGAAAAACTCTCGTTGAAAGATTACGAGCAATATGAGATCAATGTCGATGAAATCGATGACATGACTTCTCCCGACGCTTTATTGGAACAATTATATCAATATGCTCTCGATAAAGCCCTTATAAAGCCCGAAAATAAGACGGAATTTTTTCAGGATATGATGGATATCGTATCATTAAGACCGGGACAGATGACCGATGAATTCGGCAATATTTTGAAACGCTCTTCGACAAAGGCGATGTCCTGGTTAACCGAATATTGCTCGAAAAACGGTTCTGTAATACAAAACCCCACGCTGCGCCGTTGGGAAGCAAAGGGTACAAAAGGAAAACTTGAAATCAATGTTGTCAAACCGATTGAAAAGAACAATGGCAAATATCCCGAATGCGATATGTGCTTGCAAAATGTCGGATTCGGTTTAACTAAGGCAACAAGACCTGTTTTATTGCCGATAGGCGATGAAAACAATTTTTGGATTTTCGACAAAGCGCAATATGCGACGGGATTGGGAAAACTTATTTGTGAATATCATTCACCGGCAATTTTCGATTTTTCTTCTTTGAATTATGCTTTTGATTTTGTGGAACTCATACCGGAATATTTTGCCGTTTTGCCTTATAAATGCGCTCATGCGCATCTCTGGGGCGGCTACAAGACTCTTCCTTTTCACCGTACTCCCGAACTTAAAAAAGTAAAATCCAAGGAATATCCGTATATTAATATCAGTATAGTGGATTGGTATATGTCCGCTATGCGATTTACCTGCACCAATAGAGAAAAACTTGTGGAATTTACCATGAAGTTGGCAAAGACCTATCTCGGAGAAGACGAAAACAGAGAAGTAATCGTTTCGGTAAGAATGATTGAAAATAAATATTGCGTAGAGATGATTTTCGATAATTCAACATCAAAATCGAAATCCGCCGTTAAAGCAGAAGCAACCGATTTGGACAAATTCGGAATAATAACTTTGGATTCGGCTCTTGACAATCATATGACTCAATTCGATATTTATCTTACAAAAGAACTGCCTTTTTCTGCGGAGTTATTGCCTCCCGAACTAAGACCTTATAAACAAATGCTTATAAAACTTATGAAGGAAGTAGGAGACAATAAAATTTCCTCTATCGAGGCGCAAATCGATATAAAGGACGCCATCAACACAGAATCCGAAAAGTTATTGGAAGATTTAAGAGTATTCGATGACGCCGAGTTTTCTCAATTTTTGGCTAAACTTTCGATAGCCTAATGGATATTACTTCGTTATTCGGAGTAATATCTATAAATCATCTGCATCTTGTTCGGGCTTGCTGTAATCTTTATCGATATAGTTTCCGGTATAACTACCCGAAGGATTGAAGTTTTTCGAGAAAAATTTTGATGAATGCTTAGACTTCTTTTTCATGAGATTGCTCCTTATAAAAAAAGTATCTGTAAAATGAAAAAATTTTTCCTTGAAAATTTTTCTTGCGATATTAATCTATATAATCGAATAAAAAGACTGTTATATAAAACATAAAATTGGACATAATCATAGTATTTTCTGTAAAAAACATTAAAATATCAAATGTTGGAGAAAATTTTATATGTTGGATTCCGAACATATCAAGGCAAATATCGAGAAGATAAAAGAAGAAATTTCTCTCGCTAAGCAATCGGTGACTTTATTATGCGCAACCAAAACAATTCCTGCGGAAATAATCAACGAGTTGGGAACTTACGGTATCACCGATATAGGGGAAAATAAAGTTCAGGAACTCAAAGAAAAATATCCTCTTGTAACGACAAAATATAATTGGCATCAAATAGGCGCTTTACAAACAAATAAAGTTAAATATATAGCGGATAAAGTAAAAATGATCCATTCTGTTGACAGACCAGAACTTGTCGATGAAATCGATTTAAGATGCGGCAATGTCGGAGTTACGATGGATGTTCTCATCGAAGTCAATATAGGATGCGAAGAAAACAAGAGCGGAATTCCCGAGGACAAACTAAACGAACTCGCGGATTACATAACGCTTAAGAGTAACCTACATTTGAGCGGACTTATGACCGTCATGCCTATAGGCGCAAAGGAAGATTTGTATGCTCGAATGCAGACATTATACGAAAACAATAAAACAAAGTATAATTTTAAATGGTTGTCCATGGGAATGAGCGACGATTATAAAATTGCGATAAAATACGGGGCTAATATCATACGTATCGGTAAAGCTATTTTCGGACCGAGAATATATAACGGAGGTAATTAATTAATGTCTATTTTCGGAGACAGAAGAAGAGGTAGGGATAATAATAAACAGGATAATACAGACGATTATGAATTTTATGAGGATATATATCCCAACAACGGTTATAATCCTCAACCCATATATCCGTCATCCGATATGAGATCGCCTTCCAAACAAAATTATATGCCCGCTTATCAAACTCCGACTAATCCGACTCCCGGTTCTCAAATTTATTCGAATATCGATTCCATTCCGCGCAATTATCAGAATGTAGTCGTTTATAAACCGACTACACCGGATGATGTGCAGACTTTGATTGATTTTCTGAAAAGGAGAGAACCCGCGATTGTCAATCTCGATGATGCGGAACCGACTTCGGCGCAAAGAGTTTTGGATTTTATATCGGGGGCTACTTACGCTCTTAACGGAAGCATTCACAGAATTTCAAGCAATATCTTTTTCCTTTCTCCCGAAGGAGTGGAAGTAGCGGTACCTTATGAAGACAAAAAGTAAATTTACGGATTTTTTCAAAGCCTTTTGGCAATATATCAAAGACAATAAAATCGAATTTGTCATTATAATCGGCGCTGTAATACTTGACCTTGTTACAAAAACCATTGTTCAGTCAAACATGGAAGAGGAAGAAATCATACAATTTATTCCCAATTTCCTTAATTGGCATTATACGCTTAATAATAAAGCTGGGTTCGGTTGGGCATTCGGGCTGGAAAAAATAATGAGCGATAAAGGTATAATGATATTTTTTATTGTTCTCACTTTTCTCGCTTTGATTCTTTTTTTCTTTCTGTTATATTGGCTCAGGAACAAAAAATTTGTGGCAAAACTTGCCGTCAGTTTTATTATAGGCGGAGCTATCGGCAATCTTATCGATAGGATAGCATTCGGATATGTAAGAGATTTTATAGAAATTGTTTATTTCGGTTTGGATTTGGGACCTCTCGGTAAGAGTTTCGCGGTATTTAATATAGCCGATTCCTTTTTGACCGTGGGCGTCATACTTTTTGCCGTCTTTATAATCTTCTTTTTCGAGGACAAAAACAGCAAAGAGAAAAAGAAATCCGACCGAGAAATGACTACCGCCGAACTCAATGGTTTATCCACCGAAAAACAAGAGAATAATTCCGAAGGCGGAGCGAACAGTGAAGAATTTGATAGTTGCGGAAACAGATAACCCGATAAGACTCGATATATATCTTACCTCTACGACAGAATATACAAGATCTTTTATTACAAAATTGAATAGCGTCGGTAAGATTCTGCTCAACGGAGAAAAAGTCAAATCGGGTAAAATCGTTTCTTCGGGTGATGTAATAGAATTGGAAATTCCCGATCCCGTTTCGGAAATCGATCCCGAAGATATTCCATTGGATATAATTTACGAAGATGATGATTTGGCTGTTATAAACAAAGCGCGGGGAATGGTGGTTCATCCCGCTTCGGGAAATTATACGGGAACTCTGGTAAATGCGCTTATGTACAGATTAAAAAATTTATCTGCAATAGGCGGCGTAATTCGACCGGGTATTGTACACAGGTTGGATAAAAACACAACGGGACTTATGGTTGTCGCGAAAAACGATGTTGCTCATTTGGCATTGTCGAAAATGATAGCGGCTCGTGAAATCAAAAAAACTTATCATGCGATAGTAGAAGGCGTTTTTTTTCCCGAAACGGGAATAATAGATGCTCCGATAGGCAGAGATAAAAAAGACAGAAAGTTAATGACGGTGGCGTTTGACGGAAGAGAATCCCGTACAGGCTACAGAACATTGGAAACATTCGAGAAAAATTCTTATGTGGAATTTGATTTGATAACGGGACGCACTCATCAAATACGCGTGCATTGTAAGTACAAGGGGCATCCTATAGTGGGTGATGAAGATTATGGCTTTAAGAAACAACGCTTCAAAACACAAGGACAGTTATTACATTCATATTCATTGAAATTCATTCATCCGATAACAAAGAAGCCGCTTGAATTTGTTGCGGAAGAGCCAGAGGATTTTCTTACGGTATTAAATACATTGAGAAGAGAAAAACTTTAAGGCGAATCGCAATTATAATACTCTAAAAACTTGACAAAACGATTTTAATATATTAGAATATTAAGGATAGTTATTTTTTAAACCGAATCGGGAGATTTTACTTTTATGGCAGAAAAAAAACAAAATGCATTTGTATCATATTTTAAACCTTTTGGCATGAGACAATTATGCGATATCATGATGGTTGTATCGGCTATTTTGATTATCATCAGCTTATGTCTATATGAAACGGGATTGTTGATAATGACGATCGGTTTGGCGTTCTTTATTGTACCGGCAGCAATATCAATGATAAGAGCAATCCTTTTCTTGACAGGAGATGTCAATAAGAGATCTCCCGAATTTAAGAAAGCCATAACAATAATAGTATTTATGGCTGTGGGAATTATTCTTGCCGGAGTTTGTATTTATTTGAATTACTCTCTTTAATAATCACTGAAAAACAAAATCGTGATAGAACAATATTATAATAAATAAGCGGTTAGAGCAAATTCTAACCGCTTATTTATTATAAATTTATATGGTATTCTAAGGTTTCAAAGGGGATACATAAATCGTCTTTTGATTGGTATAGACAAATTTTCCCATGGGGGCATCCTTTGGTTTGGAAACGTATTTTTTAAAAGTGTAATCTACAGGTACTTTGTCGGCATTTCCCGCTTTGGAAAAATATGCGCAATGACGCGCTGCCGTTTCTATCACGGAATCGGGCACTATGGCTCCGTTTATATTCTTTATTATAACGTGACTTCCGGGAATTTTGCTTGCGTGCAGCCAAATATCTTCGGGTTTTGCGGATCTTGTTATTCTTTCGTTCTGTATACTGTTTTTTCCTATCATAACTTCATAATCCATAATTAAAAGTCTTATAGGTTCCGATAGAATTATTTTCTTTTTGTTGTGTTTATGCGGATTGGCGTTGATCCCTATTTTTTCGGCTTCCGAAAAGACTTCATCGAGTTCTGCGGGAGTGGAGCATAAAGAAAGATTTAACTGTAATTGTTCCAATGCTTCGATCTCTTCTCGACCCTTTTCGATTTGCAATTCGCACATTTCTATTGTTTTTTTCATTTTGGAATATTTTTTATAATAATTCTGCGCGTTTTGCTGCGGCGTTTTTTGTGGATCCAACGCTATGTTTATGGGCTTGCCTGTATAATAATTATCGAGAGTAACAGTGGTTGCTTTCGGAGCGATTCGATAAATATTTGCGGTTATAAGTTCTCCTTTGATTCTCATTTCTTCATATTCTTGATTTTCCGCTCTTTTGGTTTCGAAATTGGCTATTTTTTTTGAGTTTTTGGAAATAAGGTGCCGTATTTCGTTTGCCAACTTGTTCTTTTCGGTGTTTGTTTCGGTTTTTGTATTTGCCGCTGCCGAAAAATAGACATCCATGGCGTCGCCAAGCGCGGAATATTTTTTCATGTCGGTACCGAGACTTAAAAATTCCGTAGCCGAAAAATCGCAGGGGATACCGTTATTGAAATAGACGCAGGGAGTCCCTTCTTGTTCATATAACATATTAAGAGTTTCGGTCAATTTCGCGGCTGTTTCATCGGATAATTTTCCGCTATAATCCTTCGCCCCCAAAACTCTGTAAATCGCTTCTCGGATGGAAGCGGGGGAAAACCCCGCAAGATTACTCATTATATAGTTATACAAATTCGCACCTTCGAATTGCATAAGCTTTTGAGTAAATTGTTCATGCTCCGCCAATGTAAGTTTATTTTGCGCTTCCGGTAAAACATAATTCATCCCGGGTAATATCTGACGTTTGCTCGTAGCGTCAAGCGGTATATGTTTTATACTTTCGGAAATCTTTCCATCGGCATTCACAAGAATAATATTGCTGTATTTGCCTATTACTTCAATAAACAACTGTTTTTCGGTGGCATCAAACAACTCATCTGTTTTCAGAATCCTTATTATGACTATCCTTTCGTATTTTACGCTTTCCACCGACAAAATTTTGCCGTTCCCTATATGCTTTCGAAGGTGCATCAAAAATGCGGGAGCTGTGGGGAGCGTCGGCAAACGGACGGAAGTCAGTTGTATTCTCGAATGAGAGGGTTCGGCAGACATCAGCAAACAATAATTGTTTCCTTTTGCGTGGATAAATAATTCTATCATATCTTTGGAAGGCATGATTATTTTATCTATTCTTCCGCCGCTAAGCAAGTCATTCAAAGCGTTTGCCTGTCGATAATAAATTATAGCGTCATTCGGCATGATCTACTCCGGTTTTCAAATATTTTTCATATAAGATTATAAACTTAACCGACAAAATAGTCAAATACAATTTGACAATGTCTTTCCTTTATAGTATAATGTTATGGCATAAAATCGGAGGATATAATGAAATACGAAATTGAAAGACTTAAAAAGAGTCAAGTTAAATTCACTTTTGAAGTGGATGCAAATGAATGGGAAGCTAAAGTAGACAAGGTTTATCGTGAAACAAAGAACAAATACAATGTTCAAGGATTCAGAAAAGGGCATGCTACTCGTAAGATTATCGAAATGACTTACGGTGCAAATGTATTTTTCGACGAGGCATTCAATAATTGCGTAAATGAAGTATATGTTAAAGCGCTCGATGAACACGAAGATATAATACCCGTAGAACAACCTCATATAGAAATCGAAAAATTCGATAATAACGGATTGATATTTTCGACTTTGGTATCAATAAAGCCCGAAGTAAAACTCGGCGCATATACGGGACTTGAAATACCCAAAACCGAATATACGGTTACAGACGAAGAAGTCGATTCCGAATTGGAAATCGCGCGTGAAAAATTAAGTCGCCAAATCGAAATTACCGACAGAGAAGTACAAAACGGAGATATAGTAAATCTAAATTATTGCGGTAAGATCGACGGGGTCGCTTTTCAGGGCGGTACTGCCAAAAATCAGATGCTTACCATAGGAAGCGGACAATTTATCCCCGGATTCGAAGAACAAATGATCGGAATGAAGATAGGCGAAACAAAAGATCTCAATGTCAAATTTCCCGATGATTACGGGGTTGAAAATATTTCAGGCAAAGACGCTGTTTTTACCGTAACCGTTCTTAAAATCTTTGTAAAAGAATTGCCCGAATTAAACGATAAGTTTGCTTCCGATACATCTAAATTCGAAACTCTCGCCGAATATAAGGCAGATATTAAAAAGAATATTACCGAGCGAAAGGCTTCTAACGCAAAATACAACGACGAAAACAAACTTCTCGATGCGGTAGTCAAGAATGCCGAAGTTGAAATTCCCGATTGTATGATAGAATCCCAACTCGATTATATAATAGATGATTTTAAATACAGAATTTCATATATGTATCCGAATATGAAGATTGATGATTATTTCAAAATAACAAATTCCAATCTTCAGAACTTCAGAGAGCAAAGAAGACCCGAAGCGGAAAATTCCGTTAAGACGAGACTTGTTGTTGAACAACTCATAAAAGACAATGACATCGAAGTTACCGATGAAGATTTGGATAACAAGATCAAATCTTTGGCGGAAAGAGATAATAAAACCGCGGAAGAATTCAAAAAGACCTTGGTAGACTCGCAATATGTTTATATAAGACAAGAGGCGTTGATGGATAAAACAATCGCTTTCCTTGAGACTAAAAACAAATATGTAAAGGAAACAAAAGCGACGACAACCAAGAAAGCGACCGACGCTGAAAAAGAAAAACCCGCAGAGACTGCAGAAAAGCCCAAGAAGGCGACGGCAAAAAAGACGGCGTCTGCAAAAGAGACCGCAGAGACTACCGAAAAACCCAAAAAGACAACTGCCAAAAAAGGCGAAAATAAATAAGTCAAAAAAAGACATCGAAACGGAAAAAAACATATCTTTTTTATGATTAATGATTTGAATGGAGGTTTATAATAGTACTATGATAAAAAACAGTTTGATCCCTTATGTAGTTGAGCAAAGCAACAGGGGTGAAAGGACGTATGATATCTATTCTCGTATGCTTGAAGATCGTATCGTTTTCTTGTCGGGAGAGATTGATGATATCAGCGCAAACATAGTAATAGCTCAGCTTATTTATCTCGAAGGCAAGGATTCCACAAAAGATATAAGTTTGTATATCAACAGTCCCGGTGGAAGCGTTACCGCAGGTATGGGAATATATGATACAATGAATTATATAAAGTGCGATGTCAATACGATATGTGTGGGAATGGCTGCATCTATGGGAGCATTCTTGCTCTCGTCGGGCACGAAAGGTAAGAGATTCAGTCTACCCAACAGCGAAATTATGATTCACCAACCCATGGGCGGCGCACAAGGGCAAGCGAGCGATATAGCTATTCAAGCCGAGCATATATTGAAAATAAAGAAGCGCATGAATGCTATTCTTGCTTCAAACAGCGGTCAGCCGTTGGAAAAAATCGAACAAGATGTCGATAGAGATCATTATATGAGCGCGCAAGAAGCCTTGGAGTATGGTCTTATAGACAGAATTTTCGATAAACGAAAATAATTAGGAGTATAAATTGAACAAAAATTTCGAATCGATTTGCATGTTTTGCGGGAAATCCGAATATGAAGTCCAGCATATGTTCACAAGTCCCAAAGGCGTCAATATTTGCGATGAGTGCATAGAACTTTGTCATGAGGAACTCGAAGAGCGTAAAGTGAAAAACGGCGGGAGTATAAATTTATTGACTCCTGCCGAAATTAAACTTGCGCTTGACGATTATATCGTGGGACAAGACGATGCAAAGAGAGTGTTAAGCGTAGCCGTTTATAATCACTATAAAAGAGTTGAATTCAATTCCAAAAATGTCGGAAAGAATAAAAAAGACGGCATAGAACTTAAAAAGAGCAATATTTTAATGTTGGGGCCTACAGGATGCGGCAAAACTTTGTTGGCTCAAACTTTGTCGAGAATTTTGAATGTGCCTTTTGCCGTAGCCGATGCAACCACTTTGACCGAAGCCGGTTATGTGGGAGAAGACGTGGAAAATATTTTACTTAAGCTTATACAAAATGCCGATTATGATATTGCGCGCGCAGAAAAAGGAATAATTTATATCGATGAAATCGATAAAATAGCAAGAAAAGGAGAAAACGTCAGCATAACTCGCGACGTTTCCGGTGAGGGAGTACAACAAGCGTTACTTAAGATTGTTGAATCTACGATCGCAAACGTGCCTCCTCAAGGCGGAAGAAAACATCCCCAGCAAGAATGTATCCAAATAGATACGACTAATATATTGTTTATATTCGGCGGAGCATTTGTGGGACTCGACGGAATTATAGAAAAGAGAACGACCCAACATTCTTTGGGATTCGGCGCCGACGTTAAATTCGAAGAAAGCGATTCGACTAAGATTTTTACACAAATTCAGCCTCAGGATTTAATAAAATACGGTCTTATTCCCGAATTTGTAGGCAGAGTGCCCGTAACCGTAAGTCTCCATCCTTTGGATAAATCCGCATTGGTAAGTATTTTAACGGAGCCAAAAGATGCTCTTATCAAACAATATAAACTTTTAATGCAACTTGACGGAGTGGAATTGGATTTTGAACCCGAGGCAATAGAAGCCATTGCAAAAAAGGCGATAGATCTTAATACCGGAGCAAGGGGATTGAGATCGATTATAGAAAAATCGATGCTTGATTTGATGTTTTTTGCCCCTTCGGATAAATCCATAGAGAAAATCATTATAACTCGCGACTGCATTTTGAATAGAGGAAAGCCCGTTATACTGAGAAAACAATCCGCTTAACGCAAAAATCCCGCTTATCGGAAAACGATATAGCGGGATTTTTATAATAACAATTATAATTTTTTTTTCGGTAAATTTATAAAACAAAAAAGGGCATAGCGGCACTGTGCCCTTTTAAATAAACAAACTAAAGTATTAATGGGGAAATGTTATTTTTCCTCTTTTTCTTTTTTTGTCGTCCTTTTTCTTGACGCTTTTTTTGCCGCTTTCTCGGCTTCGAGTTTTTCGGCTTCGGCTTTTTCTTTTGCGAGTTTTGCTTCTTCCTTTTTGCGCTTATTTTCCGCTTTGATAGCGTCTCTTGCTTCTTGAGCGGCTTTTGCCTTTTCGGCTGCGATAGTTTTGTTATCTTTCTTTATATTGATAACAACTTTTCCGCTCTTTACGTCGGAAAGTCTCTTGGAAAGAGCAGCCTTTTTATTGTCGGCATTATTTTTATGGATAATACCTTTGGAAACCATGGAATCAATTATAGACATGGTTTCGGGAAGCAAAGTTTCAGCCTCGGCAATATTATTGGTGTCAATAGCGAAGTTGAACTTTTTGATAGCAGTGTTCATTTGTGAACGAAGTACACGATTTTCTTGGTTTTTTTTCTGATTTACCAATACGCGCTTTTTAGCAGACTTAATGTTGGGCACGATTTTTCTCCTTGAATCATTTCGATTTTAACTTGTATATTCTACCATAAAATAAAGATAAAATCAAGTGTTGTAAAGCAGTTTTTTGCATAAACTAACTAAAATTATATTTCAAGGCGGCTTTTTATGTATTCCGATATGGCTATGGAACTTACCGATAAGTATGAAACAAAGAATTTAAACAACCTTATCAAACGAACGGATATTACAGTGGACAAAGATTTGGCTGAAAAAATAGGCAAGCCGATAGGTAAATATATTACTTTGGAAAGCGAAATTGTAAGAAGAGGAAATTCTTCTCAATATCACAGATTATCCCAAGCGCTCTCTGAGGCAATAGATGAATACACAGTCGATGTGAATAAAATTATGGTTGTGGGACTCGGGAATCCTTATCTTACCGCGGACGCCTTGGGAAGTAAAGCATTAAAGCGTATCAATATTACTCGCAGTTTTCTCTTTGGAAAACATAAAGAAATAAGCGGTTTTTGTCCCAATGTCCTCGGCGTTACGGGAATAGAAAGTTTTGATATGATCCAAGGCGTAACTAAAAAGGTCAATCCCGAACTCATTATCGCCATAGACAGTTTGGCATCTGCGAGTTATAAAAGGCTTTCTTCCGCATTTCAGATCTGTTCCAGCGGAATAACCCCGGGCAGCGGAGTCAGTAATCACAAACAACGTTTGAATGTCGAGTCTTTGGGGGTTCCCGTAATAAGTCTGGGGGTTCCCATGGTTATTTATTCTTCAACCATCATTTCTGAAGCCGTCGGCAATTCGGAATTAATCGATGAAGCGGACGAAGATCTTATGAATATGATAGTAACGCCCAAAGATATAGATGTGCTTGTGGAAGATTGCGCAACGGTTATAGCAGACGCTTTGAATATGAGCTTTAATATTTGACTTATATCCTCAAAATTGATATACTTATCAAAAATATTATTTACGGAGATTTTTTACTCATGATAGGTATAATCGGCGCATTAAAAGAGGAAATCGAACTCTTTGAACAAGCAATGAAAAAAAGCAAGAAAGAAACTTTGTTGGGAATGGAATTTACCAAAGGTAAAATCGGGAAACAAGAAGTTGTTATCTCTCTTTGCGGTGTAGGTAAGGTAAATGCCGCAATGGCAACAACTGTCCTTATTTCCGTTTTCAAACCGAAAATGATTTTTTCAACAGGTACAGCGGGGGGAATCGAAGCCGAGAAATCCACTACGGTAATCGCATCTGCTACCGTATATCATGATTTTTCGATTCCTTTCGAAGGCAAAAGACCGGGGCAACTTGATGAATATGATTTTACGGAAATTCCCTGTTCGGATGAACTTTGCAAAAAGGCGGAGAAAATAGCCGACCTTTCGGATATTCCTTATTCCATAGGAGTTATCGCTACGGGAGATTGTTTTGTATCGGATAAACTTTCAAAGGAGAGAATAAAAAGAGAATTCAAAGCCAAAGCGTGCGATATGGAATCTGCCGCAATTGCGCAAGTATGTTATAAATCCGAAATTCCCTTTCTTTCCATAAGGACGTTGAGCGATTCCGCCAATGATAACGGAATTTTAGATTATATGACCTTTAAAAGACAAGCAGCACAGAAAAACAGTCGTTTAATTTTGGAACTGCTTAAAGAACTTTAAAAAAGTTTTTTCGGATTTATTTGAGATCCCTCTTGACACTATGAGCCATAAGGGATTTCTTTTTTTGTTTCAAAAAAATTTTTCATATTGGGACAAGTTCGAAAATATTATATACTATGACTGTATTGGAAAAGATTTTGCCCAAATATATAATAGCGATGTTTTCGAAGTTGAATCTTGAAAAATTGTATGAAATACGCCTTAGAAGCAGAGCGCCTTTGCTGATAAATTACGGGGGCGATTATAAGTACATAGGAACATCGGGAGTTATTTCCGACACACCCGATGGAGCATTCATAATCGGGCAGGAGATACCTCAAATTGTTTTGGCGCGCGCCTGTGAATTTTCTTTATATGCGCACAATAACAGATTAAAAGACGGATATGTTTCCCTTGAGGGCGGAATAAGGATAGGCGTTGCCGGTGAGACGGTATACGAAGGAAACGAAGTCAAAACAATAAAAAACGTGACCTCGGTTAATATCCGACTGCCGCATCATATTGCGGGTTGTTCGGATAAAATTTTCAGATTTTTGTTTGATGAGCAAAATACTCCGCTCGGCGCTTTGATAATTTCTCCACCCGGGGCAGGAAAAACCACGATGTTGAGAGATATATCCCGCAATTTTTCAACTTGCAAAAAGGTTTACAATGTCGCAATAGCCGATGAAAGGTGTGAAATTGCAGCCGTAAATTTCGGAATAGCGCAACTCGATGTCGGATTTAATACCGATATAATAAGCGCTTGTAAAAAGAAATATGCCTTTGAATGTGCAGTCAGAACATTGACTCCCGATGTCCTTATTACAGATGAGATAGCGACCTCTGATGATTTGTCGGCATGTATCGAAGCCGCCGGTAGCGGCGTCGCCGTTATAGCATCGGCTCACGCAAAGGATGTCGAGGAATTGAGACAAAAACTCCGATTTCGAGAATATATGGATTTTGCCTTTAAGCGTTTTGTTATATTGTCATGTCGCTGCGGGAAGGGAACCATAGAGCAAGTTTGCGACGCAGAGGGGAGAATATATTACGAGGCGAAAAAATGATAAGCAAACTATTCATAATGTTTATATTCGGATTTTCGGGAGCAATGATAGGTTTCTATTTTTTTCGACGATTAAAGGACAAAGTTTTATATTTTGATGAACTGATCGGATATTGCGATTATCTTATATCGGATATAGGTTTCAGGCAGCAGCCTATAGGTGTTTTGACAGAACAATATCTTGCAAAATCAAAATCTTCATTCGGACAAACTCTTAGGGAATACTCGAAATATCTTCAAGGGGACGAGTTGAAAATTTCAAAGAAAAATACGGAAGAGGAAATCGCAATAAAAGAATTTTTTCAATCGTTGGGAAATACCGATGCCGAGACTCAAGTTGCGGAACTGAAAAATTATAAATCCAAATTTTCGGCATATTTGCAAAAGAGCGAAAAACTTTTGAATGCTCACGGAAAGAATTATGTCAAATTGGGTTTTCTGTTCGGATTGATATTGGGTATTCTGTTTATTTGAGGTGCAATATGAATATCGATATTATTTTTAAAATAGCCGCCGTTGGTCTTATAACGGCAATAGTAAATCAAATTCTCAAAAAGGCGGAGAAAGAAGAGATAGCAACACTCACAACCTTGGCGGGATTGGTTATTGTGCTTCTACTCATAGTAGATATGATTGCGCAATTGTTCAATTCTCTTAAGACTCTTTTCGGATTATTTTAATGACTCAGATAGCGCAAATTTGTTTGACGGGGATCATAACGGCGTTATGCGTCTTGATACTGAAACAGGATAATCCGACATTTGCTATACTTGCCACTATAGTCGGCAGTGTTTTACTGCTTTTTATGATAATAGACGTCGCTACCGATATATTCCATACCGTTGATGATTTTTTACAATCGTCGTCTATAGGAGGTGGTCTGTCATTTATACTTTTAAAAATATTGGGAATAAGCTATTTAACGGATTTTTCAGCCGGAATAATAGAGGACGCAGGAAGCAAATCTTTGGCGGACAAAGTCATTTTGGCGGGAAAATTTATTATTCTCGGAGTTTCAATCCCTGTATTCAAAATGCTTATAGATGTTATTACAAATCTTTTGCAGTAAAAATCATTATTATATTGATTATTTTCGGCATTTTATTATTTGTCTTTCCTCTTTGCGCCGGGGCATCCGACGGTATGGAAAAGGACAAAGATATAAATGGACTTTTGGAAAATCTTGATACCTCTGAAATGGACAACTATCTCTCGCAATTGGATCGGGATGAAAAACTGATTTTCGATTCTGGTTCGGTGACCGAAAGAATAAAGGAAATAATAAACGGCGATATTGCTTTGGACGCCGGTAATTTTTTCGTCTATATTTGCGAACTGATAGGCTTATCGGCAAAAAAGATATTACCATTTCTCAGTACCGTATTGGCAATTTGTATCGCTTGCGCCGTGATAAATTCCATAAAGGGCAGATTTGCCTCCGAGTCGGTAGGAGATATGGTTGGTTTTATTTTCAGCGCATTGATTATCGTTATATTATCCGTACAAGTATCATCTTTGGTTTTGAAAGCCAAAGATATGGTAAACGATATAGAAAAACAAATAAATATATTTTTCCCCGTAATAATAACGCTTATGGCGGGAAGCGGAGCCACAACAACGGCAGGCGTATATCAACCTATGATTGCGATTTTCGGTACGGGTATAACCCGTCTGATGGTGAATATAATTTTTCCCTTGATAATAGCATCTTTGGTTTTCGGATTCATAAGCGGTATTTCCTCTTCGATAAAATTAAAGAAGTTATCCGACTTTTTTATCAATGCCGTAAAATGGTTAATGTCTGTCTCGTTCTTTATCTTTCTGGCTTATATGGGAGTACAGGGAATAACGGCGTCCGTTTACGACAACGTAAGCGTGCGCATGACAAAATTTGCATTGGGCAATTATGTGCCGATAATAGGAGGTTATCTTTCCGATGGATTGGGAGTCATAATTTCCGGCAGCGTTTTGATAAAAAATGCGGTAGGTATGTGCGCCATAGTTTTATTGCTCATCTCTGTAATTCCCGTTATATTGCAAATTATAATTTTCGGATTGTCGTTGAATTTTCTTGCTGCTGTTGCGGAACCCTTGGGATGTGAGCAAGTCAGTACTTTGTTAAGTCAGATAGGAAAAAGCATAAAGACAATTGTTGCCTGCCTTTTCGGTGTAACGTTTTTATATTTCATTTTCATTATATTGGTCGTTTTGACGGGAAATCTGATTATATGAATGTTTTATCTACATGGATACTTTCGCTTTTGGGAGTAATTATTCTCGGTATTGCGGCAGATCTGCTTCTCGGAGGCAAATTGAAAAATTTCTGTCGTTCTATATTTGCGGCGGCAGCCGTTTTGATTATAGTTTTGCCTTTACCGACTATAATCAACAAAGGTTGCAGTGATATAGGAACATTGATGAATTCCGAAATTCCTCCGGACAATACATATATATCGGCAAGCACGGATTATATTGCCGATAAGTTGGAAAAAGGTACGGAAGAGGCTCTTAAGAAAGACGGCATCGAAGGAATAGAGGTAAAAATAACATTAAAAAAAGGGGAATATACCGAAATCGAAAGAGTAGAAATTTTTATAAAAAAACTTGTCATCGAAAACGAAATGCTGCATATAAATAAGTATGAGTATTTGAAAAAAAAGGTGACGGAATTTTTGCAAGTCGAAGAGGAGATGATTCGAATTTATGAATAAAGGCATCAAGCTTATAGAAAAGCTTAAAAGCATTAAACATATCGAAATCATCATTGCCGTTATCGCGCTTGCCATTATGCTCGGAATATATTTTTATTCTTCGGACAAAGGCAAAAACGATAGTGACTCGACAGAGAATCTGAACGACTATTGCACTGAAATGCAACGAGATATTGAGCAATTGATAACATCTATAAAAGGAGCCGGAGATGCAAAAGTTGTTATCAGTTGGGAATCGAGTATCGAAAGTGTTTTGGCGCAAAACGTTACGAGTTCGGGCGAGAACGTAAGCTCATATCCGCAGCTCTCCACAAGTTCGGGCTCAACGGGACCTATAGTCGTTAAACAGAATTATCCCAAAGCAATCAGTGCCGTCATTGTATGTCAAGGAGGAGAAAATGTATCGGTAAAAATCAGTATCATAATGGCAGTTTCAAAACTGCTGAATATTCCGGCGGATAATGTATTGGTTTATGCAATGAAAAAATAAATTTTTGGAGGATAGATAATAATGTTAAGTAAGAAAAAGAAGATTTTTATATTGTGCGGAATGCTCGTTTTATTGGTAGCGGCAGGTTGTTTGAATATCTTTTTGAACAAAAACGCTTCGAATAATAAAAACGATTATGTGGATAGTACAAACAACTATGCAAGTTTTTTCGAATCGGCGCGTGTAGACAGAAATACCGCTCGCAAAGAGAGTATTGCTCAACTTGACGCCTTAATAGCGAACACTTCTTCAAGCGCAGAAGCCGTAAAAGAAGCGGAAAATACAAAACTCATGCTCGCAAAGACCACCGAAGTAGAGCAGGCTCTTGAAACTCTTATAAAGGCTTTGGGATATGACGATGTATTTGTGACCGCTTCAACGGAAAATATAAATGTAATAGTCAAATCTCCCGAGATCACTGAACTCGAAGCGGCGCAAATTCTCAATGTAGTCGTTACCGAAACAAATAAATCCGCAAATAATGTTATTATAATTCCCATTGAATAATAAAAGAGTTTGATTTTTTGTAAAATTATGCTATAATATAAGTACATAAGATGGAGGTTGGAAATGTCATTTTTGACTTCATACAATTTCGGTTCGGCCGGCGGAGTAAAATACGGTAGTAACATTGCGCAATCTATCATAGAACTCGCCGTACAGGAAATCAACGGAGTTGCGGGACTTGCGGGTTCCGGTGTTGTCATACGGCGTAATGGCAATGTCTTGAATGTGGATATTTCATTGAATGTGGCTCAAAATGAAAGTTGTCCCGAAGTATCTTACAAAATTCAGGAAAATGTAAAGCGCAGTGTGGAAACAATGACTGTGTACAGGCTTGGAAAAATCAATATCAATATTTTGGCAGTTGATTTTAACGCCAAACTTGTAACAAATACCCTTTAAGAAAACTTAAAGGGTTATTTGCTTAAAAAAATTATGAGTAGAAGAACAGCAAGAGAAAACTTATTCAAAGCGGTTTACGAATCATGCGTGAACCATGAAAGAGGCGATTTTACATTGTCTCTTATTTCTGCGTCCTCTTCGAATGAAGAAGCGGAATATATCAAAAAAGTGTATAACGGCATCGAAGAAAAATACGATTCTTTGTTGCAATTGATTACCGAAGACAGCAAATCTTTTTCCGCGGATCGTATTTACAAAGTTGATTTGGCAATCATTTTAATCGCAAGTTATGAAATTTTATATCTTTCGGATATTCCCGATGAAGTCTCGGTAAACGAAGCGTTGGAGTTAAGCAAAATTTACTCCACCGAAAAAAGTTACAAATTCATAAACGGCATTTTGGCAAGGATTATCAGAAAAAAAGGAGAAAAATAAACAAATGAGCGCAGAGATTATTAACGGAAAAATGATTGCCGCACAGATAAAGGCTTCCGTCAGACAAGAAGCCGAAGCGTTTTATCAAAGAAAAGGCAGAAAAATGGGACTTGCCGTCGTATTGGTAGGAGAGGACGGTCCGAGTCAGATATATGTAAAAAACAAAATTGCCGCTTGTGAGCAATGTTTTATAGAATCATTCGCATATCGCCTTCCCGAAAGTACAACGGAAGATTTTTTGATCGACTTGATAAAGAAAATGAATGCAGACGAACGCATCGATGCTATGCTTATACAGTTGCCTCTTCCTGCGCATATGCGTCAAAACCATGTTTTATCTTTTATTTCTCCCGAAAAAGATGCCGACGGCTTTTTGGCTGTAAATGCGGGTAACCTTATGCTCGGCAATCCCTCTTTGAACGCATGTACACCTTGCGGTATTATCGAACTTATTCAAAGCACAGGCAGAAAAATCTCGGGTACTTCCGCGGTCGTCGTGGGAAGAAGTAATATAGTAGGCAAGCCTACCGCGCTTCTGTTGTTGGAAAACGACGCTACCGTCACAATGTGCCATTCGAAAACAAAACATTTAAAAGAAATTACTTTGCATGCCGATATTTTGGTTTCAGCCGTTGGAAAGAAAAATCTTATAACTGCGGATATGGTGAAAAAGGGCGCTATAGTAATAGACGTAGGAATGAACAGAGACGAGCGCGGCTTGTCGGGTGACGTCGATTTCGAAAATGTTAAAGAGGTAGCCGGATATATTACTCCGGTGCCCGGAGGAGTCGGTCCCATGACCGTCGCAATGCTGATGAGGAATATATCCAAGGCGGCACAACTTCGTGAATAAAATTCTCACTATAAAACAATTAAATAACTATTTGAAAGGTGTTTTCGAAGACGAGATTATTTTGCATGACGTTACCGTAGGCGGTGAAATTTTTGAATTCAAAGTTGTAGCAAATAATACTTTTCTGGTTTTGAAAGACGAAGATTCCGTTTTGTCTTGCTATCGATTTGGAACTGTTGAAGATCTGAAGATTGGTGCAAAAGTCAAGGTAACGGGTAAAGTGACTTTTTATCCCGGTTCCGGCAAAGTTTCTCTTAATATAAAATATATAGAAAAGGACGGAGAGGGAGAGCAACGACTTGCTCTCTTGCGTCTCAGAAAAAAACTCGAAGAAGAGGGACTTTGCAAAGGCAGACCGTTACCCTCGCTTATAAAGAGTCTGGCGCTCATTACAAGTGCCGAGGGCGCGGTATTGCATGATTTTGTTACAGTCATAGGCGAAACGGATTTTAAGCCCGATATATTCATTTACTCGGTAAGAGTGCAAGGCGACAACGCGGTTACCACGATTTTAAATGCGTTAAACTCGGCAAATAAAACAAATGTCGATTTGATCGTTATGGCAAGAGGCGGAGGTTCGCAAAGCGATCTCTCGTGCTTCAATGACGAATCTCTTGCTCGAGCAGTAAACGCTTCTTCCATTCCCGTGCTTTCGGCAATAGGACATGAAATCGATTATTCGCTCTGTGATTTTTGCGCAGCAGCGCGAGCGGGTACTCCGAGTATAGCGGCGCAAATCGTTGCCGATATAAACAGAAGAGCGGCGCAAAGTTTGTCGGAGCTTATATTCGATATGAAAACTGCCGTTAAAAACAATTTCGAATTATGTTTCGGAAAAGTTTTATACCGAACCGAAAAGTTATATCGATACAGCGTCTCTATAAGCGGTAAACTCAAGGACAGAGTATTAAAATGCTGTATTTCTCTGGAAAAGCACAGCGATTTAAAGAAACAACGAGATAGCATAGAAAAACTTTGCAGTCGGCTTTCTCGTGCCGAGGACAATATTTTTGCTTCCGCAAACAACGCTTTTACCGCAGAAACCGCACGCCTCGATCTTCTCAGTCCGCTGAAAGTAATCGGTCAAGGATATGGCAAAGTCAGTCTATCGGGTAAAGAAATAAACGAAGTATCCGAGCTTAGCGTCGGAAATGATGTAAATATCTTAATGAGAGACGGTAGTTTCGACGCAGAAATCAAGAATATAAACAGGAGAGCATAAAATGAGTTTTGAAGAAAATTTAAAAGAGTTGGAAGCGCTTGTAAATCAACTCGAGAAAGGAGAACTTCCGTTAGAGAAAAGCATAGAGTTATTTGAAAAAGGAGTTTCGTTGAGCAAAATATGCATCAATGAACTTAAACAATGCAGCGGAAAAATCGAGACTATCAAAACGGAACTTGACGATGTTCTTAACGGAGACAATAAATGAATTTCGAATCGGAATTAAAAATCCGCGCTGCGGAAATCGAAAATAAGCTGCATGAATTATATATTCCCGCGGGGATCTGCAAACAACTTGACGAAAGTATTGCTTATACTTTGTTTTCGGGCGGAAAGCGTTTGCGTCCCGTTCTTACTCTGTCAACATACAGAATGTTGGGAGGCGCGGAATGCGATTCGATTTATTTATTGGCTTGCGCAATAGAAATATTGCATAATTATACATTGATTCATGATGATTTGCCCATGCTCGACAACGATGATTTGAGAAGAGGGAAACCTACGAATCATAAAGTATTCGGAGAGGCAGTGGCATTATTGGCGGGGGATTCGCTTTTGTCTTTATCTCATGAATATTTATATGAGTCAATAGCGCAGGCGAGAGATAAATCTCTGTATTTGAGTGCGGCAAAACTTATATCCGAGTTGACGGGAGCGCAAGGCACAATAGGAGGGCAGGCTTTGGAAATCGTTTCCGATGCTTTGGATTTAAAAAATCTACTCTTGGAAATAATAAACGGTAAAACTTGCAAATTGATTGCGGCTTCCGTGCTATCGGGAGCAATAGTCGCAGGCGCCGATGAAAAAACATTACAGATTTTAGCCGAATACGCGCAATGTTTGGGGTATGCTTTTCAATTATCGGATGACTTAATGGATGAAAAAGAAAAGGGTGCTATTGATAAAAAATCCATGGTCGGTCTTTACGGTAAGGATTATACCGTTAAAATATTGGAGTTCTATATAAATAAAGCAGTTAATACTTTGGATGTCTTAAATTATGATACAGAATTTTTGGCAGAAACCGTAAAATATTGTTCAAAAAGGGAAATATGAAATTTTGGGATAAAATCAATTCTCCGTCGGATTTGAAACAACTAAATATAGAGGAACTCGGCTTATACGCCGAGGAGATAAGACAAAAAATTATTGAAACGGTGAATATACGCGGCGGGCACCTCGCCTCAAATTTGGGCATAGTTGAATTGACTCTTGCTCTGCATTATGTATTTGACTGTCCTACGGATAAATTTATATGGGATGTTGGACATCAATGTTATACGCATAAGATTTTAACAGAGCGAAGAGATCTTTTCGCCTCGCTAAGAGCCAACGACGGAATATCGGGTTTTCCTTCTCCGAGCGAAAGCAAATACGACGCTTTCCTTGCCGGACATAGTAGCACATCCTTATCTGCCGCTTTGGGCTTCGCAATATCTCGAGACAGACAAAAACAGTCGAATAACGTAATTGCGATTATCGGCGACGGCGCGCTAACGGGTGGAATGGCGTATGAAGCGCTCAATCAGATAGGCGAATCACAATCGGGAATGATCATTGTGCTTAACGATAATAAAATGAGTATTTCCGAAAATGTAGGCGCTATGAGCAGGTATTTGAATAAACTCCGATTGAGCGGAAAATATCATACATTAAAGCGCAATGTAAAAAAAGCGGTGTCGGCTTTGCCGTTTTTCGGTGACAAATTGGTCTACGCTATGGACAGAGGAAAAAACAAACTCAAAAGTTTGATACTGTCAAATAAGATATTCGAAAGTTTGGGAATAAGATATTTGGGACCTTTTGACGGCCACGATATTCAAGAACTAATCGAAATTTTTTCGAGTGTACAGAATACGGATAAGCCTGTTTTGATACATGTATGTACCGAAAAAGGAAGAGGTGATTTTACTGCTCAAAACAACCCGAGTAAATTTCACGGAGTCGGATCCATTGCCGAAAAAGATAAAAACGAATACTCTTTTTCTTCGGAAGTCGGAAAATTTCTTTTGAAAGCGGCGGAAACGGAAGAACGATTGGCTGTAATAACGGCGGCAATGAGGGACGGTACGGGACTTAAGTTTTTTGCCGAAAAATATCCCGATCTTTTTTATGATGTGGGGATAGCGGAACAACATGCGGTAACATTTGCGGCGGCATTGGCGGCATCGGGCATGAAACCTTATTTTGCGGTTTATTCAACATTTTTGCAACGCGCCTTCGATCAAGTCTTGCATGACGTCTGTTTGCAGAAATTGCCTGTAAGATTTTTGATCGACCGCTCGGGAGCCGTTGGCGCCGACGGTAAGACGCATCAGGGAATTTATGATTTGAGTTATTTATCTTTAATGCCCGGAATGACTGTTTGTACGCCTAAAGATATTCCCGAATTCATCGATATTTTACAATGGTCTCTTGATTTTAATAGGCCTTTGGCAATACGATATCCAAAGTCTTGTTCCAATATCTATAATACAAATGCCCCTATAGTTATGGGGAAATGGGAAAAATTGAAAACCTCGGATAACAAAATCCATATTCTTGCTGCGGGAAACAGGATGGTGGATATCGCTCAATCCATAGACGACGTAAATGTTTACAATACATTGTTTATCAAACCGCTTGACATTGATGTATTGAATACGCTCAATAAAAAAGGGGAATTGATTATTACTTTGGAGGATAATGTCCTTCAAGGCGGGTTCGGTCAAAGCGTAAGGAGTTATTACGGAGCGTCCTTACATGCGACTCTCGAAACTGTTGCTCATCCCGATAAGATCAACGATAATCGCGATATCGAAAGCACATTGGAGAGATCGGGGCTAAACAGAGAAAATATATTGAGAATAATTAAAAAATACACTTGAAAAAGATTGGGATATATTGTATAATTAAAATATGAAAGTCGGAATATACACAAATTTATATAAAGATTCGGATCTATCAGTAACCGCAAAAGTTGCCGATTTGTTGAAAAGCAACTCTATAGATATTTTATATCACGAGAAATTACATGAAAACTTCTGCGGAAATTTCTTTCGTTTGGAGTGCGGAGTAAAGCCCGATGTAATAATATCTATCGGTGGCGACGGAACAATTCTCGGATTGGTTGATTATTGCAGGATAAACAAAGTTCCCATAATAGGAATAAATAAGGGAACCAAAGGCTTTTTGAATGAAATCGCGCCTTCCGCTTTAGATGATGAACTCATTGAACTTTTGTTAGGCGAACACACATTGGACCGCAGAGAATTGATAAAAGTTACCGTTAACGACAAGTCCTTTTATGCCTTGAATGAAATTGTTATTTATCGAAATAATGATGCAAAAATGATAACATTGGATATTAAAATAAGGGAACAACTTGTGGATCGTTATGCGTGTGACGGTTTTATTGTTTGTACTCCGACGGGATCTACGGCATACTCTTTATCTGCGGGCGGACCTGTAGTAAGCCCTAATGCTTCGGTTCACATTTTGACTCCGATAAACTCGCATTCACTTCATTCGCGGCCGATAGTAGTAAATAACAACGAGATAATAAAAGTTTATTTGAAAAAATTCAGTATGGATTCGATGATTATCGTCGACGGAAATAATGTTATGACCGCAAAAGTCGGGGATACGATAGAAATATCCCGCGCGGAAAAATACTTGGATTTTATACGAAAACCCGGTTATAATTTTTATTCCAACTTGTTGGAAAAACTGAATATTCTCGGAACTACGGATAGCGATTGATATGTTGGAAAGATTATACATAAAAAATGTAGCCCTCATCGATAAGCTCGAATTGGAATTTTCAAATGGATTAAATATTTTAAGCGGAGAGACAGGTGCGGGCAAATCAATAATAATCGATTGTATTATGCTGCTTATGGGCAACAGGTTTGACAGTACTCTTTTACGATTCGGAACAAACGAAGGAATTGTAGAAGGGGTATTTTCCTATATTCCGGATGAGATATTCGAGGAGTGCGGCGTCGAAAAAGATGAGATAGCGATCATCACAAGGAAATTCAATACGGAAGGAAAAAACGAAATACGTATAAACGGAAGGTCTGCAACTCTCGGTATGCTTAAAAAGTTTTCTTCCTATCTTCTTGATATTTACGGGCAAAACGAATCTCAATATTTATTTGACTCAAACGAGCAATTTCAAATGTTGGATAATTATATCGGAACCGCTCTTGATACCGAAAGAGCCTGCCTGAAAGAACTTTTAAGAACCTTCAACGATATAAAACGCAAAATAAAAGATTTGGGCGACGATTCTCAAAGAAAACGCAACATGGATTTGCTTCAATATCAAATAGAAGAAATCGAAAAGGCGGCTGTGAGAGAAAACGAAGAAGAGGAACTTGTAGAAAGGCGTAAGTTATTGCTTTCTTCCGAGAAAATTTCCGAAACTTTACAAAATGTGCTTAATGCGTTGCATCCCGAAAATTTATATAATGCTTTGAAACAACTTTCTCAAATAGCGTCGTTATCGGACAATTATGCCTCTATTTACGAAAGACTTCATTCCTTATCGGTAGAATTCGAAGATATCGAAGATTCGATAATGTTCGAACAGGAAAATGCCTCTTTCGAAGAGGATGAAATGGAAACTCTTGAAGACAGACTGGGAAAAATCCGCGAGATCAAACGCAAATACGGCGAATATAAGGATATGTTGCGCTTTTGGTATTCCGCAAAAGAACGATATGATTTTCTCTCTCAAGGCGCAGAAAATTATTCCAAATTGGTCAAACAATACGATATTGTTTCCGAGAAGATCATGACTTATGCCGATAAAATGTCCGACATCAGAAAGACCTACGCCGAAAACTTCGAAAATGAAATAATATCTCAACTTGAATCTTTGGGAATGCCGTCATCAAGATTTGAAATACATTTTTCCGAACCTCCGGATAGCGCGGAAAACGTAGGGGAAGATGGTTATGATAATGTCGAATTTTATCTTTCCACAAATCCGGGTTATCCTTTAAGGCCTCTTGCGAAAATTATTTCCGGTGGCGAAGCTTCGAGATTTATGTTGGCTCTTAAAGCTATGCCGGGAAATTCCGGAGAGACGGCTACGATGATTTTCGATGAAATCGATGCCGGAATAAGCGGAAAAACGGGACAAGTGGTTGCGCAAAAATTGGCGGATATAGCATCTAAACATCAGGTTATATGTATAACTCATTTGGCTTCTATCGCGGCTATGGCAGACAGGCATTTCTTTATCTCAAAAGAAATAAAAGGGGATACCACTTTAAGTCATGTAGAGTTGTTGGACGAAGATCAATCCATATCGGAAATATCCCGACTTTTGGGCGCAAAAGATATTTCCGAACAGTCGGAATTGAGCGCAAAACAAATGAAAATCTGGGGCGATAATTACAAAAACTTGAAAAAAAGCAACGGATAAAAATCTTCTCATAAATAAAAACTAAATTTATGAGTTTGCTAAAGAGAATTTCAATCGTTTTTACACTTATCGCAGGAATATTATTACTTAATATTGCGGCTGTTTATATTTCATATAATCAAATAGTATATGCCGAAAATATTGATAACTATGTGTATTTGGGTGGAACACCTATAGGAATAAATTTGAAATGCAACGGAGTTATCATTGAACGAATAGATTCTGTCATGACGGATGCAGGAAGAGCCTCATTAAAAAATTATTTGAGACCCGGAGATAACATCAGGGCTTTTGACGGACAACCCATTCAAACGGTTGATGATATTGTCAATTATCTTTCGTCGTTCAGCGGAAGCGTTGCGACGATTTCTTTATGTCGCGAAGGGACAATGATAAATGTCGAAGTATGCCCGCTGAAAGAGGCTTTAACAGGAAAATTCAAACTCGGGATAACATTAAAAGAAAATGTGATGGGCGTAGGGACTTTGACATATTATCTTGCAAACGGAAGATTCGGCTGTCTCGGCCATCCTATATGCGACAATAAAGGCGCATATATTGCAATTAGCGGAGGCTCCGTTTATGATTGCAAAGTTTTGGGAGTCATAAAAGGAGAAAAAGGATATCCCGGGGAATTACGCGCGGTTTTTACCTCTTCTAAATTGGGAACCATAGACAAAAACAATAAATTCGGCGTCTACGGCGCCTTTGATTACACCAAAGAGGGTATAAAAATCGAGACGGCAACGCGCTCGGAAGTTGTTCCGGGTAAGGCATATATTTATACGACAGTGTCCGATAAGCCGGATTTTTACGAAGCGGAAATCATAAAAGCGACATATCAACCGCATATCGACGACAAAGGTATGGTTATACGAATTACGGATAATCGACTGTTAAATTCCACGGGAGGAGTCGTTCAAGGCATGAGCGGGAGTCCTATCATTCAAAATGAAAAACTTGTCGGAGCCGTTACTCATGTTTTTGTCAACGATCCCACGAAAGGATACGGAACTTATATTGATTGGATGCTTGAAAATTAGACATTAAATGTCAACAACAGCGTTTATTTTTATGATTTTTAGTGGCAAAATATAAAAGCTATGGATATTGAAATTTCCAAGGAATTATTAAGGCTTCATATTTTACCTCATCGCAAAGGTTATACATATTTTAAAGAGGCTCTTTTGGCTATGAATCAAAGAGCGGGCAATATACAAAATTATGTTCGTGAGATTTATCTTTTCATAGCCGAAAATCACGGGATAACGACAGGCGCGGTTATTAAGGCAATGACCGCTTGCATTTGCGATGCGATAAAGACCGACGAAGAATATTTCTCGGATTGCATAGCGGAAAACGGGCGAATCAGTCTAAAGGAATTTTTAATAAAAATTTATGATCTTATCTTTTATAAACAGTAATATCGGTGAAGCGAAGTTCATAAGTATATGTTGTGAATTCTTTAAAAAGTTTTAATTTAATATGGTTTGATCTTTGCGATGTGTTGAGAAGAAATTACAAGAAATTATTGATTATGCTTGGAATTTTCGCATTCGGCGCGCTCGTCGGCTTTTGGTATGGAGCATCCATCGATAATGCTCCTGAATATATGGAAGAGTCACCGAATATCTATATTCAAATCGCATCGGAAAACAGAGGCGCGTTCGGATTTTTTGTTTCTTCCTTTTTTATTGTTGCAATAGCTACCGCCTTGATATTTCTATTTTCATGTCATCCGATAGCATCATATTTAACGGCTTTAATTCCATTATATTTCGGTTATTGCCTTGGTTTCGAAATAATCATTATGTTCAAAGTATGCGGCATATCCGCTATTATTTTGGTTATTTTGGGAATCTTGATTTATCGTCTCGGATGCGGCGCGATATTTTCGGTACTGTCTGTATGGATTATTGAACAAGCATCATGTTTTGCTTCCAAAAAAGAGAACCTGAAAATCTCTCTTATGTTTCTTATAGTCACAACTGCCTTCATAATAATTATGAGTATTTTAATTCCTTTCGGATGTAAACTACTTGCTTATTCCTAAAAATAAAATGAATTAATTCTTGTACATTGCAAATATTAACAAAGGAGGAAAAAATGAAAAAAAGAGTATTTACAGTCCTTTTGTTGGTATTGCTTACAATTATAATTGCACCCGTCAAAAATGAAGTGTTTGCCGAACAACCGATAAAGGAGACTAAGGATATAAGATATAATTGCAAATCGGCAGTTATAATGGATTATAATACGGGAAAAGTTTTGTATACCCAAAACCCCGAACAAAGACTGCCGATTGCAAGTATGGTAAAAATCATGACTCTGAATTTGGCTTTCGAAGCGCTTGATGAAGGTAAAATCAAATTGGATGATGATACAACGGCAAGCGTTAACGCCGCATCAATGGGCGGTTCTCAGGCATATTTGGATGCAGGAAGCCCTTACAAAACGGAAGAGCTGATAAAAAGCATCATTATCGCTTCTGCAAATGACTCCTGTGTGGCAATAGCCGAGATGCTCAGCGGAAGCGTCGAAGGTTTTGTTTCCGAAATGAACAAAAAAGCAGAGGAATGGGGAATGACAAATACTTATTTTGTCAATTGTACGGGACTTCCCGCGCCCAATCAATATTGTTGCGCCTTAGATGCGGCAATTATGTTCAGACATCTGATAAGTCACAAGAAATTTTTCGATTATTCCGGCATATGGATGTATGATTTTGTTCATCCGAGCGGCAGAATCACGGGACTTACCAATACGAACAAACTTATAAGATTTTATGAGGGCTGCGATGGCGGAAAGACCGGTTTTACTTCCGAGGCATTATCTTGTTTGGCTGCTACCGCAAAAAGAGGTTCGACAAGATTGATATCCGTTGCAATCGGAGCGCCCGATGCAAAAACAAGGAACGCCGAAGTCAGTAAGATGTTTAATTTCGGCTTCGGAAATTATGAAACCAGACAAATTATTTTCAAAGACAAGGCAATAGACGGAGATTACGCAATCATAGGCGCAAAACAAAAAACCACAAAATTGTATCCCGAAGATGATTATTTTTATCTTCTTAAAAAAGGTGACAAAAACGATCCTGTAATACAATTCGATATCAACAATTTAAAAGCTCCCTTAAAATCGGGAGACAGGGTCGGCGCAATAAAAATAGAAATAGACGGTACGGAAAGCACAACGATCCCGCTTGTTGTAAGAGAAGATATAAAGAAGGCGTCTTATCTTGATATAATAAATGATTTTATAGGAAATTGGTAATCGTAAATCACGAGAATATTGAAGCTTTGAAAGGAATTTTCAGGGCTTCTTTTCTATTTATGTCAGACATAATCTCATTGTTTTGTTTCAAATAGAGAATTTTTTTTCGATAAATTTCAGCGTAATTATTGTCAAAGATTATTAAATTTGCTATAATTGTAATATGATGGAAATGCCGGTATCTCAAAATTTATATGAATTATCCAAGGCTGCAAATGCACACCTTTATCTTGTCGGAGGAAGCGTACGCAATTATTTGCTATTCGGAAAAGAAGAACAGACGGATAAAGATATTTGCGGTATTTTACCCGCGCAAGAAATGTTTTCAAAAGAAATACCTATCACATGTATCAATCGACGTCTCGGTACCTATAAGGTTATATTTCACGGTGAAGAATACGAGTATACCCCTTTCAGGCAAGAAACATATACAAAAGGACATTCTCCGGATTCCGTAACGTTCGGTTGCGGACTCGAAGAGGACGCGTTGAGGCGAGATTTTACCGTAAATGCAATATATTTCGATATAACCCAACGAAAAACAGTGGATCCTTTGAACGGATACGACGATATTAAAAACAAAAAAATTCGTAAAATAAGCGATTCGACATTGCGCGCCGACGGTTTGAGACTTATGCGTGCGGTCAGGTTTGCCGCGCAACTTGATTTTGAAATAGAAGATACTACAAAAAAGGCGATTTGCGATAACGCGGCATTGATAAAAGACATTTCTTCCGAAAGGATAAGGGACGAATTACAAAAAATTTTAAGAGCCGATATCGCTTACGGAGTTAAATACGCTCATTATCGAGGTATGAAATTACTAAAAGAAACGGGGCTGCTTGCAATTATTTTACCTGAATTGAATCTATGTAATGGAGTAAGGCAAAATCCAAAATATCATAAATATGATGTTTTGGAACATATTTTTCAAGTGGTAAAATATTCCGCGCCCGATATACGAGAGGCGGCATTATTTCATGATGTAGGAAAACCTTTATGTATCGATAGCTTGGGGCACATGAAAGGGCATGATGTAATAGGCGCAGAAATTACGAGAACTATTATGAAACGGTTAAGATATTCGAATTTTGAAATCGATGAAACCGTAGCATTGGTCAAAGCGCATATGTTTGATCTGAAAGGAGAAGCATCGGAAAGTAAAGTTAAATTATTTGTGGTAAATAATTTTAATAGAATTGATAAAATTACAAAATTAAAAGAAGCTGATATCAGGGGTTGCGGATTCGATACCCAATTTGTTTTTAACAGTGCCGATAAATTGCAAGCAATGAAAGAAAAAATTTTGATTGACGGAACTCCTTTGTCGATTCAAGAACTTTGTATTGACGGAGATGACTTGATCGAACTCGGCGCTCACGGGGCAGTTATTGGAAATATTTTGGCAGATTTATACAGGGATTGCGTACTCAATCCCAAATTGAATAACCGAGAGTGGTTACTTGCGAGAGCGGCAAAAATGGTAAAAATATATAGAAACGCATCGAATAAAACATAGTGTTTGCCCACATATTAAATTTGTGGAGGCGCACATGAAAAGAGTTTATTGCGTATTATTTATGATATTTAATCTTTTCATAGCGCTTTTTTTATGCGCTTTTAAGCCCGATTCACTAACTACGATTACTTTAAAATACGAAAATTACAGCATAACATACGAGGATAAATACATAGAACCTACAAATCACTTGGTCGCTGAGGAACTATACTACAGAAAAATCAATGCAGACCTACCCGAAAAAATATGTGCGGTGGAGAAATGCCTGTATGCCGGAGCGGATTTTAAAACGGCGATGTTATATTCTTTTCCATTACTCGAAAAGACCGTAGACACAGCAATAAAAAATATAGATAAAGAGCCCGAAAACAGCAAAATTATATTTACCCCGAACGGATACAAATATTTCAGGATTATTACAGAAAAATCCGGAAGAAAAACGGATGAAGATTCTCTGTATTCATCGATTTATTGTTCTCTCAAAAAAACAAAATCACCGATAATTAATGTTACTCCCAACGAGATAAAAGCAGATATTACAACGGAAGACAATATGAAGTTAACAAATCTTCGCGCTCGATTTTCTACGGACTATTCCGCAAGTAATGAAAATCGTAAACATAATATCCGTCTTGCATTAAGTAAAATCAACGGGACAATTCTCGAACCCGGAGATGAATTCAGTTTTAATGAGACGGTTGGAGTAAGAAACGAGCGCGCGGGTTTTAAGGAAGCAAAAATAATAGTAAAGGGGAATTATATAAAAGGATACGGAGGAGGCGTCTGTCAAGCCTCGACAACATTATATAACTGCGCCTTGCTTGCCGATATGCAAATCACAATGGCAAATAATCATTCTTTGCAGCCTTCCTATGTCGCGCCTTCATTTGACGCTATGGTAAATTCGGGTTCAAGTGACTTAAAATTTACAAATAGCGGAACAACTCCCGTATTTATACGTTGCTACGGAACGGACACATCTGCTGTCGTTGAATTTTACGGAACAAAAATGCCTTATTATATTCAAACCATGAGTGAAGAAATCTATAAAAAAGATCCGCCGGGTGACAGAGAGGTTGTAGATGAAAAATATGAGTATCTCGAAGAAAATTCCGAATCGGGAACAAAAAAACGTATTTGGTATGGAAAAGGCGAAACAAAAAGCAAAGGTTATCTGTTGTACTATAATGAACAAAACGAACTTATAAATAAAAAGTTGATAAGAACCGATACTTATTCTGCAACTTACGGCTTGATTGCAATAGCGCCATAATGACTGTTTATGTCAGACATAAATAGTATTGTATCATATATAACAAGCACTTTTGAAGATATTATTCTTTTCGATTTATAGAAAACTGCCATAATTCTTTAAAAACAGACTTCAAACATCGTCAATTTGCCTTGACAAACCATTGGAAAATGCCTTATACTTCTATATATTTGAAAAGGCATGAGCGTGCAAAATGAAGTCCAAAGAAAGTCTTTCTAATACACAAAAACAAATCTGTATAATAATTGATGGGATAGCCACAATATTATTCGGAATTTTTTTGTTGTTTGTCGGACTCGGGTTGACTGTTTACGAATTTAGGCTTATAATTCTTTTTGCCGCATTGCTGTTTATCGGACTCGCAATGACGGTAAATTCGTTTGTACAGACAAATTCTTTGCTTCTGTGGCTTGGCATTTTTTTGTGCATATCTTCATCGGTCGGGTTTTTGGCAGAGGGAATATCTGCGCTGTCGTATGCCAATCTTTATCCGATTTTCATCGCCGCGCCCGCCGCGGCATCGTTGATAACTCTGTGCATGAGCAAAGAAATCAGATTGCATCTTTTTATTTCCTTGTTTTTCGGTATTTTATCAATATTATTTTCTATGGAAGCGGGGAATATAATTTCGATTAATATTATTCTGCCGATAGCGGTCATTCTTATCGGGATAATAATAATCGGAGCAATTTTTCCAAAAGGAGACAAAAATGGAAAATAGGCATTTTACTTTATTGACTGATCTATACCAGTTGACTATGATGAACGGCTATTTCAAATGCGGAACACATGAAAATGAAGCCGTTTTTGATTTATTCTTTCGACAAAAGGGCGAATTGAATCTCGCGGTAAGCGCGGGTCTCGAGCAAGCCATCGATTACATAAAAAATTTATATTTTTCCGATGAGGATATCGCATATCTCAGATCTCTGAATTTATTCGGCGAAGATTTTCTTTCCTATCTCAAAAGTTTTAAATTTACAGGAGATATTTATTCGGTAGTCGAAGGAGAAATAGTTTTTCCTTATGAACCTATTTTGATAGTAAAAGCGCCGCTTGCGCAAGCGCAACTTATAGAAACTGCGTTATTGAATATAATAGGTCATCAAACTTTGATCGCAACAAAATCCAACAGAATCGTAAGGGCTTCCGGAGGGAAAAGTATAGCGGAATTTGGACTCAGGCGCGCGCAGGGTCCGGATGCGGGAATATACGGAGCAAGAGCGTCTATTATAGGCGGTTGCTCGGGCACATCAAATGTTCTTACGGGACAAATGTTCAATGTCGCGGTAAAAGGAACTCATGCGCACAGTTGGGTCATGAGTTTCGACTCCGAACTCGACGCTTTCAATGCTTTTGCGGATATTTATCCCGACGATTGTCTGTTGTTGGTGGATACTTATGATACTCTGAAATCCGGAATACCCAATGCAATCAAAGTTTTCGAAAGGTTGCGAGCGGAAGGACACAAACCTGTCGGTATTCGTTTGGACAGCGGAGATCTTGCATATTTATCCAAAAAGGCAAGAGAAATGCTTGACGCGGCAGGATTTAAGGATGCAATAATCTTTGCAAGCGGAGATATTGATGAAAATGTTTTGGAATCCTTGCGATTGCAAAATGCTCAAATAGATGTTTACGGCGTAGGCACAAAGTTGATTACAAGCGAACACACTCCAAGTCTCGGAGGCGTATATAAAATGTCTCAAATAGAGATTGACGGCAAGCCGAAAGCAAGAATGAAAATTTCGGACTCTTTGGAAAAAGTTACCAATCCGGGATTCAAAGAATTGTACAGAATATACGGTAGATCCACCGGTAAAGCCATAGCCGATCTTATCGCTCTGAAAGGCGAAAAACTTGAAAAACCATTGACTCTTACTCACGAAACGGAAAGGTGGAAGAGCATTACCTTAAAAGATTACGAAGCGCGTCCGCTGTTAAAACAAATATTCAAACGCGGTGAACTTGTTTATACGACGCCGTCTCTGCAAGACAGCGCAAATTACTGCAAATCCGAACTTGACAAATTCTGGGACGAATATAAAAGAATGGTAAGACCTCACATTTATCGTGTGGATATTTCCGATGAATTATATAATTTGAAAAAATCTTTAATGGGAATCAAGGAGTGATTAATAATGAGATTCAGAATAGATAAGAAAGGATACTGTATAACCGAGGTCGATACATATATAAATTCTTTGAACGAGTCCTTAACGGAACAGAGAGACAGAATTGCCGAACAAAAAAATCTTATCAAAGAACTCGAAAAAGAGGTCGATTCTTACAGAAGGAAAAAGGATCTGATAGAACAAACCGTGAATGCGGCAAAACAAAAGGCTGCCGAACTCGAAGAACTTTCCAAAAAGAAATATGAAAATGAAATAGCTTATCTCGAACAATTTCACAAAAAATGGTTGGAATATTATGCAAAGCTCGTAAAACGTCATGGCGGTAACGAAAAAGAATTCAATGATAAAGTTTCAAAACTGATAGCGTCTCTGAAAGAGGCGGACACCGAGACAATATATAAAAACGAAACAAAAAGATTACATTCCGAAATGAAATCCAAAACACTTGCAGAGCCCGATGAGGATAAAAAGCCCGAAGAGGAGTTTTCGTTGGAAGAAGCTTTGCATCCGACAGAAGACTTAAAAGATATAATGAAAGATCTCGGAATTTTCGAGGAATAAAATATTTTCAAGACGCCGCTTTATGCCGCGTCTTTTTATATGCAAATAGAGAAACTTTATAAAATATCCGATTTTGAAACAAAATTAAATTACAAATGGAGTTTTTTGCCGCGAAATACCGATTTCAACCCCTTTCTTTTTATAATGAAAAAAATTTTTCTTCTATTTTGCTTGACAAGTATCTTATATATAAGATATACTATTTATTGAGCCGATTGGAAAAGGCGGGCGCGTCCCATGGAAAACGTAAGTTGCCTTAACATCGGAGACATCAGTGAGGAGGTGCAAAAATATGTACGCAGTTATAGCATCCGGCGGCAAGCAGTACAAAGTATCGGAAGGCGATATTATCGAAGTCGAAAGGATAGAAGCAAATGTCGGCGAAGAAATAAAGCTTGATGTGTTGCTTAAAGTTGACGGCGAAACGGTTGAACCCGTTGCCACAACCGCTTCGGCTAAAGTACTCAGCCACGGAAAAGCAAAAAAGATCATTGTCTATAAATATAAGGCAAAGAAAAACGAGCGTAGAAAGCAGGGTCACAGACAACCCTTTACTCGTTTGCAAATTACACAAATCTGATGACGTCGATAAAGCTGAATCGAAAACTCAATCACATCGTTTCCATCGAGGCGTCCGGTCACACGGGATTCGGTATCGAAGGGGAAGATATTGTATGCGCGGCTCTTTCAAGTATTATTCAAACAGCGGTTTTGGGACTCATGACCGTACTCGGGTTGAAAATAGAACTTGAAAGGGATGATAACGCGGGCTATTTGAAAGCGGTTTTGTCGGATGATATTTCCGACCAAGACAGGCATGACGCCGATATTATTCTCGAAACGATGTTGTGTGGGATTTCCGATTTATACGAAAGTTATTCGGATTTCATTAAATTGGAGGTAAAATAAAAATGTTTATTAATATACAATTATTTGCGCATAAAAAAGGAATGGGCTCGTCTAAAAACGGTCGAGACTCCGCAGCGCAACGTTTGGGTGTAAAAAGAGGAGACGGACAACTTGTGAGAGCAGGCAATATACTTGTCAGACAACGCGGAACCGCATTTCATCCCGGCAACAATGTAGGCAGGGGAAGTGACGATACTTTATTTGCTTTATCCGACGGTATTGTCCGATTCGAAAACAGAAACAACAGAAAGCAGGTAAGCGTTTACCCGGCGTAAACCCGATACTTCAAGGGTTGCATATCCATTGCAACCCTTTTGTATGTAAAAATGTACATTGAAAAACAAGAAAATAAATTAATTGTCGACAACAAGGATTTCAGCGTTTCCAAAACTTTGGAGTGCGGGCAGTTATTCAGATATTTTAAAAACGATGAGAACGATTATTATGTTTGTTCCGCGGGCAAACGTTGCAGAGTAATCGAATATCGGGATCATGTGGAAATAATCACCGCCGAGCCTGAATATTTTATAGATTATTTTGATTTGCATACCGACTATTCCGAGATTATCGACAGACTTTCCGAATTTCCCGAGTTGAAAGATGCGTTGGACTTCGGTAACGGAATACGTATTCTTAAGCAGGATTTATACGAAACGATAATTTCTTTTATAATTTCGGCAAACAATAATATTCCGAGAATAAAAGGGATCATAGAAAGACTCTGCAAAAGAGCGGGCGAAGATCGCGGGGAATATTTTGCTTTTCCCGAATTGGAAAGTCTTAAAGCGTTAAGTATCGACGATTACAGAATGATTGGCTGCGGCTTCCGAGACAACTATTTATATTCTACGGTTCGGAGACTTTGTTCGGAAAATCTGCTCGATGAGTTACAACAGAGCGATACAGAATCGGCGAGAAAAATTTTGCTTTCTCTAAAGGGAATAGGTCCCAAAGTTGCGGATTGCATAATTTTATTCGGATTACATAGATTTGATACTTATCCCGTAGACACCTGGATATTCAAAGCCTGTAAGACTCAAATTCTCGATACTCCCGCAAAGGTAATGAAGTTCTTTTTGGACAGATACGGCAATCTTGCCGGATATGCGCAACAATTTATTTTCTTCAAGCAAAGACAAAACGAATAAATTTTCGGCAACTGCCGTGATTTATAAAATCATCAGGAGGAACAATTTTTATGGCAAAAGGAAAATTACACTTTGACGAATCCTATTGTAAGGGTTGTTCGTTGTGTATCAATGCGTGTCCCAAAAAGATTTTGGCATTATCAAAAAGAACCAATGCCAAAGGATACAATGTGGCAGAGTGCATTGATATGGACGCATGTATCGGTTGCGCTATGTGCGCTACCATGTGCCCGGACTGCGTTATTACCGTAGAACGAGATTAAAAAGAAATATTTTATGGAGAGAGCAAAAATATGAAAAAACTTTGGAAAGGTAATGAAGCAATAGCAGAAGCAGCTATTGCGGCAGGATGCCGATATTTCTTCGGATATCCTATAACTCCGCAGAACGAAATACCCGAATATATGTCCTGGAGACTTAATGAAGTGGGCGGCTCGTTCGTACAGGCCGAGAGCGAAGTTTCGGCTATCAACATGGTTTACGGTGCAGCAGGTGCCGGCGGAAGAGCAATGACTTCTTCGTCCAGCCCCGGAATAAGCCTTAAGCAAGAAGGTATCAGCTATCTTGCAGGCGCTATGGTTCCCTGTGTAATCATCAATATGATGCGTTCCGGTCCCGGTCTCGGCGGTATACAGCCTTCTCAGGGCGATTACTTCCAAGCAACCAAAGGCGGCGGACATGGTGACTATCATTGTATAGTTTATGCACCCGCAAGCATACAGGAATTTGTTGATATTACATATAAAGCTTTTGATACGGCAGATAGATATCGTGTTCCCGTTATGCTTATCGGCGACGGTATGTTGGGACAGATGATGGAGCCCGCAGAAATTCCTCCTATGAAGAATATCAACCGCTTGCCTAAAAAAGATTGGGCGGTAGACTGCAACAACGGCGGAACACAAAGACTTATCAACTCTATAAAAATCGATGCAAACGAGTTGGAAGAGCACAATATTCATCTTGCTCAAATTTATGAGGAAATTGCAAAGAAAGAAACCGAAGTCGAAACTTATCTTTGCGACGATGCAGAGTATATTTTCGTAGCGTACGGTTCCGTTGCTCGTATTTGCAAAGCGTCTATAGACGAACTTCGTAAGGAAGGAATAAAAGCAGGTCTTATCAGACCCATTACTTTATATCCTTATCCCACAAAAACTATTGCAAAATATGCAAAGAAGCGTATTGTTAAGAAGTTTGTAACAGTAGAGCTCAGCATGGGTCAAATGGTTGAAGACGTAAGACTTGCCGTAAACGGCAAAAAGCCCGTTGAATTTTACGGCAGAGCCGGTGGTAACGTCATGATGCCCGGCGACCTTGTTAAATATATAAAGGAGGGTAAATAATATGATAGTTCAAAAGAAACCTCAGCTTCTTACCGACACTCCCTTGCATTACTGCCCGGGATGTACTCATGGTATAGTTCATAGATTGGTTGCCGAATCTATAGAGGAACTCGGAATGTGTGATAACGCAATAGGCGTTATGCCCGTCGGATGCGCGGTATTCGGTTATAATTATTTCAAATGCGATATGCTTCAGGCTGCGCACGGTAGAGCGCCTTCTGTTTCTACAGGTGTAAAACGTGTTCATCCCGATGCTTTGGTGTTCTCTTATCAAGGCGACGGAGACTGCTCGAGTATAGGTATGTGCGAAACCGTTCATGCGGCAGCCAGAGGAGAGAATTTTACAATCATCTTCATCAATAACGGTATTTACGGTATGACAGGCGGTCAGATGGCGCCTACAACAATGGAAGGCGTAAAAGCCACCACTTGTATTTACGGTCGTGATCCCAAGATCAACGGTAACCCTATACATGTTGCCGAAATGTTGGCGACCCTTACCGGTCCTTGCTACATCGAACGTGTTGCCTGCGATAATCCCGCGCATGTCAATGCCGCAAAGAAAGCAATCAAAAAAGCTTTCGAACTCCAGATCGCAAAGAAAGGCTTTACCTTCATCGAAGTTTTGGCAAGTTGCCCGTCAAACTATCATTTGACGCCGCTCGATGCTCAAAAATTCGTAACCGAAAGAGCAATTCCTTTCTATCCGTTGGGTGTAATTAAAGATACGACAAAGGAGGAGAAATAATATGAAAAAGATAACCATAAGTGGTTTCGGCGGTCAGGGCGTTCTTTCGCTCGGTAAGTTTATTTCTTATTCCGCAATGTTCCAAAACCTCAATACCTCGTGGTTGCCTTCTTACGGTCCCGAGATGAGAGGCGGTACATCTAACTGTTCCGTCATTTATTCCGAAGAGCCTATTGCCGCTCCCGTTATCGACCATCCCGATTATTTGCTTGCATTTAACGATCCTTCGCTCGCAAAATTCGAGGATTCCGTCAGACCCGGAGGAACGATCCTCATTAACTCGGATATTGTTACCACCGACGTTAAGAGAAAGGATGTTACCGTTTATAAAATTCCCGTTGATACGATCGCTCAGGAAATCAATCCCAAGGGCGGAAATATCATAATGTTGGGTATTCTTTTGGAACTCTTCGGAGACCTTAAAGAAGAGTTTGCAATACAAGCTATCGAGCACGTATTCGAAAACAAACCCAAGGTAATTCCCATTAATATTGAATGCCTTAAAAAGGGAAGAGAGTATATTAAAAACTTGAAAAAATAATTTTTAACTATACTTTATATTAATTCATCATATAGCTGTCATTTTTGTTGGCAGCTATATTTTTTATTTAGGGACATAAAGTGGAAAAAAAATTCTATCAAATGGATAAAAATGGTTGACAATGGTTAAATAATGTGCTAATATATAACTATCAAGAATGGAGGGAAAGCCTAAGGATGTTAGCAGGTACATATACACATCAAATGGATGAAAAGGGTCGCATAAGAATACCTGCTAAGCTTAAGGAAGGGCTTGGAAAAGATAAGCGCTTATTTATAACTTGCGGTCCTCATAACTGTCTGTTGGTTATGACTGAAGATATGGCAGAGGAAATGTTCAAGGAAATGAGTAATGACAAATTATCTACCACAAGTTTCAGTTCTCTCCGTCGAAGAATTATGACTTCCGGTTTTATAATCGAAGATGATGCGCAAGGTAGAACGTTATTGACGCCTAAACTTATTGCGCATGCGCAACTGAAGAAAAACATAGTCACCGTAGGTAACTTCAACCGTGTGGAAATTTGGAGTCAAGAAAATTGGGATAAAGTCGAAGAAGAATTTAACAACCAAGATTATGACGAAGAATTGACAAAGAACGAAGGTTATCTGTAAGATGTCGGACGCCTATCACATTCCCGTACTGCTTGATGAAACAATTTCCGCGCTCAAGATAAAAAAAGACGGCCTTTATTTCGATGCTACACTTGGCGGAAGCGGTCACAGTGAAGCGATTTTGCAAGCGGGAGGAAGAATAATCGCTACAGATCTTGATTCCGACGCTATCGAACATGGTTATGAACGCCTTAAAGCCTACGAAGGAAGATTTACTCTTATAAAAAGCAATTTTAAGAATTTCGGCGACATAGCCGAACAACTTAAAATCGACACAATCGACGGAGCAATCATTGACTTAGGTCTAAGTAGCCATCAGCTAAATACTCCGAATAAGGGTTTTGCATTCCGCCTTGACGGTGAATTGGATATGCGAATGGATTCAACTCAAAAGTTGAATGCAAAAATCGTAGTTAACGAATATTCGCTTGATGAATTGGTAAAAATATTTTTCGCTTATGGCGAAGAAAGATTTTCCAAAAAGATTGCGGCGAACATTATCAAAAGGAGAGAGCGTGCTCCCATTGAAACGACTACGGAACTTGCCGAAATAATCAGAAAAAGCGTTCCGTACGATTCCCAACTCCACTCGATAACCAGATGCTTTCAGGCAATCAGAATCGAGGTCAATGATGAACTCAACGGACTCGAAGACGTTATCAATGATATTGTGGACAAGCTTGCTCCGGGTGCAAGACTATGCGTCATTGCATTCCATTCCTTGGAAGATCGAATAGTAAAACAAACATTCAACTTGCTGTGTACAGACTGTATTTGCGATAAAAGTTTACCTATATGCGCATGCGGACACAAAGCAACGTGTATTCATGTGGGAAAACCCATAAGACCGGGAAAACTCGAAAGAGAAAACAACAAAAGAAGCGAGAGTGCCATACTCAGAATTATAGAAAAAAAGTAATATTTTTAAGGAGTAAAAAATAAAATGGTAACAAAAAGAAGAACTTCAACCGAACAAGAACGATCGGTGTCTTACGAAAACGAAAAGAGTTATATCGATATTCCTATGACTGAAGTGCCTCAAGATACCCAAAATGATTTTGAGTATTCAAAGCCTACTCGTCCCAACACTGTCGCTAATAAAAAAGTCACACAGACCGTCGTGACTCGAGATCCCGAAATCTATATGCCGACTTATGAAACAATGCTTCATAAGGCGAATGAAAACAATAAAAACAGCCGAGAAAAAATGGAAGTCAAAACAAAAGTAATGTTGGCTGTTTATATGTTGGCGGTAATAATACTTTCTGCGATTGTTATTGCAACGGGCATTGCCGTGAGCGACGCCTCAAGCAGAGTGGACAGTCTGCAAAACGAATATTCCGTAAAAGCCGAACAGCTCACCGATCAAGCAAATCGTATAGATCAACTCTCCGATCCCGATTATATTACCGGCAGAGCCTATGGCAATGGTATGGAAGGTATCGAAAGTGTAGGTGAGGTTACTCTTGTGGAAATCCATGAACCTGTTTCTTATGAACAAAGGACTAATTGGTTTGATTCTTTTTGTAAGTGGGTGAGTTCGATAATAGGAGGATAACATCACTTTGAAAAATCGTAATAATTTAGCGTTAACACGTAAGAGGTTATTGATAGCAATGCTGCCAATAACCTTTTTATTTACCGTTTTATTCGGCAGACTGTTTTATTTGCAAATTATTTTGGGCGTTGAATTGCAAACTCGCGCCGGAGAACAATGGTATAGAGACCTGCCTCTTCAAGCAAAAAGAGGAATTATTTACGATACGAATAACGAAATATTAACTGAAAACAGAGATGTATATTCCATATATGTTCGTCCAAACGCAGTCGATGACATATCGACGGTTGCCTCAGAATTGAGTCGTAATTTGGATTTATCTTATGAAAAGTTATATGAAAACATCTCGAAGCACAAAGTTAGCGAGATTACCGTCAAAAAGCAGGTAGATCCCGAAACCGCCATGAGACTGCAAAAATTAAATTTGAAAGGCGTATATTTTACCGTGGACAGTAAACGCAATTATCCCGGTTCCGATTTACTTACTCAACTTTTGGGCTATACGAGTATTGATAATGTCGGTCAAAGCGGACTTGAAGCATATTATGATAAATATTTAAGAGGCGTCAACGGATTTGCCTATACAAATACCGATATCAAAGGAACCGAAACAGACAAAACGGTAACGCGATATGTTCCGGCAATTCCGGGTTGTAATTTGACTTTGACAATAGATTTGCAAATACAGAAATTTGCCGAAGCCGCCGTTCTCGGCGCTACCGAGGAATTTAAGGCGCTTTCCTCGAACATGATTATTATGGAGGCAAACAGCGGTGAAATAATAGCCATGGCAAACAGCCCTTCTTTTGATTTGAACAATGTTCCGCGAGACGATATAGAGAAACTCAACGCGTTAAGTAAAAACACCATGATAGTAGATGTCTACGAGCCGGGTTCTACTTTCAAAATTTTTACTACCGCGCTTGCGATAGAGACAGGAGTCGTTAACGACAACTCGACTTTTTATTGTAACGGAGCGCGAATGGTGGACGGGCAAAGAATCAGATGTTGGAGAAGCATAGGGCATGGCTCGCAACATCTGGCGGAAGGCGTCAAAAACAGTTGTAACTGCGTATTTATGGATCTCGCTCTTGCGATGGGAGTAGATCGTTTTTATGACGGACTCGAATCTTTTGGTTTCGGAAACAAAACAAATATAGATTTCAGCGGAGAAAGTTCGGGCATTTTGATGAAACGAAAAGATGTAAAAACCGTTGATTTGGCAAGAATCGGGTTTGGGCAGGCGGTTGCCGTTACTCCTTTACAGATGGCAACAGCGGTATGCGCCGCAGTTAACGGAGGAAATTTATATGAACCCTATTTCGTAAAAAGCATCGACAGCTATGACGGACAAAATATTTTTACTCGAACTCCCAAAAAAGTAAGACAAGTCATAAGTCCGAGTACAAGCGAAAAATTGAGAGGTTTATTGGAAAATGTAGTTCGTGAAGGCAGTGGCAAAAAAGCAAGTGTAGAGGGCTTTACAATCGGAGGCAAAACAGGCACGGCTCAAAAATACAAAAACGGAGCAATCGCTCAAGGCAAATATGTTTCTTCTTTTGTAGGATTCAGCAATGTAGGAGACAAAACTTATGTTATCCTAATGACCGTCAATGAGCCAAGCGGTTACGTTTATTACGGGAGCATGGTTGCGGCTCCTTACGTTGGGCAGGTATTCAAAAAGATTTTCGATTACAAAGGGCTTAAGGGTAAAACCGACGAAGAAATCGAATATATCAAAATGCCCGACGTATTGGGAATGAATGTAGAGGAAGCAGTCAATCGTCTCGAAGGAATGGGATTACAAGTCGAAATTGCAGGAGAGGGCGATAATGTAATCGGCAGTGTTCCGTCGGCAACAACACAAGTGGCAAAAAACGATATTGTTCTGATAAGATGCGAGCAATGAAAAATATGTCTAAACGTAACTAATTTTACCTCTCTATTGATTTAGAGATTTCATAAGTTTAGAATAGTAAGGCAACACTTAAGGAGGCAAATATGAAACTCAGGGAATTACATGATTTGTTTAAGGATGCGCAAGATACCGAAATTACATCGTTGGCATTTGATACATCTCAAGTAAAAGAAGGAAGCCTTTTCTTTTGTTTGGAAGGGACAAAAGTCGATGGACATCTCTTTGCGCAAGAGGCGGTGGAAAAAGGCGCCGTCGCTATTGTCACACAGCATAAATTACCATTGGATTGTATTCAGATAACAGTAAAAAACACTCGAAAAACATTGTCTGAATGTGCATGTAATTTCTACGGCAACCCTTCATTAAAGATGAAACTCATAGGAATCACGGGTACGAACGGCAAAACCACAACAAGTTATGTCCTGAAAAATATTATAGAGGCATCCGGACGTCGTTGCGGAATTATAGGGACAAACGGTTGGGGCGCGGAAGAACATCATGAACTGAATTTGACGACACCCGACAGTATAGAACTTCAGCAAATACTCAAAGAAATGGTAGATAAGGGCGTGGAATACGTCGTCATGGAAGTTTCCGCGCATGCTCTTGCGCTTGATAAATTAAGCGGCGTCAAATTTTATATAGTGGCTTTTACCAATCTTTCCCGCGATCACTTGGATTTTTTCAACAATATGGAAAACTATAAATCCGCAAAGAAGAAACTGTTTACTCGGAATTTCAGCCAATGCGCGGTTATAAATGCAGACGATCCCGTAGGTTTGGAAATACTTAATAATTGTGAATTACCATGTTTGACTTACGGCTATAAAAACCCTTCGGATGTATTTGCCGTAAATTTGGAAATAAGCGAGTTCGGTATAGAATATGTATTGAATCTGATGGACGATATACTTCACATCAAGTTTTCATTAAGCGGAAAATTCAATATGTATAATACCTTATGCGCCGCTACGATAGCAAGATTGCTTGGAATATCGAATAGCGAAATAGAGCGCGGTATTTTTTCGTTGAAAAAAGTAGACGGAAGATTCAATATTATCAACGCCGAAAATTGCAGTGTCTTGATAGACTTTGCCCATACGGAAGACGGATTGCGTAATATTTTGTCCTCAGTAAAAGAATTTGCCAAACATCGAATAATAACCGTTTTCGGATGCGGCGGGAACAGAGACGCCGGAAAACGAAGCAATATGGGAGAAGTTGCGGCTACTTTATCGGATTACTGCATAGTCACGAGCGACAATCCTCGATATGAACCTCCCATGCAAATAATAAGTGAAATAGAAGAGGGTATAAAGAGAGCGGGAAAAACAAACTATTGTCTTGAACCGGATAGAAAAGCCGCAATAATCAAAGCTCTTAATATGGCGGATAATGATGATATAATCGTTATTGCCGGCAAAGGAGCCGAAAATTATCAGGAAGTCATGGGCAAAAAGATTCCGTATAATGACGAAGAATTTATACTTGATATTATCGAGAGGCTTTCTTAATGATACGAATTCTTATTGCCGTACTTCTCGGCTTTGCTTTGTCATTGGGATTGACCCCTTTGGTAAGAATGTTGGCAAAAAAGCTGAAACTTCGCCAAACCATATTGCATTATGTGGACAACCATTCCGCAAAAAGCGGGACGCCTACAATGGGCGGAATAGCGTTCATAATTGCTTTTTTAATCGCCGGTTTTTGTTTGATAAAAGGAGCAAAAAGCATAGCGATAGTTACCTTGATCGTTACTTTAGGCTATGGAATCGTAGGATTTCTTGACGACTTTATAAAAGTATATTTCAAACGTAACGAAGGGTTGACGCCCTGGCAAAAGATTATATTTCAACTTGTTATAGCTGTCATAGTATCTGTTTATGCCTATTATAATCCGTTGGTAGGAGATGAAATTATTCTACCGTTTTCTCTAAAGACGGTGTCTTTAAGTTATTTTTCGATTCCCGTCTATATAATAGTTTATCTTGCCTGTACCAACGCCGTCAATCTTACCGACGGGCTTGACGGACTTGCCTCGGGTGTAAGTTGCGTCTATATCATCGGATTCGGAATAATTGCGTCTATAGTATATTTGATGAACGGAAGTTATGCGGAAGAATATATAAATCTGATTATAGTTCTCGGGGCTTTGGCGGGAGCGTTGTTGGGATTCCTTTGCTTTAATTGTCATCCCGCCTCTATATTTATGGGCGACACAGGCGCCTTGGCTTTGGGCGGAGCGGTGGCTTGTTCCGCAATCTTCTCAAAATTGATGTTGTATATCCCTTTGATAGGAATAATTTATTTTGTCACTGCGTTGTCTGTGATAATGCAGGTAGGTTATTATAAACTGACTAAAAAACGTATTTTTTTAATGGCTCCGTTACACCATCATTTCGAAAGAAAGGGATTCAAGGAAAGCAAAATAGTGGGGCTTTATATGATTACCACAGCCGTAGTTGCCATAGGAGTGATTTTGATTACCTTATGTTTTAATCAGGCATAATGCTCCACATCGTTTCATATCTTTTAATATGAGATATGATTATAAAAAAATAGTAATAGCAGGAGCGGGAATTTCCGGTAAAGGCGCGTTTGAACTTGCAAAACAAAAAGGCTTTGAGCCCGAGTATTATTTAAATGAAAGTTCTTTGAACGATGCCACACTTGCGGTAGTCAGTCCGGGGTTCCCTCTTGACCATGAGGTGTTTCTATTTTGCAAGAATAAAAATATTCCGATAATCGGCGAAATAGAATTCGGTTATGGATTTTTTTCCAAGCCGATTATTGCGGTTACGGGAACAAACGGAAAGACGACAACAGTAAAACTTTTAAACGAAATTTTTAAGGCAGACGGCATAAAAAGCGTAGAGTGCGGAAATATAGGAAAGTCCTTTTGCAGCGTTGTCAAGGAAAATAACGCAGATGTTGCAATTTTAGAAGTATCGAGTTTTCAATTACAGACCATTGTTGATTTCCGTCCCGACATCGGGATAATTCTCAATATAGGAGAAGATCATCTCGATCGACATCATACAAGAGAAAACTATGCGGCTGCAAAATTAAGCCTTGCAAAAAACATGCAATTAAAGGATAGTCTTATTCTCGGCGGCGAGATAGAATGTGGATTGCTGGAAAACTTCGTTCCTAAATGTAAAATTTATTTTGTGGGAGCGGAAACTTCGGTTGGCGTTTACGAAAAAGACAATAAGATTTTTTTCGGCGACCGTTTTATATGTCAAAGAGGTCTGATAAAAATGAAAGGAGAGCACAATTTGCAAAATGCGATGGCGGCAATAGCGGGAGCGAAGATATTCGGCATATCCGACAGAGCCATAGGCTATGCTCTTGAAAATTTTACTCCGCCGCATCACAGAATCGAATATATTGATACGATCGCAGGGAAAAAGTTCTATAACGATTCCAAAGGCACAAATATAGACGCTACATTGGCGGCAGTCAAAGCAATTGAAGGGAAAATCTGTCTTTTGGTAGGAGGTAGCGATAAGTGCGAAGATTTCGGGAGATTATTCAAAAACCTCGATGAACGCGTATGCGCCGTAATAGCCATGGGCGCTATCAAGAATAAAATTCTTTCGGCTGCTCGAAAATTCGAATTTGAAAACATCGAAATTGCCGACGGATTGGAAGACGCCGTCAAAATCGCTGTTCAAAAAAATTGCGATACTGTATTATTATCTCCTGCAGCGGCAAGTTTTGACAGATATAACGGGTATGCGGAAAGAGGAGAGCATTTTGTTTCTTTGGTAAAGGACCTGAAAAAGTGAAAAAAAACCATTATGATTTTTTATTGTTTGCCGTTACTATAGCGCTTGTACTATTCGGAATTTTGATGGTTTACTCCGCAAGTTGTTACAGCGCCGAAGTAAACTACGGAAACAAATATTACTTTATGTATAAACAGATCATCGGCGCCGTTCTCGGTTTTGCCGCTATGATAGCATTGTCGAGAATAGATTATCATCTGCTCGATAAATTCAAGTACATAATCTTGGGCGTTTCTTTGATATTGCTTGTATTGGTTTTTATTCCCGGAATAGGGATAGAAAATTACGGAGCAAAACGTTGGATAAATCTTCCGTTTTTTACTTTGCAGGTAAGCGAACTGTCAAAATTCGGGTTTATAATTTTTTCTGCAGGTTACATGGCAAAAAATTATAAAAAAATGACTTCCTTTTTGGGCATCCTACCTGTACTCTGCGTAGGCGGAGTAATTTGCCTTTTGATAATCTTGGAACCGAATATGTCGATAACAATATGCGTAATGGTGCTTATGTTCGCAATGTTATTCGCAGGCGGGGCGCGTATCAAACATTTTATCATTATCGCGATACCCGTAGTCATCGCCTTTATAATTTTGATTCTGATTGAACCATACAGACTAGATAGATTAATGGCATTTTTCGATCCGTGGGAAAGTCCTTTGGAAGAAGGCTATCAATTGATACAATCTTATTATGCATTGGGAAGCGGAGGATTCTTCGGACTCGGGCTATTCAATTCACGACAAAAATATTTATTTTTGACCTTTGCCGAAAGTGACTTTATTTTCAGTATAATAGGAGAGGAGTTGGGTCTATTCGGCTGTCTTTTGGTGATGGTTACCTATTGCATAATGATTTATCGTTGTCTTAAAATAGCAAGAAACAGCAATGATCGTTTCGGGTGTTATCTCGCATCGGGTATAGCTTTCATTATAGCCATCCAGGTTTTATTGAACATAGCCGTAGTAAGCGGCTCCATTCCGCCTACAGGACTTCCGTTGCCATTTGTAAGCGCAGGTTCCACTTCGATTATTGTTTTTTGCGCAGGCATGGGAATTGTTGAAAGTGTCTGTCGCCTCAGTCATCCGTCAAGCGAACTGACATATATTAAACATTTCAAAAAGAAAGAAAAGAAACATAGACTCAACTTTGAACATAAAGATAAACTAAGTGCAGAATAATTGCTTTTATTCCTTGACAAATAGGATGGGAGTTTGCTATAATAATCCCGTTGTCTTTGAAACAGCATCTTAATGGAGCGGTATCGAAGTGGTCATAACGGGCTTGACTCGAAATCAAGTAGTCGGAAACGGCTCGTGGGTTCGAATCCCACCCGCTCCGCCACATTGGACTTATACGAACCCACGGGGGATTGTATAGGTCCTTTTTCATTATCAAGAGCAATTTCTTCCCTATTGCCACTGCCGTCTATATTGATTAAGACAGCGACTTTCTTGTCGTCATAATAGTAAATCTTGTAAACAAAAATATCAATAAATCTTTGTTTGTTCTCCAAAGTAGTCGTATCGGCATCTCGTATCTCTCGCAATATAGCAGCTATGGTTTCTGCGGATAAGGTAAAAAGCATAGATTCTTCTTTTGCTATCTTGTACTCTATATCCGCTTGTTCGGCTTTCAGTTCGTCAATTTTGTCGAGTATAAGTTCGGCATTCCGTCCCAATGCAAGCGTGTTCATTAGGTTATTTATGGACTTTTTGTTTTCTTCCAAGTCCTTTTTGAGTTTGGCTACATTGTTGTGTCCTTTCTCTTTTTGAAGCTCTGCATAGGTAAGTTTAGAAACATTATCTATAACCTCGTCGGTCAATGCCTTTTTGACGTGCATTATAACTTTATCTTCGAGATATTCTTTTTGCACCGCTTTTAAGTTGCAACCTTCGTGAAGAACGTTTCCGAGACATTTGTAATAATGATGAACTACGCCTTGTTTGCTCGTTCCGCTTACTCCGACCATAGAACGTTCGCAACGCCCACAATAAAGCTTTGTCGTTAAAATATACGGTACTTTGGCTCTGCCCCTTGCAGGAGCCTCTTTGTTTTTTGCAATGCGAGCCTGCACTTTTTCAAATATATCATCGGGGACTATCTTCGGCATTCCGCCCTTAATTTCCGTTCCGTTATAAACATAATACCCATTGTATCTTTTGTGTTTGAGCATATTATGTATCGAATTTTTTGTCCAAGCTCTGCCGTGAGTATTTGGGACTTTGTTTTCATTGAACATATACATAATGTGCCTTGCTGGCTTTCCGTCCGCATACATCTCAAATGCCTTTAATACCCATTGTGCGGCAGACGGATCTATTTCGTATTTAAGATCGGCACCTACAACAAACCCAAAAGGACATTTTCCACCTAAATGTTTGCACTTTTGAGCGGAGATATTTTTCCCACGCTTAACTTTTTGAGATAATTCTGCACTATAGTATTCTGCCATTCCTTCCGATAAGCCAAATGGACATAACGCTCATTCGGGGGTGTGCGGCGGGAGTTACGGGGTAAGTACCGA
>CANPVN010000004.1 GCA_947581755.1 uncultured Clostridia bacterium | reverse complement strand
TTGACAGGACTTGAACCTGCACGGAGTTACCACAAGATCCTTAGTCTTGCGCGTCTGCCAGTTCCGCCACAACCGCATACGCCTATTTTAGCAGATTTCAAACCCAAAAGCAAGCATTTTAGCTGCATTTTTTGCAATTTTTCTCGCAAATACAGAAAATAAAAAATGATTTCTTGATTTTATCTATTCGCTTTCTCTCCCGAGGCGCAGGCGTTGCCGCGACAACGGAAAAACTCTATAGGGGTTCCTCTCTTATAAAGAATACTTCTATTATGAAAATGGCATTTTCCCGCCAAAGATGTAAAGTATAGTTGCAATCGGAATATTGTATGCCTTAATAAGGTTGGGGCTTGCGCTTACTCCCCGACAATATCGACAAGAGCCTTTTGCAGTACGGCAGAGAAATTCACGCCTTGCGCCGTCGCTTTCTTATCGAGCCATAAGGGAATGGTGCAGTTTTTCCGAATGCTGCGGTTCTCGTTTTTCTCCCGATATGCAATAAAATCGACTTCTACAAGCGTCACAATCTCGTTTTCTGCGGCATCGGGTTTCATTGTAACACCCTTCGGGATTTCTCGTTTTGCGTCCTCTTCGCTGATTCCCCAAACACCGATACAGTCTTTTGCCATAGCGATGCAGTCCTCAATGTCCTTTCCTTGTGTATAGAGATCCAAATCGGGAACATACACCGAATAATATTTCTCCCCTTTTTCGGGGGGTGTGATTATAATCGCATAAATGCTTTTCATTATTTTTTACCTCGCTCTACTTTAGTTTATGCTTTTTTATAAGCGCTTTTGCAAGCCGCTCGTTAATTTCGTTGTGTCGAGGAATCACTTCGCTCTTCTCCCCATTGGTATAAACGGTATGATTGCCACCCTCACGCTCCAAACGCCAGCCGTTCAATTCAAACAGTTTAATTAAGTCCTTCCTTTTCATAAGCGACCTCTTTATATTCTATATTATACGCATAAATACGCATAATGTCAAGCATTCCGATAAAGATTTTTAACTCTTTTTTATTACAATTTTTCTACCTGAATATACCGCTCTTTTCAAAACAATTACCCGACGAATCGCAATAAAAAAGTCAAGAGTTAAAAGCTCCCGACTGCTACTCTATCGTGGCATAATCTCATATATTGCCTTTGAGCGCAGGATATTTCTTTCGCCATTCGGCGGCGGTTTTACCAAACAAAGCGATGTTGAGAAGGTCGGCTTCATCGGCGTAAATGTATTTGAGTTGCTCCTCGATAAGCGTGGGTACAATATTCTCCTTGATTGCATTCGGTATGTATAAAGCGGAAAGTTAGAAAAGCAAGGCAAAAAATCAAATTAAGGGAGACAAAGAACGATATAAAAAAATTCGAACCTTAAAGCGAATATGAACGAGATTCGAATGAAAAGGCAATTCGTGAAATTCGGCGTAAAACTCCGAGAGGAGCGGATAAAAAAAGCGACTTCCCAAAAAGAAGTCGGTTTTTTATTGATTGACATCAAGAGTTTTTTATTTTGTAACCATGGATTTTATTTCGTCTATAAGTATTTTTGTGCGGGGATTTTTTGCGATTTTCTCTGCCATTTTGTCGCGGGCGTGGATGATGGTGGTATAATCTCTGCCGCCCATGAGTACCCCTATTTTCGTAAGCGGCAAGTCGAGCATTTCCGTCATGATAAAAATACAGATATGCCGCGCTTCGACGAGGTCTTTGTCGCGGCGTTTGCCGAGCAACATTTCTTGCGGAATATTGAATCTTGCGCAAACCGCGTCTATTATTTTATTCTCGTTGACAGTCGAGATCGTAACGGGCGCTTCTCCCGTATCGCGAAGGACTTCTCGCACCAAGGCGACGGAAGGTTCTCTTTCCTCGAGTTTGGACAGGAAAATGACGTTATTCAAAAGCCCTTCCATCTTACGGATATTGGAAGTCACGCTTTCCGCCATAAAGGTAAGCACTTCGAGCGGAAGGTTATATCTTTGCATCTGCGCTTTCTTTTGCAAAATGGCTATTCTTGTTTCGAGATCGGGAGGCTGTATATCCGCGGTAAGTCCCCACTCGAATCGGCTTCTCAGTCTGTCCTCGAGTTCGGGAATATCCGACAGCGGGCGATCGGAAGCGAAAATGAGTTGTTTATTCACCTCGTACAGTTCGTTGAAGGTATGGAAGAGTTCCTCTTGTGTTGCGGTCTTTCCCGACAAAAATTGTATATCGTCTATCATAAGGACATCGACGTTTCGGTATCGACTGCGGAAATTGGTGCTTTTGCCTTTTGTGGTTCGTATGGATTCTATGAACTCGTTGATAAATTTCTCGCTCGAAACATACAGCACCTTCAATGTAGGGCTGTTAAGTCTTATCTCGTTGCCTATCGCGTGCATAAGGTGCGTCTTTCCGAGTCCGACGCCGCCGTAAATCAAAAAAGGATTGTATCTTGTTCCGGGCTCTTCGGCTACCGCCTCTGCCGCCGCATGTACGAATTGATTGCATTTTCCGACGACAAAATTGTCGAAAATGTACTTGGGATTGAGTACGGAGGGCGCAGGTTCGGGTTCGGGATCGTCCACCACGCCGCTCTCGTCCACCTTATTCATATAATCCTCGAGTTCGCTCTTTTTGATAAGCACGACTTCTGTCATCGCATGGTTGACTCTTTTAAGGGCGTTTGTCAAAGCGTCCTTAAAATGTTCTCGAATGAAATCCTTGTTTTCCTCGGCTGCCACCAATACCACAAGTTTGTTTTCCGCAATACAGACGGGTTCGAGCGGCTTGATCCAAGCGTCATAATTATGAGTGGCAAGTTCCACTTCCAATATCGAAAGAATTTCGTTCCATATTTCTTTTGCGTTATCTTCCATAACTGTTCCCAATCTCCGTATTGTATATTATATCATTTTTCTTGAGTTATTGTCAATAATTCTCGATAAATATCGCTTTTGTGTACTCCGAGGTCGTTCGCAACGGCTTTAATCGCCTCTTTTTTATCCATGCCCTTATCGATATAATGCTTGTAATGTTCCTCGGTGGACAACTCGTTGAGGGAGTTTCTTTTTTTTGCGCCTTCCAAAACTATTACGAACTCGCCTTTAACGGTAAATTCGGGTACGGAGCCGAGTTTCCCCGTTATGACTTCCTCGTGTATCTTGCTTATTTCACGCACAACCGAGACGTTCCTTTCGCCGAAAAAAGAATACAGATATTCGAGATTTTCGAGTATGTCATGGGGCGGGCTGTAAAAAATAAGCGTACAGGGAATCTCTCTGTAAGCCGAGAGCATCTTCTCCCTTGCCGAGTTTTTCTCGGGTAAAAATCCGAGCATACAGAATGACGAAGTGTCCATTCCGCTGAGTACCAACGCATTCACACATGCGCACGCTCCGCTTATAACGGTGTATTCCAAGCCTTCTTCCCTCGCCTTCGACACAAGAACGGAGCCCGGATCGCTGACGAGAGGCATTCCCGCGTCGGAAACGAGCGCTACGTTTTTTCCCGAACGAAGGCACTCGATTATTTCCGTCGTTTTGCGGCTTTCGGAGAATTTCTGATAACTTCTGAGCGGCGTTTTTATATCGTAATGATTCAGCAAAACCGCCGTATGGCGCGTGTCCTCGGCATAAATCACATCGACTTCCTTAAGTACTTTTATCGCCCGCATTGTCATCTCCTCGAGATTTCCTATGGGCGTTGCAACTATATAAAGCATATTCGCCTCCCTCTTTTTTTCAGTAGTCGGAGCGGACTTTGACATCGACGTCAATTCCCTCTGCGCCCTCTTTTATACATTTCATCAAAAACACGCAAGGTTTTTTGTTCTCTGTCGGCACGATGAGACGCAACTTTTTGGGCTCCAACTTGCGTTTTTTGCTTTCGTAAATAACTTCCGCGAGACGCTCGATGTGATGCACCATAAACAACCTTCCGCCCGTCCCGAGAAGATACGCCGCGCAGTCCAGCACCTCGGCAAGAGTAACGGCGACTTCATGGCGGGAAATCGCCTTGGAGTCGGCGCGCTGCATAAATCCGCTGCCCGCCTTACGGTACGGAGGATTGGTTACCACTACGTTTACCTCTCCTTTCTTGAAATATTCCGCAATATTTTGCATGGGCGCGTTGATGACAGACACCTTTTCGCCGAGCCCGTTCAACTCGATATTACGACGCATAAGTTCCGCCATATCGCTTTGAATTTCCACTCCCGTTACGCTTCCTATCCCCGCTTTTCCCGCAAGCAAAATACTCACGACTCCGCTGCCCGAGCCGAGTTCCACGCCTTTGTCCCGCGCCGAAACTTCGGCGAAATTCGCAAGTTCCACCGCATCGGATCCGAAGCAAAACTTATCGGGATCCTGAATGAGTTTCAATCCGTTGACTTGTAAATCGTCTGTTCGTTCAGCCATTTTGTCCGTCCTTGAAAGGTCTGAAATCTATCTCCAACGCTCTTTTCGTGTGAGATGTGAGTTTTGCGTCGTCGGAAATTTGTATTCCGCAAATCGCAAGAATACGTCCCTCGAACGCTATCAGAGGAAATGTATCTCTTATACGCGACGGGACTTTTTTATCTATGAAATAACTTTTCAGTTTTTTGCTTCCGCCGCCGTAAGGTTTGAAAATATCCCCCTCTTTTCTGTTCCTTATCACGGCTCCGTCGGGGACGGCGTCGGCGTCGATCCTGAGTTTCCCCGCTTGGGGAATACATTCGCAAGGAGATATTGTCAATTCGCCGAAGGGCAATACATGTCTTCCCGCGGCAAATTCGAGACAAAAATCGCAATCGGACTTTTCACGCAAAAAGGTTATGCGATCGTATTCGCGTAACGCCCGCACTCCGTGGACGACGCAAACGCTCTTGCCGTTTTGCAGATCCTTGAGACTCAGCACCGCGTTTATATGAGTTGTCTCGAAATCGCACTGCACGCCGAAATCTTTAAGCGCTTTGAGTATATAATGCGGAGCGAGCGCCTCGTTTTGCAACGCCTCGAGTTTCAAAAAGACGACGTCGCCGCTTTTGACTATAAGTTGCGGATCTATCAGAGATGATATGAATTTTTCTTCCTTTGCGGCGGCTTCGGAAAGGCGTATAAGCGCGTTTTCCACCCCCGTCCAACGCTTTTTAATCAAAGGCAACACTTCGTTACGCACGAAATTCCTGTTGTAGTTTATATCGAAATTGGTCTTATCCACGACATAAGGCACATCGTTCTTTTGAGCGTACTCCTCTATTTCTCTCCTTGTGAGCGGGAGAAAGGGACGAAGATAACCGCCGAAGTCGATACTCATACCTTTGATACCGTTAAGTCCGCTGCCTCGGAATATGTGCATCAATATCGTCTCCGCCTGATCGTCGGCATGGTGCGCCAAGAGTACTTTCGAGACGCGTCCGCTGTGTAACAACTCGTCGAATACGGCTTTTCTTTGCAGTCGGGCTTCCGTTTCTATGCTTCTTCCGCTCTTTTTCGCGTCTTTTGCGACATGGAGTTTTTTAACATATATGCCTACGCCGTGAGTTTTGCAGTAATTTTCCACAAATTCGCTGTCCGAGACCGAATCTTCTCCGCGTATCCCGTGTTCGATATTGACAACGAGAACATTGCTTTTGTCTATCCCCTCGCAAGACAAGACAAAATGAAGCAGACACATGGAGTCTATTCCTCCGCTGACTCCTATCGCTATCTTGCCGTCATGAGGTAATGTATTCAAAATTTCCCTAACTCTTTCCATCATTTAGTCCAATATAAACCAAAACCGTTTTTAAGTCAAGAAAAAACGGCCTTTCACACCGAAAAGCCGTTTATTTTATCAATATTTCAAGTTGCCGCCCTCTCCGCTGTTGGGAGGAGCGCTGTCCTCGGCCATCACGGAATACGAATCGGCGTCCTCGAAACTTACCCATTGAGGCACCCACTTCAAGTCTATAACGCCCGTCGCGCCGTTTCTGTGTTTCGCAACGACAAGTTGCACGGCATTCTTGTCCTCGGCTCCTTTCTCTTTGGAGTCGCCGATATTGGGTCGATATATAAACAAGATGACGTCGGCGTCCTGCTCTATTGCGCCCGATTCTCTCAAATCCGACATCTGAGGCATGCCTTTACGCTTTTCCACGTCACGCGAAAGTTGGCACAACAAAACTATGGGAACGTTGAGTTCCTTCGCCGCAAGTTTCATCATTCTCGAAATTTCCTGAACTTCCTGTTGACGGCTTTCCACTTGCTTTGCTCCCGAACGCATAAGTCCGAGATAGTCCACCATTATAAGGTCGAGATGTCCCTGCTCTCGCTTCAACCTTCGGCATTTGGAAAGAATATCCATGGGAGTGTTCTCTCCGCTGTCGTCGATATAGATATTGTTACGTTCGGCAAGTTTGGCGCGCGCCTGAACCAATCGTTGCAATTCCTCGTGATTCAATTTGCCCGCGTTCACCTTTTCCATATCGACTTTTGCGATGGCGCATAAAAGACGTTTCGTAAGCGCGACTTCGGGCATCTCGAGAGAAAATACCGCGCAATAATAAGGCTCGACTTTGCCGTCCGTTTTTCTTGCGTCCGAGAATGCCGCGGCTTGTATGAAATTCATACCCATACTCGTCTTTCCTTGGCTGGGACGCGCTCCGAGGACTATCATATCTCCGGGCTGAAAGCCGTTGAGCATTTTGTTCAAAGCCGCAAATCCCGTGGGAACGCCCTTCTTGTTAAGGGGATCGCGCATAAGTTGTTCTATCTCGGAAATAGCCTCGGTCGCGGGTTCGGCAATGGGTTTCAAAGAACTCTTTTCGTTCTTTTGCGAAAGTTTGAAAATCTGTCTCTCGGCAAAATCCAAAGTATCGAACTCTATGTCGCCCGTGAAAGACTGCTCCATTATCTTCTGTCCCGCCTCGATGAGTTGACGAAGCAAGGATGTTCTCTTGACTATATTGACATAATGCTTGTAATTCGCCACGGCGGGAATATCGCCCGTGATCATTCCGAGATAAGAAATTCCGCCCACGGCTTCCATGCGTCCCGACGCTTCGAGTTCGGGTACTATGGTGACTATATCGAGAGGCTTGTTCCTTTGAAACAACGTCTGCGCCGCCTCGAATATTTTTCGGTGCGCGTCAACATAAAAGTCATTGACGTCAAGTTCGTTCATAATATATACCGCTGCGTTTTCGTCCAAAAGAACGCAACCCAAAACCGCCTGTTCCGCCTCTTTGTTATGCGGAGGCACTCGGAGTTTTACATTGGGATGCAACGATACATCATTTGTTTTCTTGGGCATCTGTTGTATTTTCTTCCTCTTCGTTATTTCGTTCTTTGTTCTTTTTTGCTTTTATAAAGAATATAAGGCACAATACGGCTACCACTACAACGCCCGCCGCTATCGCGACAATGTTCCAACCCGTCGTCACAGGCCACTGTCTGTAATAAACAAGTTCGGGTTGCTTCGAAAGCGTCGTTCTCCAATACAATAAAGTTATGGAATTTACTCCGTCCGAAGAAGTAAAAGTTCTTTTTCCCTCTCCGTTGGTAGCGTGCGCGGTTTCGCCGTACAGATAATAATCCAAAGGCAGATTGTTTATCTTATCGGCGGAAAAGAAATTATTGAGTCCGCCGAACTCGGAGTTTATCACCTCGGGAAGGTCGGCGAAAAAATTGACCATTGTACAAGTGTATGTCTGACGGAAAATGTTCTCTCCCGTAAGTTCTGTTTCGAGATAGGGATCGCTGTCTCCGTCGAGAATTTCGAAAGAGGAAAAGTCGTAAAAGAAATAAAACTTACCGTTGAGCGTTTGCTGTTCGAAGGAATATTCGTATTGCGGGAAAGCCGACATTGCTCTTTGGAAATACATGTCCAAACTCAAACCCGCCGTCGCATAATCGCTGTAAGGCGCCTCCGTCAGATAATTCTCGGTAAGGCACAATTCGAGTTCTTTGCGATAACCTATATTCCCCTCTTCATCGACGGTCTTGTAAACCATTATGCCGAGTCCGTCCTCGGGTAAAGAGTTCTCCGAATACAGACAACCCGAAAAACAAGTCAATGTGAAAATCAGTATAAGAAGGACAACAAAGACCTTTTTCGATTTCAATTTTCACCAAGCTCCTTTTCCAACAATTCGAGAGTATCCCCAAATTCCTTCATAACCGCCTCGTAAGGCGCGGTAGTGGCGAGATCCACACCCGCATCAACGAGTATCTCATAAGGCGATTTGCTTCCGCCCGCAGATAAAAATCTCTTGTATCTTGCCAAAGAATCGGGATTTTTGAGCAAATCAAGCACGATACTTACCGCGCTGGTTATACCCGTTGCGTATTTGTATACATAAAATGCGGTATAGAAATGAGGGATCCTTGCCCATTCGTATCTTATTTCATCATCATGACGAACGCTTCTGCCGTAATATTTTTTGTTGAGTTCATAATAACAATCGCTGAGACTCTTTACGGTAAGAGGTTCGCCCTTGAGTTCCATTTCATGCGCTTTGAGTTCGAACTCGGCAAACATCGTCTGACGGAACAGCGTCGTTCTGAACATATCGAGATAATACGAAAGAAGGAATATCCTCATCGCCTTGTCGTTCGTCTCGGAAATAAGATGCTTCAATAACATTACTTCGTTGACGGTGGAAGCGACCTCGGCAACGAATATCTGATAGCCCGCCTTGTCGTACACCTGAGACTTATTGGAGTAGTAACTGTGCATTGCGTGTCCCAATTCGTGCGCTATGGTAAATATGTCGTGCGTCGTTCCCGAGTAGTTCAAAAGCACGTAAGGATGAGTGCCGTAAGAACCCCAACTGTACGCGCCGCTGCGTTTGCCCTCGTTTTCCATGACGTCTATCCACCCCGTATCGCGCGCCGTCTTTAACATCGAGATGTACTCTTCTCCCATGGGTTTGAGTCCTTCGAGTACCATATCGAAAGCTTTCTCGTACGATACCGAAAGTTCGGCGTCCTTGACGATGGGCACGTACATATCGTACATGTGCAAAGTGCCGACATGCAACGCCTTTTTACGCAAAGATACGTACTTATGAACATATTTCAAATTTTTGTTGACGCTCTTGACGAGGTTTTTATAAACCGCGGTGGGAACGTTGTCGTTATAGAGGCTCTTCTGCATTCCGTCCGAGAAACCGCGCACCTTTGCATAGTAGTTATCTTTCTTGACGGAGCCCGCATAAGTCGCGGCTATCGTGTTGATGAGTTTTTTGTAAGCGGAATACATTCCTTCGAAAGCCGCCTTTCTTACTCGCTGATCCTTGTTGGCAAGCAACACGGAATAAGAGCCGTGCGTAAGTTTTACTTTTTCGCCGCCTACCTTGATCGTGGGGAAATCCACTTCGAGATTGTTTATCATCGTAAAAATTTCCTGAAATTGTCCGTCGAAGTTGTTCATGGCAAGCAATTTCTCTTCCTTTTCGGAAAGAATATGCTCTTTCTTGCGCATGACCTCTTTGAGATAAAAGTCATAATCCGAAAAGTCGGAATCGGAAATAAATTCCATAAGTTGATAGTTCTCCAACGAAGCGAGTTCGCTTTCGATAAAAGAAGTCTCGGCGCCCAACTTCGAGATGAGTCCCATTGCGCGATCCGTCATGCCTACGTACTTATCGACGGAAGCGTCCTCGTCCTTTCTCATACGCGCATAGCAGAAGAGTTTTTCGAACATGAGTCCCACGCGCGAAGAAAGTTTCAGACATGCGAGAAGGCTGTCCGCCTTGCCGAGTTTGCCTTTGTATGCCTTAAAGCCGCCGATAAGCTCTTCACATTCCGAAAAGAGCTTTTCCCAATTATCGTCGCCGTCGACGATGTCTTCCAGATGCCATTTATACTTGGCGTCTATTTCGTTTCTTTTCATCTATATACTCCTAAAAAATATTTTTTCCTTATTATAGCAAAAACAATCTTTCAATGCAACTCTATTTTCGCAGAATTTTACTTCCCGTACTCGAATCGGGTTTTTCTATCTCTATTCCGTTGCCGACAAGTTCGATAAGTTCGGTACAATGAGTCACAAGTCCCACCATGGTATCGCGGGATAATTTGTCCAAAGACTCGTATACAGCGTTTATGTAGTCGTTGTCCAAAGTTCCGAAGCCCTCGTCGAGAAAGAAAAAGCCGTTGCCCGTATACTGCGACAATTCCCTCGAGATAGCCACCGCCATGGAGAGAGACGCCAAAAAAGTCTCGCCGCCCGACAGAGTGCTTACGCTCCTCAGAGTGTTGTTCCTGAAAAAGTCGCGTATCATAAATTCGCTCCTTTCACCGAGTTCGAGACAATATTGTCCCGAAGAAAGTTCCTGCATTATCTCGGATGCGGCTTGGGTGAAACTTTCCACATACTCGCGCGCAACAAAGTCGAGGAAAACTTCGCCCTTTACGAGTTTTGCGAGTTTCGCCGCTCTGTCTGCGTCTTTTACGAGTTTGTTCTTTCTGTCGGTTATGTTTTTGAGCATGGCTGCGTCGCGCTTCGCCGTATCAAGTTGCGCGTTCTTTTGCGCAAGAGAGGTATTGAGTTCGCTTTGTCTCTTGTCCGCTTCGGCATATCTTTGATTTGTAAGAAGATATTCGGCGGCGTCGTAGTCTATCCTTTGACTCAACTGTTCGTTCACCTTTTCGAGAGCAGCCCTGTTCGCCTCGATTTGCTTTTCGGTATCGGTTATCTTCGTCGCAAGAGTCTGAGTGTTTTTCTCGGTGTTCTTTATCTCGCTCGCAAGAAAAGCCGCTCTCTCTTCGGCAGACGCGATAAGCGTATCGATATCCGCCTCGACGTCGGTCTGCCCCATAGTATCGGCAAGTCTGTCGAGATCCGCCCTTACAGTCTGTCCTCGCTCGTTCAAATTCGCAAGTTCCTTGCTCTTGATTTCGACTTTATGGTCGGACTCCACAATATCGGAGTCGGTTTTATCCAACATTTCGCAACATTTTTCGGCATTTTCCAAAGTCTTAAGACTCACTTTGGGAGTGAGTTTGACGGATTCTTGCAACTCTTTGAGTTTGGCTGTACAACGCGATATTCTCTCTTCGCAAGAAGAATCCGCTTCCCGTACGGTAGCCGACTCTTGTTTCACCTTGGACAGCGCTTCGGTAAGTTCCTTGACCTTCGCTTCCGCCTGCGCAATGTCCTCTTCGGCTTGAGTAAAGTCGCCGTCGTCGGCGGTCTTGAGAAAGGTAATTCTGTTGCCGCATACGGGACAGTTGTCGCCTATTTTCAACTCGCGGATGACGGAACTCAACGCTTTTACCGATCTTAAATCGTTAAGTTCCTTCTTGTGATTTTCGAGAGTCTCCTCTGCGCGCGTAAGTTGCGTTCTTATGTCGTTTTCGCGTACCATTATCTCGCGGAAAGCGTTCGCCGCTTCGCCGCGTTTTTTCATCGCTTCTTCCTTCTCCGCGTTGGTTTCATCGATATTTTTCTTTATTCCCTCGGCGCGCGCGACGTCGAGTTTGAGTCCTCCGAGAAAAGTTTTGAGTTCGGAAAATCCCTCGCGTTTGTAATATTTATCCGAGGAATATCCGCTTGTGAAAGTGGCTACCGTCTGTTTGAGTACAGACGCGACCTCTTCGCGGTGTTTGTAAACTATCTCGGACTTTTCGCGTTCCTTTTTCAACTCCGCGGAAAGCGTTTTGTAGGCGGCTCGTATCTTTTCCAATTCGCTCTTTTTTTCGCTGAAAAGTTTCAAAGAGGGCTTTATGTTCTTCAACCTTTGAAGTTCGAGCATCGCGTCTTTTTCGTCCTGTCTCAACTTTTCCAAATCGTTTTTTTGCCCGTACTCGCTCTTTTCGCGGTTGAGACTTTCGAGAGTCTTTTGCAGTTCCAGCCCTTCCAAAGTAAGTTTCGAGGCTTCGGCGCGTCTTGCCTCGCTCTCGTCGTACAGTTTCTTTATGACTTCGAGTTCGGTCTTTCTCTTGCTTATCTCGGCAAGTTTCTTTTGCGAAAGTTCGCTCTCTTTTTTCAACTCCGCTATTTCTCCCTCGAGTTGCGTTACGGATCGTTCGTCGGCGTGTCTGTAGTTTTCCGCCGCGCTTTCCAAAGTGTTTATTTCGGAATTGAGAGTTTCATAATATCCGTTGAAACGATTGTATAACTTTTCGTAACGCGACAATCTGAAGAGTTTGCCCACGGTATCGCGTCTTGCGGAGGGAGTCGCGTGCAAAAACTTATCGAACTCTCCTTGTTGCAGAATCACGACTTGAGTAAAAGTCGCAAGATCCATTCCCATCAAAGAAGCTATCGACGAATTGACTACGCTGACCTGATCGGAAATCAAAGCGTTGTCGTCGAGTCTGACAAGCGACGCTTTCGTACCCTTGAAGTCTATGACGCGGTTGACTCGATAATTCGATCCGTTCGCTTCGAATTCCAATTCCACCTCGGCTTTTTCCATACCCATGTTGATATAATCCGAGACTTTTCCCCTTCTTTTCGTGTCGCCGTAAAGCGCAATCAGAATACTGTCGAGAACGGTAGTCTTGCCGCTGCCCGTCTTGCCGCTTATGCAAAACAAGCCTTCTCCGAAATCGCGAAAATCTATCGTAACTCGTTCACTGAAACTGTTTATTCCGTAAATCGTAAGTTTTATGGGTTTCATAATTCTTCCCCCCTGAGGACGGTAAGAAACATATTCACGGTCTCTTCGTCGGGCTCTTTGCCCACTTCCTGAAGATAAAACGCTCTGAATAATTCGGAATCCGTCTTTAATTTTCCGCCCGCTTTAAGTTCGTGTTCCTTTTCGCTGTCGTTCTTTTGCCTTTCCACCGTTATCTTGCAAAAACTCGGGAGAACTTTGAGTCCCGAGATCTCTCTTCCCGAAAGAGGCTCTCCTCCCGTATATATGAGTTCCACAAGGACATTGGGATCGGACAGCGCTTTGCAAGCCTGCTCGAAGGAATTGACGCGCTCTCGTTTAAGTCTGCGTCCCTCCGTGAGCGGTATCGAGGTTATCTCGGGAAGGGCGTTATCGTCGTCGATTTTTATCTTTATGACCCTTTTGTCGTCTTTGTCGTCAAAATGATATTGCAATATGGAACCGCTGTAATAAGCGTTGCGGCTTTTGGAAACGGTCTGCGGTTTGTGAACGTGCCCCAAGGCGTTGTACACCGCGCCCTCGGGCAAAATCGAAGAAGGCAACTGCAACGCCGTACCCAACTCTCTCTCGTCGCCGTTTTCACTGCCGCTCATAAAGAGATGAGAAGCGAAAATATTGACTCCTTGAGACGAAAACGCCTCGGCGCAAACTTTGTCTATAAGAGTTTTTATCTGTTCGGTATAATTTTCTCCCTCGAGTTTAAGCGCAGATAATCTTGCCATGCTCATATAGGGAATTGCCGCAAGATTGAGCGTGGTATCCTTGATTTTCATGCGTATATAGCCGTAACCGCCCTGTACCGTCTCGGTGTTTATTTTGTTGTCAAGCCCGTCTATTATGTAGATCCCGCACGCGCCCGCTATTCCCGAAGGCGCGCCGAGTCTTTGCGGATCGTCGTGATTGCCCGACAAAATTACGAGAGGACATATCGACGATATTTTCAACGCCGCTTTGTAGAACAACTGTTCCGCTTCCGCCGACGGCGTGGGAGTATCGAATATATCTCCCGCAACCAAAACGAGGTCGGCGTTTTCTCTTGCCGCTATATCGCATATTTCGTCGAGAACGCGCCTCTGATCTTCCAGACGACTTACTATCGAAGTCCGTTTCCCGATATGCCAATCGGCGGTATGAATTATAACCATAAAGCAATAGGCTCCTTAAAACATATTGAAATTGATTTTTTTCGGTAAAAAAACTTGAAAATTTTTTCTTATAATGTTATTATATATTACAATCACTTTTTGCGCAAGGGTTTATCCGCATAAAAATCGAAAAAAATTCGGGAGGAGTCCTTATGATAAGATTTCAGAAACGTACAGACAGAGATAATTTTACTTTGGTAAGCAATCTGTTTATGCGGGAATATATGCCTTTCGCTCCCGACGAGTATGTCAAAGTCTATCTTTTGGGGCTTTCGCTCATGAGTTCGGACTCCGAACTGTCCGACATCGCCGCAATATTGGGTTGCGAAGAAAATACCGTACTCGAAGCCTTCCGCTATTGGCAAGGACAAGGCGTCGTCACTCTCATAGAGAACGATCCGCCCGACGTCGAATATCTTCCCGTGCGTCCCGCCTCTTCCATAATAAAAAAATTCAACAAAGAAAAATATGCGGGATTCAACACTCAGTTGCACGCCATGCTCCCCGCAAGAAATTTTTTGCCCAACGAATACAACGAATTTTACGGCATCATCGAGGCTATGCACATAGAACCCGAAGCGTTCCTTACCGTAGTCGCCTATTGCATACGCCTTAAAGGTCCCGATATAGGAGTCAGTTACATAATCGCGGTGGCGCGCAATCTCGCCTCGGAAGGCTACAAGACTTTCGACAGAGTTTCCGAAAAACTCAGCGAACTCGATTTGTACGACAACGACCTTACGGCGGTTCTTAAAGCGCTCGGCTCCAAAAAGCGTCCCGACCACGAAGACAAACAAATGTTCATCAAATGGACAAAAACCATGGGCTTCAAACTCCCCGTCGTACTGTATGTCGCAAAACAAGTAAAAAAAGGCGGAATGAGCAAACTCGACTCCACTCTCACCAAATATTACGAGAACAGACTTTTCACGCCCGAAGAAATCGAAGAATACAAACAAAAGAGCGACTCTCTGTACGAACTGACAAAGAAGATAAACAAAATCATCGGCGTTTACTACGAGCAACTCGATTATATAATCGAGACTTATACCACCAAATGGTTGAGTTACGGCTTCAACGAGGAAACTCTCGTCACCATAGCCGACTACTGTTTCAAACGCAATATCCGCACCCTCGAAGGGCTGGATTCCACGGTCTCGAAGTTCTATCGCCAAGGTCTTGTGAACCTCGACACAATAAACAAGTTTATGGAAGAAGCCATAAGTTCGGATGCTCAGATACGTAGGATACTCGAAAAATGCGGACTCGACAGAAACATCACGAGTTGGGACCGAGACTACTACCGTACCTGGACTTTTACCTGGAAAATGAACACTTCCGTCATCGATTATGCGGCGACGCTCGCCAAAGGAAAGAGCAACCCTTTGAGTTATATGAACACGTTGATCGCGGACTTCTACGCAAAGGGCATAAACACGCCCGAGGAAGCCCAAAAACAGAGAACGGACACGCCGCAGACCGAGATAGCCTCCGTCAGCCGCGCTTATACCGACGATGAACTCAACGCCATGTTCGACGCATTGAAACCCGAGGACATTTAGTCAAGGAGAAAAAAATCATGAATTACAGACAAGCGATTGCGGAAATTCGTATGGCTCGCGAAGCAAGCCTTGTAAGAGCGGATCTGAAATACGAAAAAGCTCTCGAACGCGACCCCGAACTATATTCTATGGAACTCGATAAACGAGACTTGATACTGCGCGCCGCTCACGGAGAAGATACCGCGGCTCGAATAAAGGAAACAGATGATAAAATTCTGCAATACCTCAAGCAACATTACGGAAGTCTCGAGGAGTTCTTTCCGCCCTACTCCTGCGAAAAATGCAAAGATACGGGTATCGCAAACGGAAAAATCTGCGATTGCGCGATAAAACTCGCCGTTTCTCAATCCGATAATATCGAGTTGCCTCTCAATGATTTCAAAGACGGCTTGGAAGGCGCTCCCGAAGAGTTAAAACGCACTTATGAACACATGCGCGTCTTTTGCGATAAATTCCCCGACACGAATATCAAAAATATCGTGCTTATGGGCGGCTCGGGCACGGGCAAAACTTTCCTTATGGGGTGCATAGCAAAGGAACTCGCGCTCCGCTGCTCTCTCATGTTCCTCACCGCATACGGTTTCAATAAACGTCTCACCGCCTATCACACCACCTTCGACGACACCAAAGAGGGCTATCTTGAACCCATTCTCGACAGCGATGTTTTGATAATAGACGACCTCGGCTCCGAGAGTATGTTGCGCAACGTGACCAAAGAATATCTCTATATCGTTATAAACGAAAGAAATCTTAAAGGGAAAGCCACGCTTGTCACCACCAATCTCGATATGAAAGCCCTCGAGGAACGCTACGGCGCAAAGACCGTAAGCCGACTGTTCGATAAAAACGTCTGCTACGCAAAAGTCTTAAAGGGTTACGACCTGAGAAAAATTTAGAGTAAGAAGTACAAATTCTTATGCAAAAAGTAATTCACAATATCCCGCCCGTTTTCGACGCGCAAAGCAAAGTTTTGTTGCTCGGCTCCATGCCCTCGCCCAAATCGCGCGAGGCGGCTTTCTTTTACGCCCATCCTCAAAACCGCTTTTGGAAAGTCCTCTCGACTATACTCAACCGCCCCTTGCCCCAAACAGTTGAACAGAAAAAGCAAATGCTTCTCGATAACCGTATCGCGTTATGGGACGTCATAGCAAGTTGCGAAATAACGGGAGCCGCGGACAGCGCGATAAAAAACGCATCTCCCAACGACTATTCGAAAATTTTCGCCGCCGCCGACATAAAACAAGTTTTTACCCTCGGCAAAACGGCGACGCTCTATTATAAAAAATTTACGGGAAAAGATTCCGTCTATCTTCCCTCGACAAGCCCCGCAAACAACGCCGTCCCTTTGGACACATTGACGGAACGTTTCTCCGTAATACTGAATTATATAAAATAAATTTCTTTCAATAAAAATATTTTCGGACGATTGCTCCTTTTTCGTCAAAAAGGTGAACTTTTTGACGAGGTAAAAATAAGGTCGGATTATTATAACAATCCCTTCAGTCTCGTCGCAATGCGTCCTTTTATATCGCTTTCACCGACAAGCGGCGAAAGGCTCCTTTTGCGGACGATTGCTCCTCTTTCGTCAAAAAGATGAACTTTTTGACGAGGTAAAAAAGGTTAGATTGATTGGCAACAGCTTCCCTTACTAAGGGAAGCCCCTTCGGGAGAAAAATCCAACCTTATGCCTTGGCTCCCTTTGGCGGCTTTTGCCGCTAAGGGGAGCTGTCTGCGTAGCAGACTGAGGGGATTAATTATTCGCACAAATCCCACGAACGCGGAAATCAACTTTGAATTAGCAATCACCTATCTCGTGACTTTGGGTGCAGCGCCGCGCTGCCGCGGAAATAAAGTTGGAATTAGCAATCACCTATCTCGTGAACTTGGGGTGCAGCGTCACGCTGCCGCGGAAATAATATTGGAATTAGTAATCAAGTAAATCGTGAACTGTGGCAGTGGCGGCTCGCCACCAGCGTCACGCTGCCCACCGCTGCTTTTATTGGATATTCTTCAATATATCTTCGGCGGTCGGAGAGTTCTCGCCCAAAGTTTCTTCGGCGGTTTTTGCCGCTCTGCCGAGGATATAACTTGCCTTGATACAAGCCTCGAACGGTTCGAGTCTTGCCGTCATCGCCGCGGTTATGCCCGCCAAAATATCCCCGCTGCCGCCCTTGGAGAGAGTCGGTGTTCCGTAAGCCGTCGCCGTCGTCTTATAGCCGTCGGTTATCTCGGTGACCGCGGATTTTTTCATTACGACGCAAGACAGCCGCCTTGCAAGCGAAAGAAAATCGGAGTCGGGTTGCAGACGCAAAAACTCGCCTATATGCGGAGTCAGAATCAATCGGCAAGCATGAGGAACAGCAAAGCGGTCTATATCGGCAGCCATGGCGTTGAGTCCGTCCGCGTCAACTATCAGCGTAATATCTTTTTGCATGAGATATTCTATTATTTTCCCCGCTTCTGCATTTTTTCCCATACCCATCCCGATAACTACCGCGTCGGCGCGGGAGCATATCTCATCGAGAACGGCGGAGTCGAAAATTATTTTCCCTTCGTTATCGGGCATAAACAGCAAAGTATTTTGCAGAGTTTTTTGTTGATATACCGCCGCCAATGAACGAGGGACGCACAAAGTTACGAGTCCCGCGCCCGCTTTTAATGCGGCAAGGACGCACATCAAAGGCGCGCCCGTCATTTCCGCGCTGCCGCCTATCACGTAAATTCTGCCGTAATCTCCCTTGTGGCTTATAAGTTGCCTTTGCCAAAGTTCGGGTTCATTACAACAGGTCGCGGCATATCGCAACTCTTCTCTTGCCGACTTCGTTATTTTTTCGCACTCGGGTCCCGCAACGGCGAAAGCGAAATCGCCCTCGTGAGTGATACTCACTTCCATTTTGCTTACGCCCGTTTTTTGCGCCGCTATTTGACTCAAGACAGCCCGCGGCGCGCCGTTTCCGTCATGGATTATCTCTATATCGTCGGGGCGAATACTCTTAAACCCCGTTCCCAACGCCTTGACTACGGCTTCCTTGGCGGCATACATTCCCGCCAAAGTCTCGATTTTCTCGCCCTTTTCCAAGTAGTATGCCCGCTCTTTGTCGGTGAAAGCCCTTTGCAAAAAGGCTCCCCGTTTTGCGGCAAGCGCGATCCTCGAAATTTTTACCAAATCTATTCCCGTCACGTTTATCTTCTTCCGTCGCAGAACGCTTCTATGGCGTTGTCTATGGCTTCGTCTATCTCGTCCCCGAGATCGAGATCGGAATCATCGACCTTGTGTTCCGTTATCTTTGTCGAAACGGCATTCTCTATCGCAAGACTGACGGCTTTTACCGCGCCCACTCCGAGCATGGCGAAATTCAGCACTCGCTTTTTGCCTGTGGCTATCGCAAACAGAGTGTCTCCGTCGTAATCGGTGTGTACGGGACGAATGCTCCTTGCGTATCCGTTGTGACCTATGCTCGCAAGTTTATTGGCGTGTACTTTGTCGAGTTTTGCGTCGGTTATGATACAGCCTATCGTCGTGTTCGTTCCGAGGAACAATCTCAGCAACTTTCCGTCCAATATAGTCTTTTCCGTATCGAGAAAAGCGCCGCTTCTGTCGTGCGCTCCCGCCAATATCTTTCCCGTCTCGTGGTCGATGACGTCGCCGAAAGCGTTCACCGCAACGACCGCCGTCACGGTAACTCCGTTTATAACGACGGTTGCCGCGCCTATGCCGCCTTTGTCGCAATTTCGGAGTCCCCTTATCTTGCCGACGGTTGCTCCTCTTCCCACGCCTACGTTGCCGAACTCGGGTTTGTCGGTGGCGTTCTCGCAAGCCTTTTTGCCCATCTCGATGTCGGGATAGTCATAGCCCTCTCCGTTCAAATCGTAAATGACGGCGGCGGGAACGATGGGTACGACCTTGGAACCCATTGCGTATCCCTTATTGTGTTGCTGCAAATAACGCATGACTCCGCAAGCGCTCTCGAGTCCGTAAGCGCTGCCGCCCGAAAGCACAACGGCATTGACGATATTCATCATCTTTTCGTTATGCAACAGATCGGTCTCTCGCGTCCCCGGCGCGCCGCCTCTGCAATCCACTCCGCAAACGCAACCGTCCTCGCACAAGATGACGGTAACTCCCGTATGCTCGTTATGAGCATGACCTATCCTTACTCCCTTAGGTATTGTAATCATCGGAATTTTCCTCCCAATCAATCGAATTTACAGCCTCTCTTATCTCCTCGGAGCCAAACCCCTTGGAAAGCAAATACGTATACATTTTGTTTTTATCGGCGGTTTTATGCGTACGCCGATACTTTTGCGCCGCCTTGCAAGCGGCTTCCGTCGCGCCGTCGAAAGAAGAGAGCGCGTCGTCAACGATCTCTTCGTCAAGCCCCTTGTTTTTCAACTCGAAGCGAAGTTTTTTTACACCGTACTTCTTTCCGTAAGTTGCGATATAGTCCTTTACAAAGGCAATATCGTCGATATAATGATATTCTTTGAGCCGCTCTACCGCAACGCCTACGACTTCGGGATCGAAACCCTTGCCGAGAAGATATTTTTCGATTTCCTTTTCGCTCTTTCGGCGCGAACCCAAAAGACGGCACGCGATATCGAAACAGACTCCCGTCTCGCTGTCTTTGATTGCGCTCGAAAGCAACTCGGAGCAAATCTCTTTTCCCGCTTTGAGTCCGAACTTCGCGGCTGTGAACAGCGACAATCCGCAAGCAAACTCTCCGTCTATAAAGACGCTGACTCGGTTTTTGTTTTTTTGTTGCGGTTCGACCGCCGTAATAATGCCCATGCTTTGATTATACTATATGAATAAAAATTTTGCAAATGCTAATACTCGTATTGAAATAAAATCGGAGGTAAATTTTTTATGACAAGCAAAAATCTTACCGAAATTTCCGAGCTTTTGGACAGCGAAAACCTTGCTTATCGCAAATGCTGCAATTATGTCTCGGAATGTTCGGACCCCGTGCTGAAAGAAAAACTCGGCACGTACGCAAACAATCACCGCATTCGCTTTGAGGAACTCCTGAGTTACCTCAACGCGCAGCAGTAAAGGAGGTTAAACGTTTATGCCTACGAAAAGATCTAACTCAACTACGTCAAGCGGCAGCGCGTCTATGCGCAACAAGGCGAATATGTGGGAAGGCGCGTCCTCAAACGCAAAGAGCAAAAATTGCAGAACCTCTTCTCAAAGAGGAAGAAAGAGCGACGACTCCACCGAATTTGCCCAAGATATGTGCAAATTGAGCGATAAGGAGATAATCTCCGACGTCCTCGGCTCGCACAAGGCTCTCATCAAGTTGTACGGCACCGCGCTTTGCGAAACCGACAACGAAAAACTTCGCTCGCTTATAGATACGCACCTTTCGGAATGCGCCGAGGACCAATTCGACGCCTTCACCTATATGAATCAAAGAGGTATGTATCCCACCGATACCGCTCCCGCAAGCAAGCTCACTCAAGCGAAAAAGAAATTCGGCGGCTACGAAGCCACTATGAAAAGATAAAGGACGATAACTTCCTTTAAGGCTTTCCTTGATACGGAAAGCCTTTTTTTATGGTTGGATTATTTATAATCCCCTCAGTCGCCGCAAAGCGGCGACAGCTCCCCTTATTTAAAACGCTACGCATTTCAAACAAAGGGAGCCAAGGGGGGTGCGGGAACCGAGGGTGGTGCGCGTAACAATCCCCGCCCGCGGAAACCACGCTGTTGTTAAAAACAACCTTCGACGCGACTGTGGGTGTGGCGGCTCGCCACCGCGACTGTGGGGATGGAGGCTCGCCACCGGCGTCACGCTGCCGCTGCGGAAAAGTTCAAAATTACGGAAGTCCCCTTACCCAATGTCGATTTTATTTCTATCCGCGCGCCGAAAAGTCTTATTATTTCTTTGACCAAACTCAATCCGAGTCCCAATCCCGATTTATTCGACCGTGAAGGGTCGGCTTGATAAAATCTGTCATAGACGTGGGCAAGCGTCTCCTCGCTCATTCCCATTCCGTCGTCGCTTACGGTGAGTGTGATTTTGTCGTTCTCGTTTTTGAGTACGACGGTTATATTGCCGTCCTCTTTCCCGTATTTGACGGCATTATCCAAAAGATTTTGCAGCACTCTCTCGAACAGCGTGACGTCGGCGGAGACGGTAATATCCTTTTCTATGTCGATATGGCATTTTACCTTTTGAGGAAAGGCAAAGTCGTCGATAAACTCTTCGGTGACGGCGGAAATATTTACGGGTTTGAGTTCTATACTCAATTTATTGGCGTATCTCGTAAACTCCAAAAGGCTGTCGGTGATCGCTTTCAAGCGTTTGGACTGCCTTACGATAGTCTCCAACGAAGCGTTCTTTTCGTCGGTATCCGAAGTCTCGTCGAGAGCGTATTCGCTTTCAGATAATATGACGGTAAGCGGCGTTCTCAGTTCATGCGCCACGTCGGAAGTGAAACGCTCTTGATTGCGGAACATTGCTTCGAGACTGTCGAGCATATAATTGTAATCCTCGGCAAGGCGATTTAATTCGTCGTCGGCGGGCACCAAAGTCAATCGCTTGGAAATATCCCGAGTCTCGGTAATGTCGTTTACCTCTCTTCTCATTTTGTCTATGGGTTGCACGGCTTTTCGCACCGACAGAATGTTGATAAGTATACCGCCTATCGCGAGCAATCCCGCCATTATCGTCACGGTAAGCGTCGCTATAAATCCCGTGCCGTAAGACGACGAGACTATGCCGCGGAGATAAATATCGTCTCTCCCTTCCAACGACACCGCAAAGTCATAGACATAATACTCGTCGCCCTCTATATTGACTGTGGTTATAACGCCCTTGTTTATGGGTAATTCGAGTTCGGCGGGAAAGGAGCCGTTCTTTAAGGAGCCGTCCGAAAGATATATACTCAAATACACCCCGCCGACGTCGTAATCGAAATTGTCGGGCACTATGCCGTCGGAAGCGGAAAGTATCGCGGCGCGCGCGCTGACGGTATCCACCAAAGTATTGCGGATATTGGCGCGGAATACCGTTCTGTTCGCTATCGCCATGGCGATCATTATGACGGCGGTGAGCAAGGCTATTATAAGAGAATTTATTATAATTATTCTTTTCCCGAATTTCATTCTTTTATCGTATACCCCACTCCTCTTACCGTGCAGATCAACTTTTGTTCGAAGTCGTCGTCCACCTTGCGACGCAAATATCTTATATACACGTCTATCGCGTTGGACTCGATGCAGTCCTCTGTTCCGTACAGAGAATCGCATATTTTTTCACGCGAGAGAACTATGTTTTTGTTCCTTACGAGCAGTTCCAGAAGGTCGAATTCCTTTGACGACAGAGCCAGTTCCTTTCCGTCCCTTATCGCAACATGCCTGTTCATATCGAGTTTGAGATCGGCGACTTGCAAAAAATTTTCTCTGACTCCCGAATACCGTCTTGTGACGAGTCTTATGCGGGCAAGCAACTCCGAAAACTCGAAAGGCTTTACGATATAGTCGTCTGCGCCCATATCCAGCCCTTTTACAATGTCGCCGCTGCCGTCGCGCGCGGTGAGCAATATCACGGGAATATCGATTTTTTTCGCCCTTATCCTTTTAAGCAACTCCAAGCCGTCCATAACGGGCATCATAATATCGGAAATGACAAGTTCGACTCCGCCCGCTTCCGATAAATAAAGCCCCTCTTCTCCGTTATAGGCAACTTCTACGGTAAATCCGTTGGCAACGAGACGTTTTTTGAGACTCGCAGCCAAACTTTCGTCATCCTCGCAGACAAGAATTTTCATAATATACCTCGCTATACAACTTGCCCGAAAGAAAGTCGCTTTTCCTCGGGCAAGTCTGTCTTTATTATATCACCGATATTCTATTTAATCAAATGTTTTTTCGGTCGTAAAGAACTCGGACTCAATCATCAAAAGATCTGTCGCTGTCGAGAACTTCGCCCGTAACCGCGTCTATCTCTATCTCGTATTCCATGCTCTTTATCTTGAACTCGACTTCGTAAATGAGTCTGCCGTCGTCCTTTTCGAGTTTTACTTCTATACCTCGCGCTTCGCTCTTTGCGACGCTGAAATATTCGAACGCTATCTCGAGAGCGCGTTGCTCGCCGATAACTTCCCGAGTAACGACGTCCTCGGCGCAGCGGATTATCTCTCCCGTATTTGCGTCCACGTGATAATCGTACTCTCTGCCGTTAAACACGACTTCTATCTCATAATAATAACGTCTGTTCTCTCCCTTGCCTTCGAAGTCCAATTCGACGTCTTTGACAACGATATTCTCTCCCAACTCCTTTTTTACTATCTCGACAGCCTGCTCTTGAGTGATTTTTATGTCCGACTCGACGGGAGGGCGTCCGTTATCGTCGGTATCGCACTCGAATTCGAGAATAACGCCGCTCTGCGCGTCTATTTCTACCGAATATCTCGTTTTTCCGACGGTAAAATCGATTTCGTAAATGAGTTTTCCATCGTCATTTTCGAGTTTTATCTTTTGGAAAGCGATCTGCTCGCTTGAAAGTCCGAAGTTATCCAACGCTATTTGCAAAGCGCGCTCTTTGCTTATCGCGGGGGAGTATTGATTTCCCGCATATTCCTCATTGAGAGTTACCGTTCCGTCCGAAGCGTTTACAAAATATTCGTACTCGCGATCGCCTATTTTGACTTCTATCTCGTAAAAATATTCTCCGCCTTTCTTTTCGAGTTCGGTATCCACAACGAAAATATCCTCTCCGACTTTTTCTTTCACTTTTGCGACCGCTTCTTCTCGGGTGAGATATTTGTCGTTCTGAGGTAAGCGTTTGTCCTCTTTTTCGTCGATCTCGAAGTCGAGGATTTGCCCGTCCGAAGCCGAGATCTCAAATTCGTATTCGTTATTGTCTACGGTAAACTCTATCTCGTAAATAAATTTGCCTCTCTCATAATCGAGTTTTACCTTGCGGAAGGAAACTTCGCCGTCAACGCCTTGAGGGAAAACAAAATTCAAAGCGATGTCCTTTGCCTCTTGTTCCGAAATATTGCCGCCGACTTCGGGATTGAGAGCCGTTTCGTCAAGAACCGTCTGCGAATATTTGACGATATTGCCGTTCAAAGCGTCTATGTCGATCTTATAGCGATAACCGTTGTAATCGAAACTTACTTTATAAAGTTTTCTTCCCTCGTAAAAACCGCTCTTGACGCTAAGTCCGACAGCCATAGTATTGTCTATCCCCGCCGCCGTCAAAGCGATGTTCTCGGCGCGCTCCTCGCCTATATACGAGGATTCGCCGTTACCCTTTCCCGTATTTTTAAGTTCGGTCTTTGAGTTAAGCACGCTCATATCCTCGGCTTTGAAAATATAAGTATACTCCGCGTCGGCGTCCTCTATCTCGACTTTATAAGCCGCGTTGCCCATAAAAGTCTCTTTGTCGAAGTCGAATCCCGTCACATTCTCGGGCGCAATACCCGAAAGTTCGAGAGCCGCGGAATACGCTTTTTCCAACTCCGTCATCGCCGTTTGAGGTTCGGAATATGCTTTTTCCAACCCCATCCCCACCGTTTGAGGCTCCGCCACATTTATATCCGCGATAGTTACGTTTTGTCCCAAAACGTCATGCTTCGACAAAAACCCGAAATTGTTATCCAAGGAGTATTCGACAACGGAATCCGAAGCTATTACCGTCACGACATAACTTTCATCCCATTTGACAGCCGTTTTACTTACCATGTTTTTTGGTGAAGTTATCGAATTGAACGCCATAACCACACCGTTATCGTAACTTAGCGACTCCTCTTTTTCGCCCGCAAAACAAGCCGTAAATATCCCGAGAGAAAATACGAGCATTGCAATGACAGTAAATAATTTGATAAATCGTTTTTTCATATTTTTTCTCCTCCGTGTTTGATTTATTGACGCCATTATATTTTACGAAAATTAAAGAAAGATTAAAAATCTCCGCTCTTTTTAACTCAATTCATATTATTTGGCATTTTTATAATCCGAATAGGGTTTATGAGAGCGGTTTCGTTACAAAAAAAAAGAAATCGTTTGCGGACGCAAAAACGACTCACGTTTTTTTAATCGGCGAAGGGCTTTTTACCTATCGATGAGGTCTTTGTTTTGTTCTATAAGGGATATGATGCTTTTGACGTCCTTACAAGCATAGATCGCGAGTTTCAACTCTTTTGTATTGGGTTTTCCCGCAAGATAATGAGAAGTGAATTTCCGAAAGCCGCAACGGGTATAACTGTCGCCGTAAAAGTCGTTGAGCAGTTCGAGATGATATATCATAGTCTCGGAGAGAGACCTTTTGATTTGCGTTCCCGAAAGACGCGCAAACAGAAAGGGATTGCCGACGGCTCCTCTTCCTATGCTCACTCCGTCGAAGTCCGACAGCGCGGTGTTTATTCTCGCTTCGTCACACAGATCTCCGTTGCCTATAAAAACGATGTTGCAAGTATTTTTGAGTCTTTTGAGTTCCTCGTAGTCACATTCTCCGCCATACTGTTGTTTGGCTGTTCTGCCGTGTACCGTAACGGCGTCCGCGCCCGCTTCCGACACTCTTTGAATGAGTTCGGCGGCGAGAGTTTTGTCTTTGATCCCCAAACGCATTTTGACGGTCACTGGCTTGTCGGAGTTATCCTTGATGGCTTTCACTATATCCGCGGCAAGTTCGGGCGTACTCATGAGCGCGCTGCCCTCTCCTTTGTTGACGACTTTTCTTACGGGGCAGCCCATATTTATATCTATTATATCGAATTTTTCCAATTCCGTTTTTTTGACGGCGCGTGCGAAAATCTCGGGGTCGTGTCCGAAGAGTTGGACGCTTTTGATTTTTTCTTCCCGAGAAGTCAAAAGGAGTTTCTTTGTCTTTTTTCCGTCTTGGACGAGTCCCATCGCGCTGACCATTTCGGTTACGGTGAGTCCCACGCCCGCCTCGGCGCAGATCTTGCGGAAGGCGGCGTCGGTATAGCCCGCCATGGGCGCCAAAATAAGGTTATTGGGCAATTCGACATTGCCTATTTTCAATTTCCTGAGATTATTCAATCGAAACGACTCCGTTTATTTTTGTTGCGATATTTTTTCTTTGATCTTCCGAGCGGTAGCCGTAAGTTCGGTCTCTGCGTCCACACCTCTTTGCTTACACATAAGCACGCAAAGGAACAGCAACTCTCCGAGGTCGGGATCTTCTTCCTTCAAAAGGTTTTGTATTTGACTTTTTGCGTCGCCGAAATCATATCCCGCCTTTTGCGTCTTGGAAATTATCTTTTGCATTTTGAGTAACGCGGGAAAATCCTCGGGGATCCTGTTGAGTTTGTCCTCGAGCGAGACATAGTTCTTTTCTTTGCTCTTTGCGGCTTCCCAATATCCGAGAGCCTGCCCTGCATTTTCCGCTCTGTCCGCGCCGAAAATATGAGTATGACGGGTATAGAGTTTTGCGCACAGCGCAGTCAATACGTCGGAAATATCGAACTCTCCGCCGCGCTCGGCAATATCCGAATTGAGTACCGACTGCAAAATGACGTCTCCGAACTCTTCGATCATTGCATCAATATCTCCGCTGTTTACCGCGTCAACGGCTTCGTACGCCTCTTCTATCATATTGGCGCGAATACTCTCGTGAGTCTGTTCCTTGTCCCAAGGACAACCGTCGGGAGCGGTAAGACGCGCAATTATTCTCATCAAATCTCCGAAACCGCTCTTTTTCTTATCGTATCCTTCTATCGCGGGAATAAACACGGTAGTGGAATAATCGTAAGTTTTCTGCCTGTCGATGTCCTCGAGAGTCATTTCCGTGCTTTTGCCGCCTCTCGTCATGATCACGGGTTGAGAAAAATCGTAAAACTTCATAAGATAAAGTTTGACTTCCGCCGCCTTGAACGCGTTGTCCGCGGAGTGGATCAACACAGCCATCGAAGTGTCGAGATAAGGACGTATTCCGAGATCGTAAGCCGAGAGTTTGATATATGCCGAAACGGGCACGGGCGGGCATATTCCCAATCCCGTCATCTCGAATTTCACGCCTCGGCGATACAGAATACGGCAAACCTCGTCGTCCACCGCGTCGTCGGTGACATACGCTACGCTGTCGTATTGCCCGTCGAGTTCGGCAAGTTTATCCGCGCATTGACGGTTGAGTTCGTCGAAATCCGCGCTCTTCTCGTACAAGTCGTCAAAAGACATATCGTATCGGAGTCCTTTTGCGGCAAGCGTCTTTACGGTGCGGAACACGCAATAATCGGCTTCCGCAATCTTTTTTTCGGCGGCGCGGGTAAGTCCGCTTTTCGTCTCTCCTATGGAAATAAAATACAACATAAAAAATCTCTCCTTGGTTACTTCTTTATTATGCCATAAAATGTAAAAAATGTCTACCGTGTATAATTAAATAAAAGAGATAAATACTAAAAACATAAAGGAGGTTTCCAAAATGCAAAAGCTTGTATCAGGCGAAAAAGCCCCTTATAGCGGCGAATACGACGTTATCGCTTCCAACGGCAGAGTCATAGGAACGGTCAATGTTCGTAAAGGCGACAGAATGCCCCCGACGCAAAGCTCGGAAGACCATTTCGAGTTCAAAGGTTAAAGATATTAAAAGGCGGTACGAAAACGATTCTTCGTATCGCCTTTTATGTTCTCATCATCTTATTATTATTTTTGCTCGGATTCGTGGAAATACCTCAAATACGATTTATGGCAATATGAGCATACTTCGTCGTCTTTGGCGGGAGCCCCCTCAAAGGAATATTCTCCGTTCACCTTCCACCCGTTGAATATAGAGGGCTTTATCGCGTCCGAAGGACAGTGAAATACACAGCCCATACAGCCTATGCAATCTTTGCCGAAAGTCGGTTTTTTGTCTTGCAATTTTATATTTTTCTGAGGACATATATCGACGCACGCTCCGCAACCCACACAATTCTCGGTGACACGAAAGCGTCGTCCCACTATGGGCATGGCGAGGTGTTCGATCTTAAACATATAAGCCGTCGCCCGTTTCAAAATATTTACACGCTTTAAGTCCCTCTCTCCGTTAAAGATTTTATCGGAGTCTCTTTTTGCCCGCGACAATGCCGCCTGCCACATTCTTGCCGCCATCTCGTCGGAGTGGCGGAAAATTATATTGTACGGCATGACATACGAGAACTCTCCCAATACGTCGTAGCCTTTTTTGCGGAGCATCCTTCTCGGTTTGAGAACGGCGGCGTCGTTGAGACGCAAAGGCTCTCCCGAAGTGCAGACGATATATGTCGGTAATTCGGCATTTTTCAAACTTTTTATGAATGAAATAACGTTAGTCGGAGCATTGAAAGCGTGAATATGATAAGAAATTATCAACCTGTCGAATTTTTCGGGACAAACTTCGGAGCCTTTTTTTATCCTTATTACCTCTGTTTCGTCTCCCAACGCTCTTAAATTTTCCGAAAGCGCCGCGCTTACTTTAAGCGTATTGCCCGTACCCGAAAAGACACAAAACAGCGTTCTCATTTTTCGTTCTTCCTTATGACGGCTTTGCCCGTCTCGTCAAAATCGTAAATATTGTCCTCGTTTTTATCGTGAGAGTCGTACCAAATCTGCGCAAAGAAAGGATTGTTCTTCGAAAGTCTGTCGAAATCCCAAGGCGTGGGTTGACAACACTCGGGACACCAATGCCCGCCTTTGAGTACGGTATAAGGAGCCGCCTCGAACTCGTGTCCGTCGTGACAACGCCACTTGAGTTTTTTGTACGCGCCCTCGTAACTTTCCGACAGTACCTCTCCGCCGCGGAACAGCGCCGCCGCTCTGACGTCCTGCATCGTCCACTCCAAAGGAATCTTGTCCTCGTTATATCCCAAAAATACGAGTTTGCCTTGTTCTTTCGCCTTTTTCTCGTCCTTCATGGACTCGTAATCGCCGAAATCGCCCTTCGCTATCAATTTGCAATCCTTCCAATCCTCGGGCAGACTCTTCGCCTTTTCGAGGGAACCGAAAGTCGCCGTGACGCGCGCAACGTCTCCGTCCTTTATCCACCTTATCGGAGAATTGGAGTGATTGAGCAATTTCTCGAAAAGAAATTTTTTGATAACTCCCTTGGGTACGTACTTGCCCAAAGAAAACAGTTTGTGATTTTCGGCTATTTCACGCCAATACTCGTGCACGCCGTCGCGTTGATAACCGAAAAGTTTCTGCAATTCGTCGGCGTCGGCAAACCATACTCCGTGAAAATTTCTCGTCGCGAATTGATTGGGCTTGAAAAAAGATTCGGTAGAGCCGCCTATCATCGCAAAACCGTCGTTAAAGGTATCGTAACCCGTCTCTCTGCCCCTTATTCCCGCGCCTATGTTGTAAATCTTCTGCCAAAAGTCGTCTATCTCGCCCTTTGCGTCACGCTCGAGAATGCGTTTTATAAGATAACCGCTGTCGCGCGACGTATCCCACTCCAACGGCGCGTTCAACGCCGTATGAAACATGAGTCCGTCTTTTATGTTGTTTTCCATCATCTCGGGATACAACATCGCAGTCTGCCTCAGTACGACAAAACGCTCCAATTCCGCGTCGAGACAATAACGCTCTCCGTACAACTTATGCATCGCGTAACAGTCGAAAGGACTTACCAAAAGCGGATCTCCCACTCTTGCGAAAAGGTGCTTTTCGTTCCTGTTGCCGTACAGAGCCACCGTGGAAATATGAATATAAGAAGGTTGCGGTACGCACGCTTTAACCGCGTCTATCAACGCTACCGCGCCGAGTTTGTTACATTCTTCGCTGTCGGCGGGGTTTGCGTCGGACGCAGGCGGAATTACCGCCGCCATGTGAATAACGTAGTCCGCATCTTTGACGAGTTCGGCGCAGACTTCTCTGTCAGCCACAGAACCTCGGATAATACCTATTCTGTCTCCGTAACGTTTGCGGAGTTTCTCCGCCAAAGCGTCGTTTTTCTTTTTATTCGTAAGCAGAACTTTTACAAATTCCACCTCTTTGAGTTCGAGCGTCTGAGAAAGGGCCTCTCTGCCCATATTCCCGCTTGCTCCCGTCATGGCAATTTTCAACTCTCGTAACCTCTCTTTCGTATATTGTATAAATAATAAACCGAAAGCCCTTGTTTTGTCAAGTCTACGGCGGGATTTATATAGCCTCTTATATCGCCTTTATAAAAACAGCCGCGTAATAAATATTACACGACCGTATCCCTTGAACATAAAAAATCAATATCTATTCGACGATGTCTTTGAAAGAGTGTCTGAAGCCTCTCCTGTCCTTGTAGGCGATCACGGTGGACAAGTTGACGTTCTCGACGCTGCGGAAAATATTTTGTTCTATCTGCGGGTCGTCCTTACTCAAAGAACGGATGAGTTCCTTCACCTTCTTTCGTTTGGAACTTACGTGATCCGAAGTGCGGCAACTTTCCGAAGTACAATTATCGGTAAATTTGCACGCGCATTGAATAAATCTCAAACCGTTATAGTCTCTCCACTCTTTTATATCGTCCTCGCGGATGAGGTACATGGGACGGATGAGTTCCATTCCCTTGAAGTTCGTACTTTTAAGTATGGGCATCATGGTCTGTATCTGCGCTCCGTAAAGCATTCCCATTAAAATCGTTTCGATAACGTCGTCATAGTGATGTCCGAGCGCTATCTTGTTACAGCCGAGTTGCTTCGCCTTTGCGTAAAGATAGCCGCGTCTCATCCTTGCGCATATATAGCAAGGAGACTTTTCGATATTGAAAACATTTTCGAAAATATCCGACTCGAACACGGTGATGGGGATTCCGAGACTGTGCGCATTGCGTTCGATGATCTCGCGGTTCCTCGGGTCGTAGCCGGGGTCCATAACCAAAAACACGAGTTCGAATTGAAATTTATTGTGCTTTTTCAGTTCCTGAAAGAGTTTCGCCATCAAAAAAGAGTCTTTTCCGCCCGACATACATACCGCTATCTTGTCGTTGGGTTTTATCAAATCGTAAGTGACTATCGCCTTGGCAAACCGAGAAAAAAGTTTGCTGTGAAATTTCTTGCTGCGTATGCTCTCTTCGACTTTGTCGGCAAAAATATCTTCGTTCGCTATGTGTTTTCGGAGCCACTCTATATAGCCGCCCTTGAGACTGTACGCCTTATAGCCCTTTTCGGTAAGAGTTTGCGCCGCTTCGTAACTTATGTTTCCGCTGCGGCAATAGATATAATACTCTTTGTCAAAATCGAGAGCGGTATCGTAAATATCCGACAGCGGAATATTTACGGCTCCGTCTATGTGGTCGTAGTCAAAAGCCGCCTTGTCGCGAATATCTATTATCACATACGAGTCGGCGTCTTTTCGGGACAATTCTTCGACAGTTATTTCTTCCATTCCTCTCTCCTCTTTTTGCTATCCCAATATCTTCAATATATCGGGGAAAGGCTCGAGACTTCTGCGGAGAACGCCGTGCATCTCGGCAATGGCTATGCCGTAATTTGTCATCGGCACGCCTTTTTCCCTTGCTTTGGCAACTCTCGAGCGCATTTCCTTTTCGTTTATCATACAACCACCGCAATGAATAACGAGCGCGTATTTTTGCAAGTCGTCGGGAAACTCCGTGCCCGAGCAGAACTCCGTCGTTATATTCTTTTTGCAATATCCGTCGAGCCACTTGGGAATCTTTACCGTGCCTATGTCGTCGCATTGTCTGTGATGAGTGCAAGCCTCGGCGATGAGTACTTTGTCTCCGTCCCGAAGGTTTCCGAGCCTTGCCGCGCCCTCTATAAGCGAAGGTAAATTGCCCTTGTACCTCGCCATAAGTATCGAAAAAGACGTGAGCAATATATCTTGCGGAACGATTTTCGAGACCTTTCCGAAAGCCTGAGAATCCGTTATGACTATGTTTGGCGGACTCGAAAGTTTTTTGAGCGCGCTTTCGAGTTCTCCGTCGCGGCAAACCACCGCAATGTCGCCCGCGTCGAGAAGATCCCTTAACGTCTGTTGCTGAGGCAAAATCAATCTGCCCTTGGGCGCCGCCGAATCTATGGGCACGACAAGCACCGCAACTCCGCCCGAAGGCAACAGATCCGCCGCTATGGGTTTGTCCTTTACCGAGTCCTCTTTCAACGAGCCTATAAGTTCTTTCAACTCGTAAATATGAAATCCCGTGACTGCGCTGACATAGATAGTTCTTTGCTTTGCCTCGGGAAGAGCCGACAACAGATCCGACTTGTTATAAGCGATTATATACGGAGTTTTTCTCTCCTCGAAATCGGCAATGAGGTCGGTTTCGTAGTCGCTCATGGGCTTTGTCGCGTCGGTAACGAGTACGGCTATATCGGTATAATCGAGGGCTTGTCTCGCCTTCTTTACTCTCATCTCTCCGAGCGCGCCCTCGTCGTCTATGCCGGGAGTGTCGATGATCACCACGGGTCCCAGCGGTAAAAGTTCCATGCTTTTTTTGACGGGGTCTGTGGTAGTTCCCGCAACCTCGGACACCACCGCAAGATCCTGCCCCGTCACGGCGTTGACGAGACTTGACTTCCCCGCGTTACGCAGACCGAAAAAAGTTATATGCAATCGGTTCGCCGCCGACGTTTGGTTAAGATCCATATATCCCTCCGTAAGAATATTTTATCCGACGATACCTTGCCGCTCAATCAAAATCTGAAATCTCTGCGGTCGCTGTTCTTTATCGCCTCGATATTTTCCTTGGCTATTTGTTTGACTTTGGGGTTGGGGATCTTGTCGAGTTCGCTGTCTATGAGTTTGTATCCCACCTCTTTGGTCTCGGGAGAGGCGTAATCGACAAGATACTCGGTAAGAGTCATGAGAGCGTTGGGATGACAGCAATTAAGGATCTGTCCGTTCTTGCAAAGACTCATGAATCTGTCTCCCGTTCTGCCCTCGCGGTAGCAAGCGGTGCAGAAAGAAGGAATGTGTCCGTTTTCCATAAGCCACCTTACGACTTCGTCGAGAGAGCGAGTGTCGGAAACGTCAAACTGTTCGGTATCGTGGGGACGCTCTTTTTCGGCATAACCGCCCACCGAAGTACGGGAACCGCCGCTGACTTGAGAAATTCCGAGTTTGAGAAGTTTGGAACGAACTGCTTCGGTCTCGCGGGTGGAGATTATCATGCCCGTGTAGGGAACGGCAAGTCTTATGCATGCGGTTATCTTTTCGAATATCTCGTCGGAAATCGAGTTGTCGAAAGCCGAAGGGTCTATATCGTCGGCGTGCTTTATTCTCGGCACGCTTATGGTATGAGGTCCGACTCCGTGTACCGCCTCGAGGTGCTCTGCGTGCATTATGAGTCCCGCAAATTCGTATTTATACAATTCGAGTCCGAACAGAACTCCGAGTCCTACGTCGTCTATGCCGCCCTCCATCGCTCTGTCCATCGCCTCGGTATGATAGTCGTAGTCGTGCTTGGGTCCCGTGGGGTGAAGTTTGAGATAACTTTCCTTGTGATAGGTCTCCTGAAACAAAATATAGGTGCCTATGCCCGCTTCTTTGAGTTTGCGATAATTTTCCACGGTGGTAGCCGCTATGTTGACGTTGACTCGTCTTATCGCTCCGTTCTTGTGCTTTATCGAGTATATAGTCTTTATGCAATCGAGAATATATTCTATCGGATTGTTCACGGGGTCCTCACCCGCCTCTATCGCAAGACGCTTGTGTCCCATATCCTGTAACGCGATGACTTCTTTTGCAACTTCTTCCTGCGTGAGTTTTTTACGCGCTATATGCTTATTCTTGTAATGATAAGGACAATAAACACAGCCGTTTACGCAATAATTCGACAGATACAACGGCGCGAAGATAACTATTCTGTTGCCGTAAAAGGCGAGTTTTATCTCTTCGGCTATCTCGTAAATCTGCTGAATTTTTTCGGGGATATCGCAAGCGAGAAGCACCGACGCTTCTCTGTGCGTAAGTCCCTTGCATACCACGCCCGTCGCCGTCTTTTGAGGACGCGCTTTTTGCAATATTTCGTCAATCAATGCAATATTGTTTTTGTTTGCTTCGGCATACGCCAAAGTCTCTTTTATCTCCCCGTCGTTGATAAACTCCTCCGCTTTCAATGACTTGGGGTCGTAAATAGGCATCTTGTAATTCCTCCTTATAATGCGTAAATATAAAAGGGTCGTTCGGGATTATTTGCGGACGTCGCCTCTGTCCGTAACTATCTCGTAACCTATGCTTTTCATGCGGCGTTCGAGACAACCGCGACATTGAGCCGATTCCTCGTCGGTACAAATCTTGTTATCGTACAATTCGTAGTTCTTTCTTACCGCTACGGGCGAAAGATTGGGCATAACGACGTTGGCTCCCGATTGTATTCCCTTCTCCCTTCCCAAAGGGTCTATTGTGCCGAGCGCAGTCGTCGAAGGCAAAAGTACGGGCGGATATATCAATCTTATGAGCGACAGCAAAAAACAGGTAAGTTCCACCGTCCCCGACGCAAAATCCTTGAAGGGAGTGGCGTGATGAGGCACGAAAGGTCCTATCCCGCACATATCGGGTTTGAAGGTCTCGATAAATTTCAAGTCCTTTGCCAAAGTCTCGGGACTCTGATAGGGAGAGCCCACCATAAAGCCGCAACCCACTTGATATCCGAGTTCTTTCAGCGTAAACAGGCAATTAATGCGGTTGTCGAAACTCATTTCTTTGGGATGAAGCCTCGCATAATGCGTACCGTCCGCCGTCTCGTGACGCAAAAGATACCTGTCCGCGCCCGCGTCTTTGAGTCTTTTGTAACTCTCTCTGCTCCTCTCTCCGAGCGAGAGCGTCACCGCGCAATCGGGGTGCGCCTTCTTTATATCGCTTATGAGCCTTTCAAGTACCTCGTCGGTAAAGAAGCCGTCCTCTCCGCCTTGCAACACAAAGGTGCGAAAGCCCAAACGATACCCCTCGTCGCAACACGAGAGAATATTGTCGGGAGTCAATCGATAGCGTTGCGCTTGAGAGTTGCTCCTTCTTATTCCGCAATACAGACAGTCGTTTTTACAGATATTGCTTATCTCGATAAGTCCGCGTACAAAGACTGCGTTGCCGTAAATCGACTTTCTTACGGCTACCGCGCGTCCCGCCGCATAGCCCGCGGCTTCGGGAGTCCTCGACTCTATAAGAGCGGAATACTCCTCTTCGGACAGAGAATGAGTCTCTGCGAGTTTGTCTATAAGCCCGAAAAGCGAATTTTTATTCATTGAAGATCTTCGAGAATGCGGCTTTTGCGCTGACTCCGCGGATATTGCCTATCTTGCCCGCAAGCGCGGAAATAGCGTCCTGCGTTCCGTCCACCGCAATGCTTATTATATTGATATTCTTCTCTCTGTAGGGCAAACCCATTCTTCCGATGATGATGTCTCCGTACTCGTGAAGCACCGAATTCAACTCCTCGACGGAGCCGAGATCCTCTACGATTATGCCTATAACGGCAACTCTTGTTTCCATAAATCGAAATCTCCTTTTTAAGAAAAAAATCCCCGCCCGACGAGCGAGGATTACATTCGGAAAAGAATCGATCCCCCTCTTTTCGGATTGCTCCTTGCGTCGGGTTTATGCTCATTATATACCAATAAAATGCCCTTGTCAACGGTTTTTTCAACATATAACGGAATTTTAAGATTGCATAAAAATTATGAATAAATTATATAAAATGTTCTTTTATCTATTGTCAAAAAGTCCTTATTGTGTTATAATGAAAATGAGCGGTCGCCGCAGACGGAAATGCCGCGACGCTCGAGGAGGAAATTTTATGAGAAAAAAGAGATTTTATATCGTCTTTGCGATATGTCTGGCGGCAGTCGTCGCGATGTGCGCTTTGGGGTGCGACAAAACCCCCGCACCCACCGAAAAGACGACATACACCGTTACGGTCACTTGTGCAGAAAGCGAACTTCCCGACATAGACGTTTCGTTATACAAAGGCGACAATATCGTCCAAACCAAACCTTTGACTGACGGAAAAGCCGTATTCCAAGTCGAGTCCGACACCTACACCGTAAAACTTACGGGCGTACCCGACACTTACGAATATTCCCAAAAGATAGTGACTGCCGACATTCACGAAGTGACGATCGAACTTATCGCAAAGGAAGAACCCGCTCCCGAAGAGATACGATACTCCGTGACGGTACTTTTCCCCGACGGCAATCCCGCGGCAAGACAGCCCATACAGTTATGCACCGCGCCCACTGCGGACGGAAACGCAGGCTCCTGTTATCCCATGATAACCGATGACAACGGCGTGGCAAACAAATTATTGCCTCCCGACACCTACGAAGTACATATCATCCCCGCCGATCTTCCCTCGGGCTTCGCTTTCGACGATTCGGCATACAAAGTCACTGTCGAGTCCCCTTCGACGACGGCATATATCCAAGCCGTGGGAACTCCCGAACCCGCTCCCGAGGCTGTAGAACAAGATTTTTACGGCTCTTGGAGAACTTTGGACGGAAAGACTTTCAATATTACCGTAAATGCAAACGCAACAGTCGTGAACGCCGAACCCGTGGACAGAACTTTCGCAAACAACACCTTGTCGTTTTCGTTGGGTAATTACAAATACTCGGTCATAAAGCACGAATATGCCGACGCAGTGCTTATATTGAAGTACGGCGCTACAAGAGAGCTCCTCGTTCCCGCGAACGGTTATTCTCTCGTCACGCTTTCCTCGGATTTCAAAGGCACCTGGACAAATCCCGAGCAACCCGATTTCAGTTTTTATCTGAGAGAGACGGTATTCAATCTCACTCAAGACGGAAAAACGAATATGGGCTATGTATTGGGACTTCGCTCCGAAGGAACCTACTCGCGTATATTCGCCGTAATTGCGGACGAGACGGATCCCGCAAATCCCGTATACGGCGCTTATGAACTTGTATACAACATTTCCGACAAGACGATAGATTTCGGCGATAAGGGCGAATTTTCGAGAACGGGTCTCGGCACGGAAAGCGATCCGTTCGTCCTCGAAAATCTAATCGGAGATTATCGCTACGATCTGAAAATCACGGAATTCGAAACCGAAAACTTCGGCAGAAAGAATTATACTTACGAACCCTTTTATCTTTCTTACATCCCCTCGAAAGAAGAGAGTTATGTCGTCGGAGACGCAATCGCCACCAACATCGACGAGCAACTCTCTTTGACGATAGGCGTTCCTTCGGGCGCCAACGATGACGGAAGCGTCTCTTACAATAATGTTTTGAGTTGGGTCTCCGCTCTGCCCGAAAACGGTTGGGAAAATATAACGCTCGCGGCAAATACCGAGTATATTTTCATAATAGGCGCATATCCCGAAAGTTCTTCGGTAAAGCCCTTGTCCCCTTGCAAAGTCGGTTTCAAAGTGAAGAGCGGAGACTTCGAAATTCCCGCGAAAGTAGAAGTTCCCTCGGATTTTACGGGTACTTGGTACGGTGAAGACGACAAGACGGATACCATCACCTTTACAAGATCGTGTATTTATTGGCAAGGCGACGCGGCAAATCCTTACTCTCTCGAAAACGGCGCATTGACGGCTACTTTCGGCGACAAGACTTATACTTTCTCCGCCGACCTTACCTCGCTTACGGTGACTTCCGAGGGCGAGAGCAAAAAATATACCGCGATCTCTCCCAATCCCGTCTCGATCTCCAACACTTACGAGGGAATATGGAAAGCGAAAGACGGCAGACTGCTCGCTTTCGACATAACTCAGCAAGGCTCCGATTTCATTCTCAACTCTGTGATTTTATCGGGCGTAAAGAGCGAAGATATTAAAATATTGGGTACCGTCAACAACGTATTCGAAATAAAAGTCCTCATAAAAAACGAGATCTATATCTTCTCGAGAGACAACGGAAGCAATATTTTAATGACTTCGGCTTCCGAATCGGTGACTTTCACGGGTACGGAATACGTCTCCTCTTTCAACGACTCCTACTACGGCATTTGGAGTAACGAAAATATAACGGTATCGATCTCGAAATCGCGTATTCAAGGCAGAGCCGACTCCTTTATCTACAACGGTAAGACCGTCTCGATATGGAAAAACGGCGATGACTTGCTCTTCTATGCCGATACAACGATTTACAAAATAACTTTGGAAGCAAACAATCTTATCCTTACCGACTATTTGGACGACTCCGTTACGATAACGCTTACAAAGAAATAAAAAAATACGACTCGAATACAAAGTCGGGAGAACACTCTCCCGACTTTTTTTATGTAATAACTCGCTTTCTTCCGCACGACGAAAGCGTCTTTTTTTTTGTTTCGTATTAAATAAAGTTGCCTTTTGCCACCCTTTTATGTTAAAATATCACCATGAAAAAGAAAGAACAATTATCCGAATTGAAGAACTATGTAGACGCCATAAAGAACGAAAACGGCAATGCCGTGATCGACGTCAACTTATCGGACAAAATAGACCTCTACAATCCTATGTCTATGGAAACCGAGCCCGATCTAAGCAACGATATTTATGACTACATCGACGAAAAAGCCAATATCATTCCCGCCGAAATCCCGCTTTGCATACGCTTTCACGGCGATGTAAATCAAGACGAACAACAGCGAATAAAAGAGGCTATGCGCAAACATTATATCCGAAAATCTTACGACATTATTTGGGATATTGCGGCAAACACGAGAAAAATGATAGCGTTGACTATCTTCGGCATTATCGTACTTGCGCTTTACTTCTTCGTCTCGTTTACCAAAGCCGACGATTATTTCATTGCCGAAATTCTTTCGATAGTCGGCTCCTTCTCGCTGTGGGAAGCCGCCGATTCCTTTCTTCTCGAACGCCCCCGACTAAGAAGAGAATACAAAAACATAATGCAAAACATAGACCAAAAAACAGAGTTTATCCCCAAACAATAAAGTATGATAAATTTTTATAACATAAAAAAAGAAAATACACGGGAAGTCCTCGAAATGATGAGAATCTTTTATGCCTCTCCCGCGCTTGCCACCTCGGGTTCCGATAAAATCTTCGAGGCTAATATTCAAAACTGTATCGACGACAACCCCTATCTCGAGGGTTTTGTCATCTCGGACGGAGATAAAACAATAGGCTATTCCATGATCGCCAAAAGTTTTTCCACGGAGTACGGCGTCCTCTGTGTCTGGATCGAGGACCTCTACCTTATTCCCGACTATCGCGGCAAAGGAATAGCGTCACGCTTTTTCGCCTTCCTCGAACAACGCTTCAAAGGCGCCCTCTTCCGCCTCGAAGTCGCCCAACAAAACGAATCCGCAATAACCGCCTACTATAAAAACGGTTTTTCACCCATGCCCTATCTCGAACTCAAAAAACTCCCCGACTGACGGCAATCCACCCACTTGAGGAGAAAAGAACAAAAAAAGCCACAACGACGCTCGAAGTTTTTTATGCTCCGAGCGTCGTTGTATCAAAAATTTGTAAAAAAGGAAAACAGGTCGAAATTATAAATTATTTATTAAAATCCTCATAGCTCATGCCTTCTGTATACGAGCAAAGAGAACTTCTAACTATATTGCCGTAAACGTTGTCACCGAGACCGGCTTGGTAGCCATAATATGCATATATATTATCGTCTCCGCTCCAGGAACAATCGGAAACAGTAACCATTTCATAAGTTCCAAAGTCTCCACTGCAATTAGAAACAATATATCTACCACCGAACTGTTGCAAATTACCGGTAACAAAGCAATTCTTTATCGAAAGTCCGTTGCCCAAAGAAACGATACCTGCTACGCCGCAAGGCACACCGTAATTTTGATATTGTCCGAGTTGGCAATAACCGTCTACGGTAATGTCAACATAGCAATTTTCGATAGAGTTGGTTGCAACCCCCTTCTTTTCCGAACATAAACCTTTCGAAATTCCTACTATACCGCCGAGATGAGTAGGTCCTTGTGCATTTGTGACATTCATCTTGACATAGCAATCTTCTATGATATTATACGCATCGGAATAAGCCACAATACCGCCTACATAAGACATACGTAAAGCATTGATATTCATTTCCACATAACAACCACGAATTAAATTGTAATCATCTGCAAGATTCGATTGTCCCAAACGTCCGACAAGACCCGCCGTATCACCGGCACCGTAGCCCTCTGATGTAAGACCGGATGAAATACGAGAAGCGACAACAGAGCAATCGATTATTTCTATATGATGTTCGCCTCGTCCTATTAATCCACCGATATAACCTGCACGGTGCGCAACATCATCGAAAACCAAATCTTCGATTTTAACGTTTTCAATTCTTGCATACTTAGCTTCACCTGCAATCGCACCTATTCCGCCATAAGTATTCTCGCTAATTGCCGAAGTCTTGAAATCTGTTATTACAAGATTCTTAACAACAGCCATACTGTTTTCGGAACCGTTCAAAGCAAGGAACAATGCTGCGTCACGATAATCGCCCGTAACAACAAGATTGGATAAAGAATGATCTTTACCGTCAAATGTACCTGCAAAGCTATGATTAGAATCTCCTATTCCTCTGAAATCCTCAGTAAAGGTAATATTTTCGTCAAGGACGATAGTTTCGTTGGCAAAATTATGTCCTCCGTTGACCATCGCGGCGAATGCATAGAATGCCTTTTCATCGCCGATGTGCCAAACGCCCTGCTCATCCTTTGCAAATCCATTCCAATTTATATCGATATCATTATCGGACATAACAAGAGTCGTCTTCATTTCACCGGCATTGTATTGAGCGCCTAAAATTCCATCATGAGAAGGATCACTGTTTTCTGCAATAATCGTAACATTTCCGCTGTTTCCGGTAATAGTCGTTGTCGCGTTTCCACTTGTGTAAGTTCCTGCAACAGCACCAATTTGTCCCTGCATGTTGGAAGATATTTCTCCCGTTTCAATCGTTACATCGATAAGTTTGTTGTCGGAAAGGGTATTACCATAATGAGCAAGACCGGAAATTCCGCCCACACGACCTTGAAGTGATACATGCTCAAATCCGTTTGCATCCTCACGTGTATTATAAACATTTTTGATCGTAAGATTTTTAACCGTACAACCGATAACTTTATAACCGCCTTCGGGTTGCCAACCTACAATACCGCCGCCATACATACAGTTACACAAAAGTACGCTATCGGGATTTACTTCGACCGAACAATTTGTAATATCACCACCATAGTTATTGTGTCCAACTATACCGCCGACATATTGTCCGCCGGCAATATTAAAGTCTCCGATAACATGAACGTTGTCAACAGGACCACACATATCGCCTACAACAGCAGCAACCCAGCAGACATACATATCGCCGGTTTCATCTAAATTATAATATCCGGGGATAATCTCGACATTATCAATAGTAAAGTTCATAAGTCGCGAACCGGCGGCTGTAGTTTTGAACAAAGCCAATCCGTTAGTGCTTGTTTTACTTGAGTCAATAAAGAGATTGGAAATTTTATGACCGTTACCGTTAAAAGTTCCTGCAAAAGATTTGATAGGAGTCCAATTTTCTCGTGCAAGGTCGATATCCACCATAAGATTGACGGTGTTACCCTTAAATGTGTTCCCCCCCCCATTGACTAAATCACGAAAATCTTCAAAACCGGTTTTAGATCCGATATAAAGATTGCCGCCGAGTGTAAAGGAATCGGGATAGATAATTGTAACTACACCCTCGGGAACCGAGAACTCGGCGTGGTTATCTGCGCTTGTTTCGAAGCCGAAGATAAGAGACTCGGAAAGTGCAGAACAAACGGAAGAAGTCATTGCACTCAAATCAATCGTGGTAGTACCTTCAATGGTAATATTTTCGAAAGAGTCGTTCTGCTGCCAAATACCTGTTATAGCGCCGACACCGGATGCCTTTTCGGAATACTCTGTATCGTCAAACTCGGTATAAGTAATCTTATTGTTTCCTTTAAGAGTAACCTTGATATATTTAACACCACCGTCATTATGACCCGAGAAAGCACCCGCTTGAGTACCTGCTGCGGTTACGTTTTCGAGAACAAGGTTTTGAATAGTTGTTGCGCCGCAAGAAGAGAACAATCCGCTTCTGTCAAGAGTATCATGACCGCAATTAAGATTAGAGATCGTATTGCCGTTACCGTCGAAGTTCATCCACCAGCCGTTCGCGGGAACCCAATCTCTACCCGTCATATCGAGGCTCTTAGTAAGTACGACGTTCAAAACCCTTCCTTCAACGGAAGACAGTATCTTGCCGGAGTTTCTGATTGCTGCAAAAGCCATAAGCTCGTCTTCGCTATCGATAGTGAGATCATCTCTATGAGCAACTCCTTTTTCATCGTATGCAACATGAATATCGATTCCACCCACGTCAGCAGTGATAGAGGAACTTGTTATTTCAGAAGTCAATCCTGCACTATGCACTCCGAGAAGTCCATAATAGTCAGTATGAATTTCGGGTACGAGATCTTCCAACTTCTCAGTAAAATCGTCATTATAGTTTGTCAAAGTTGCAAGTTTACCGTTGAAATGTACATTATCCAAAGTAATGGGATTTTCCATAACACAACCCACAATCGCACCGAATTTAATACCATCGGGACAAGCACCCTGTGAACCGGAAGCGTTCGATGCATAAATATTTGCGTTTACGGTAATATCCGTGTAAGATTCGGTATATTCGGAAAGACCTACTATACCACCCACGCAAGCCGAACCAAGTACATCGATATTTGTTGTGATATCTGCATAATCAGATGCTTCAGACCAACCTGTAACTCCACCTACACGAGGAGAGGTAGGAGCTGTTCTTATATCACCTTGACTTCGATTCCAAGTAAATGCCAATCTGCTTTCGGGAGTAACATTGATTTCAATATCCGAGAATTTTACATTGAAGGATCTACCGCAAATACCGCCGACTCCGTATCCGCCGCCACGGTATTCCACAAGTCCTGTCAATTTAATTCCCGAAATTTCAGATAATGTTCTTGCGGCAGGCTTAGCATAACCTACCAATGCACCTATATTGAAGTATTGTTTTCCTACGACGCCCTCAATATCAAAAGTGGTAGTAACTAATGCTTTAATTTTAACTCCGTTTAATTCGAGGTCGTAAATATTTGCGCCTTCGGTATATCCAAAGAATCCAGTAGTAGTTTCTTGGGTTGTAGGTTCCATAACAAGATTTCTTATTATTGCACCATTACCATAGAAACTACCCTTAAAAGGTTTATGATAATCTTTTCCTATCGGAGTCCATTTTTCGTCTTCGGAGAAGTCGATCTCTTCGATAAGGAGATTAACGATTTCTCCCTTGAAAGAGTTGCCTTCATTAACCTGATCGCGGAAATATTCAAGACCTGCTTTAGAAGTAATAGAATTGGATTTTGTGACTTCGCCGTTTTCATCCCAAACAAACTCCTCAAAGAAGCCGTCTGCTTTCTTGATGGTCAACGTCACATTTTTGATATTATCATATTGATTGCCGGTATGAGTAAATTCATGTTCACCGGAAAGACCGTAACTGAGATTGCTCAATTTGTTGATTTCAACATTGATATCGGTATTTTCGATAACTGTCGCTACATTTGCATCATTAGCGGTAACAATACCTACATAAGTTTTTGTACCCTGATCATTAACGGTAATTGTTATGTCAACAAGACTGTGTTTACCTTTATAATCGGTTACTTTAATAGCACCGTTTCCTTGACCAAACAACCCACCTACATGATAATTTCTGTTACTTGTAGAATTTACCGTAATGTTACCATGATTTTCAACATGTTTGAAATTCTTGGGACCTCTTGCGGAACCGATAAGACCACCTATCTCTGCAAATACCCCTGCATTTTCAATAGAATCCGTAACGGAAATTTTACCGTAATTTTTGACGTTAGTATAATTATGAGTTCCTCTGCCACCGCCGGAAATTCCGCCTACGCTGAATTTGTCTACATCTTTGTCGTTAATTATAATTATGATATCGCCATGATTTTCGCAATTAGTCAAAGTAACTGTTTCGTCATCACTTTGAATATACCCGAAAAATCCTCCCATTACAACATCAGATATTATAGTTTGATTCTCTCTTGCTTGAGGATGAGTTATTTCACCATAGTTAGCGCAATCAATGCAAGTAATATCAACACCGTTTACATTTGCGGCAAAACCTGTAGCTTTAGGTGCCGAAATGTTTACATAGTTGGTAGAATTATGAATTTCCACTAATCCACGGTTTTCTCTTGACAAATCAGATTTCTCATGTTTTACATCACCAAAGAAACCGCTTGCAATTTTCGAAGAAGAGATCGAACCTCTTACAATTACATCTTCGACAAGGACAAAGCCGTAAACCCTACCGGAAACAGCAGCAACTCTTCCGTCCCATTTGCTTTTTTCCGAATTATAATAATTATCGGTGATATCGACATTAAGTTCGAGTTCTTTTATAATATTGGGAGTTTTATTATCGTCACTACCTGCGATAACGCCGAAGAATCCGGCATATTTAAAGCTCTCATTAACGATTTTGAGTCCCTCGATCTTGTGACCCTCGCCATAAAGGTTGCCCAAGAAAGGTTTTGTTTCGGTTCCAATAGGAGTCCAATTGGAATTAGCATTGTCAAGCTTGATATCGGCTTTTATTCTAATATCGACGTTGAGATTAGCGTCCTCTGCTGTAAGAAGTCCGTTCAAAGCAGTAAGACCGTCAGCAGAGTAAACCTCGTACCAACGAGCGGTAGGAGACGCCGAGCCATCTTCGCCATAATCGTTTGCAACAAGGAGACCTTGTTTCTCGGGAACTGCCTCGAGGACAATACCCTTTTTATATTCGGTACCATTAACGGTTACGTTCTGAGTGTGAGCGTTTTCGCCCTGTTCCAACTCGGCATCGCCATAAAAGGCACCTGCTTTTGCTGCATCATCCTCAACTGAAATCGAAGTATCAAGGACTCCAAGCTCATAGACGGTAACGGTATCGCTGTCGGGTTTTTTCTCTACCGAAGCGAACACACCGCCTGCCGCCAAAGAAGCCTCTCCGGGAGTAGCTTCTGTAGCCTTGACAACTTTTATAATCATATGCTCGACCTCGAGTTCACCGTAAGTTACTTCTACGGTTTCCTCTTTGGGATAAGCAACGCGAGCAGCAATACCACCTGCATACATCAACGAAGAAATAAGGTGACTATCTTCACTAACTTCGAGTGCACGAACAATGCCCGCAGCCGATACGGTATTATAAATAACGGAAGTCGAAAGAAGGGAAGTTCCCTCAATAACACCCGCGATACCACCTGCCGCCGAGATGTTGTCGAGTATTTTATCCGAGACAATGTGAATAGTTCCCGTTACGTCAACGCCCTCGATTATCGAAGTTTTAAGCGAACCTGCAAGAGCGCCCACAACAGCATATCCGGTAACAGATACATTCTGTATAGTAAGATTCTTGACTAAGCCACCACTGATACAAGCGAACAAGCCGCCGAATTTCTCGGTCTCGGCATTGGTACCTTTGATATTAAGACCGATTATCTTGTTGCCCTGTCCGTCCAAAGTACCCATAAAAGGCTTTGCTTCCGAGCCAATAGGCTGTTGAGGTGTATTTGAAAGATCGATATCATCTGTAAGAACAACGGTTGCACCGGCGAAAGACATTCCGCCATTGACAAGTGCGGCAAAGATAGCCCAATCGTCCTTGTTCGCGATATTAACACCATCTTGAGTTACTTTAAGTCCGTACCAATCTATCGTCAAACCTTCGCAACCCTCAACGGTAAGATACTGTCCTTCGGTGTATTCGTTATATAAACCTGTAATACCATTGTTATGAATATATGCTTTGCTGTCTGTAAGTCGATCGATATCCTGCATTACCTCAACATTTCCGCTTACATTTTTAATAACAATGTTATCTTTTGCGTCCTTTCCATTATTATACATACCGATAACAGCACCTGTTAAATTTAAAAATGACTCGTGCAGAATAATGTCAATATTCCACGGCATAAGTTTATTGTTTAATTTTACGCCGTCAATCTCAAGTTTAGCTACGCTATCTTTTGAATTATCTTTATAAGATGCTATAATCGAGCCAAGCGAATTAAGACTTTTAACGCGGATACCTTCTACTGTAATATTTTTAAAACTTTCAAAAGCAAAAGTGGAATCTTTACTCAAATATCCATCTACATCCGCTACTATTGCAGCAGCTCTCGTTCCCAGAATGTAATTTTTGGGCGAATCTTCACATACAACGGTAAGATCCTCAAATACAGTAGCGACATAATCGGAAATATGACCCACAATACCCGCTATTCCATTACTTCCTTTAATAAATATATTTCCTGTAAGAGTAAGCTTTTTAAGATTCGTTCCATATGCTACACCGGCAAATGCTCCAACAGAATTTGTATAACTATTAGCGTCTATGTAAACATTTTCGATTGTAAGATTTTCGATTACATTGTTTGTATAACCGGACGTTGCAGGAGTTTGCGATTTTCGATAACTGCCGACATATCCAAACAAACCTACACCCGTTATAGTGGGACTTGAAGAATATTCAAACCTAAGGTTCTTTATTATATTATTTTGACCATTGAAATTACCCTTAAAAGTAATTATGTCGGATTGCGAAGAATCTATATTTGCGCCACTTCCTATCGGAGTCCATTGTTTGTTTTCAAGGTCGATGAGGTTATCGAGGACAACGGTTTCACCCTCGAAAGACATCGTGGGGATAGTCATTTCGGACGAACTGTTTGTTTTTTTATCCCAACTAAAGACTCTGTGATTACTTTTTGTGGGAAGAGTATGCTTACTTCCGTTGACAAGAGTTGCCAAAGCACGAAGCATATCTGCATCCTTTATATACCAAACACCGTTACCTTCGGCATCGACACGGTGACCTACACCACGCCATACAACATCAACTACGTTATTGGAAAAATTAAGAGTTGCTGTTGTATCAAAGTTATCGCCGACAATAGCGTTATTGTAAAGTTCGGCATTGGGACTTTTTACTACAATCCCCGTAGCCGTATTATTTGTGATATCTACAATGGAACTCTCAGAAGCCACAGTACCGATAATTGCACCGATATGCTTGTCTCCGGTATGCTTTTCTCCGGCATTGGTATATAACCACTCGGTTTCGATCGTTACATCTTTTACTGTATTGAGATCAACCTTTGTATTAACGCCTTGGAAACAACCGACTATACCACCAACTCTACCTTGAAGTGCATATTCATCGATATAATCGCTTTTTTCGTCATAGACAAGTACCCAATCATTCTTTAAGGTAATATTTTCTACTTTATTGCCGGTAAAGTCTACATCCATAGCCCAACCTGCGATACCGCCGAGGTTATAGCCGGCAGAATGAACGACGCTCTTTTGTCCGTCTTTGTCTTCACCTATAACGGTATTATCTTTAACTGTCGATCTGCCGCTACCGCTCTCATTGATTTTACCAACGACTGCGCCGATACACTGACCGCCGACAATATTTATATGACCCGTAACGGTTATACCCGAGATTTCATTTAAACCTGTTGCATAACCGACTGCAGCTCCGACAAAATTACTGTCGATAAATCGTTCTTTGTCTATATTGTTTTCCGCTGCAACAGATACATACCCTTCAATGGTTACGCCATTTATTGTAAAATCTTTAACCACAGCACCGGCTGCTATAGTACCGAAAAGTCCGTAAAATTTTGCTCCATTGCCTCTCGAATCAACCTCACCGTAGTTATTTGCGGGAATATAGAGATTGGAAATTATATTGCTCTGTCCATCGAAAGTACCTGCAAAGGAGTAAACCAGTGTTTTGCCGATAGGTGTCCAAGCTTCGCCGCCAAGATCAATAGGAGCTGTCAACTTAACCGTGCGACCACTAAAATTATAGCCGCTATTAACGACGCTTGCGAAAGCACGGAGTTCATCTTCGGTGTCGATCTCTACCTCGCCATTATGCCAAGTAAGCTCATCTACGGTAGCATAGATATTGTTGTCGGAGAAGATTGATTTATCTTCGCCGGATTTGTAACCTATTGCAAAGTCCCACTTACGAGACTCGTCTTTATTAAAGGAAGAAAGCACAACATTTGAGGAGCTGCAAGCGTCAAGACCTTTCAAAGCGTCTCCATTGCCCACGAACACACCAAGATAAGAAGAGTTGTCCTCTGCTCCGCTCAAAGTGATATTGGAAACAACGTTTTCGGAAAGAGTTACCGTACCGTTTCCAACGACAGCACCGACAACAGCGCCTACAGAAGAGTTTTGCTTGTTTGCCTTTATTGTTACATTTTCTATTTTAATATTGTTTATGCTTACTTCAGCGGTCTCAATCGAAGAACCGATTGCACCGAACAAACCGAAGTTTGCAACTTCGCCGTAATCGGATTCGGCAGTGTCGATATACAAGCCCGAAACGGTATTACCTTGACCCTCGAAAACGCCGTCAAAGCTGCCTTGCGCATTACCAATCATATTCCAGCTGTAACGTGTTTTATCTGTGGTAAATGGCGTCTCATCGTCTGTACAAACGCGATAACGATAAGCAGCGGTAGCGCCCTTAAGTTCATTATCAAGAGTTGTAAGATCGATAGTTGCATCAAGATAAACGGTCATACCTGCAAAGAAAGTACCAAGCGTTACATCCTCAGCAGACTTTTTAACGTTCTTTCCGTCTTCCAAGAACAAAGACATGATAAGCAAGCCTTCCGCAGTTGTTATGTGTCCTTCGGTCTCTCCTTTTTCGTTTGTCTTAAGATTAAAACCGGAAAGATCAGAATCCGAAATATTGAGTAAGGAGTACCCCCCCCCATCGATATTTTTTACATCCGCATAGGTACGGACTTCGAAATTAACATCAACTGTATTTGCGGAAACGTTACATCCTTTAAGATCCGATACAGCGTCAAAATTCTTTTCGCAATCATAAGGATATCCGATCAAGCCGTCATATCTCACATGAATTACGCTTGCATTTCTATTAATAATTGTACCCTTATAAGAGCTGTTTGTAAGAGTTATGGTTTGGTTTGCTCCCGCAATGGAACCGACTATACCTGCAACGGTAGCAACATCCGCAATATTTTTTCTCTCGTGATCATATTCGGAAGTTACATTTGCGGAAACGGTAACTCTATCGATTACTTGGTTATTCTGAACGGTACCGACGACGCCGCCGACCGAAGTATAACCGATAACATTGATTTGGCTTTCGCTGTCGGAAAGAGAGAAGCCGCCTTCGGCGATATAGCCGAAGAAACCACCGACTTGATCTCCGCCCTTGACATAGCTTTCGGGTGTAAGGTCAATTATCTTAAGTTCTGTAGCATTACCGTAAATCTCACCCATGATACCGCCGACAATGTCTTTGCCGGTGACTTGAATTGTGCCCGTAAGGGTGATATTTTCAAGAGTCACTACTCCCGAGCCGGCAAGCACGCCGACGCAAGCATTATTGGGAGAAATGACTGTTGCGTTTTCGAAAATGATGTTCTTGACGATTGCGCCATATCCGAGAGCAGCAAAGAAAGCGCCATTGATCCATATATTTTCATTAGCATCTTCTGTTTTTACATACAGATTTTGGATTTTCTTGTTGTTGCCGTCGAAGATACCTCTGAAATTGGTACGATCCTTACCGTTCACAACTTCGTACTCTTTGCCGAGTATGGGAGTCCAAGGAGTGGTTTCTCCACCAAGATTGATATCTTCATCAATGATTACAGTGTAGCCGACATAATCTCTGCCGCTTGCTACAAGCTCCTGAAAATGTTTCAAACCTGTCAAAGTGGAAACGTGAGCAGAACCTGTTACCTTACCATTATTATCCCACTGAGTAGTCTCGCTATAACCATCTACAGCGTTAAGAACTATACATGTGGAATCTTTGACAATGAAATTAACGTTGTGACGTTGAATACCTGCAATCCCGTATAATGTAGGTTCAAAGGTACCGTTCAAGTGACCACGAAATGTACCATCTATTACGGAAAGAGTCTCGCCATGGTTACCTTGAATTGCACCAAACAAGCCGCCGACATACTTAGCTGCGGTAATGTCCGCAAAAACAGATACATTATTGAGATCACAAGAATATTCAAGCAAACCGAACAAGCCACCGGCTGCCCATTTTCCTTTTACGTTTATATCAGAATATGCAGTATCAATATTGATTACACCTGCATGACCTGCTAATGCTCCGGTCTGACCCAAATATGTCTCAGCGGGAGCGGCTGCGTCATACTCTACGGTAGACTCGACGACGCTGTTTTCGTTTGCAGTTATTTTAACATTAGTAAGATTTGCATAGCTAAGATAACCTGCTATAACTGCGACATAGTCTTGAGAAGAGGAAATATTGATATTGCCTTTTACCGTAACATCGCTAATCTCGATATGGTTTACACGTTCGCCGTCTATTTGACCGGCAAGAGCACCGACACGAGATGCATTGACATTGATATTTACGTTTTCAAGAGTAACGTTGCTTATATTAACTCCGTTAACTCCTGCCTGTTTGATATATCCGAAGAGTCCGACATAACTTGCGCCTTCAAAAGCGGTAATTTTAAGATTGCTTATTGTATGTTGTTTGCCGCTTCTATCCATGCCGCTGAAAGAGCCGCTGAAAGGATGTTCTGCCGAGCCGATAGGAGTCCACTCGCCGTCAAGAGTTATATCTTCGGTGAGGAAAATCTTAGCTCCCGCAAAGGAGTTGGCATTCTCGGTGTTATTTACGGCTTCTGCAAGGTGTTTCAAGCCCGCAAGAGAGGAAATCTCGACTACGGAGTAAGCATTGCCGTTATCGTCCCATTCGGTATACTCTTTCCAGCCTTCCATGTCTTTGTTCGTCAATTCGCAAGTGGAATCGTCGATTTCTATTTCAGAAGAATCGAGAGAAGGACCGACAAGACCGTAATATTTTTCGGAAACACCTTCCAACGCCGTAGTTGTAACGGTACCTACAAAGGAGCTTTCCTGTATTGCCTTTCCCGATACACCCTGAATCGAAGCAAAAAGTCCGCCGACGTATTGGGAAGTAGCGCTTACTGTTACACCGTTGACATGAGAATCTGTTATCGAGCAATGTGCGTCAAAGCAAGCAAAGAGACCGCCTGCCCAAGCGCCGCTGACATCAATATTCGTGTTGCAACCATCGAGAGTTATTTGAAGTACATGACCTGCAATACCGCCGACCTGAGGTCCATACTGATTTCCGTTTACGCCGGTAGAATCGTAAGCACCGGTAGAAGATACGACAGCATCTTTATTTGTTGCATTGATAGTGATAGAGTCAAGCGCGGTATTCATTATATGACCTGCAATACCACCGACAAAGTCACCCGCTGTTTGTATTTTGACATTACCTGTAATTGTGATATTAGATACAACATTTCTCGGAGCATCTCCATGGCTTGAGCCTATTGCACCGGCAAGAGCTCCGACATAATTTACGTTTCCGAGTTGAATATTTACATTTTCGATAGTAAGATTTTTTACGCCGGCAGCATGCCCATTTATTTGATCTGCAACATATCCGAACAAGCCGTTGTAACCTGTACCTTCGGTAATGTTAAGGTTGGAAAGCTTGTTTCCCTGTCCGTCGAATATACCGCGGAAAGGATTAGTCGAAGTTCCGATCGCTACCCAACTTTCGTCGGACGTTGCCATAACCATAGCTTCCGCTTCGGTAGCGGCGAGATCTATGCTGTCCTCGAGGAGGATTGTCTCCCCCTCGAAGCCTGCTGTAAATGCTTTGTTATCATATTCTGTAGCGCCCGTATTTACAAGCTTGCGGAATTCTTCAAGACCATTCTTGTTAAGAATGTGCCAAGCATTGCCCTCGAAGAAGAAATCGCCTCTTGCCGAGTTATCCCAATGAATAACTACGTCGTCACCTGCTACTTCGGGTACTTCCGCAGAATTTTCGGAATAATCAACAGCGCCTACGCCTTTGTTCGTTCTACCAAAGACTTTTCCGACATTGGTGTCGGTCGAAGAAGAACCGCTCGCATACTCCAATTTTTTGCCCTTACCGTCTGTATAGGTCCGGTCAACCCAAAGGTCGGAATTCGTAACAGTGTTGGCTTTTGTAGCGGTAATTTCACCATAACTATGAACACCTGCAATACCACCAAAGTCACGGTAAGCATGTATCTCTGCTTTGTTTACGGTATTGCCGCTGACGGTGCATGCACCTTCACCAAGGAAACCTACAATACCGCCGGCTTTGTCACCGTTATCGAGACGCCAATAGTCCGAATCACCGATATGTTGACGTATCGCATCAGGAGTAAGAGTGATCTTTATCGTGTCTACGGTATTATTTATAAAGTTGCCGTAAGTATAACCGGTAATACCACCCGCATAATGGTGAGTATTTATCTCTATATTCGAAACGCTGATATTCGTGAACGAACAGCCATGACCCTTATATGCTTTACCTACGACTGCACCGACATAATCTTTTGCACTCAATGTCGCGCGATCGATTTGGAAGTCTCTGAACTCTGCACCGGAAGCAACACCGAATAATCCGGCATAAGACTGCTCGTTACAAATATTCGAGAATTTACCATGCGTCATATCCTCGCCATGGCGAGTAACTTTGAAGTTGGAAATAGTAGGACGTTCGCCGTCTTCCTTTTCACCGACAAAGATACCGCTGAAAGGATGATCGATGTCGCCACCGATAGGAGTCCATTCTGCGTTTTCAAGGTCGATATCCGCTACAAGACGGATAGTCTCGCCGGTGTAAGGATTACCTGCATTGACTTGGTTACGGAAGTATTCAAGACCTGCTTTCGAGTCTATTTGATACTCGGAAGTAACTTTGTTTGCGGTGGTTTCATCCCAAATAGTTTTCTGAGAGAAGCCGGATGCAATTGCGGAAATGAGACTCGAGTTCGTGATTTCCACATTTTTGCTTGCCTCACCTGTACTTAAAGCGTTATCGCAACCTACCATACCGTAATAAGTATAGCTTGCTTTCAAGGGGTACGATGCGATTGCCGTTCTTTCGAGTTTACCACGGAAATGAGCGTTCTTAACAACAAACTTTGCGGTAGATTTCTCTGCACTATTCTCTACAGCGCCGACAACAGCGCCGATAAGGTGAGCACGCTTATCGTTATCGACGGAGTTCGCAAGAACAGTTACCTTGGAAGCAATATAGATATTTTCAAATGTACCGCCGTCTACTGCAATACCCGCGACACCACCGACTGTATAAGATGCAGTGATAGATACACCGTCTTCTGCGGCAAGATCCGTTATAGGATCGGTTGTAGCTACATAGATGTCCTTTAAGGTTGCTTCCTTAGCATAACCTATTACCGCGCCGGCAGAGTTCTGTTCAATGGAAACCAAAGCAACAGCAAGCACATAGATATTGTTCATAGTGACAGTCTCACCATGACCGACTATTGCGCCGACGTGTTGAGCATTACCCTCAATGTCAATGCTCTGAGCGGTAATATTGTTTATAGTAGTATTCTTTGCAAAACCTACCAAAGCGGCTGCATAACGCTTACCGGTCTCACCGGAAATTGTTATTTTCGTATCGGTGATTTTAAGATTTTCGATAGTTGCACCGTCGGTATATCCGAAGAAGCCGAATGCATCGGGTGCGCCCGTGTATCTGATACCCTCAATAGTCCAATAGGTACCTTCTTCGCCTTCTTCACCTGCCTTAGCAAGACCTTGGAAGGTGCCCTTGAAAGGATGAGCTTCCGATCCGATAGGAGTCCAATCGCCTTCGGGAAGAGTTACGGTGTAAGTACCGTCATTATTCATCTCTTCAGCGAAAGTAACAATCGCGCCTTCGCTCTTGTCAGACCAACCTGCCTCGAGAGCAGAAGCAAAACCGTTTAAGCCGGCAAGCGAAAAGTTGTAATATTTATTGTATGTTTCACCAAGAATATCACTGAGTCTGCGACCGAATTCCTCTCCGATAAGGATATGGATATCTGCTTCATGGCCTTCGGCAACGACAAGCTTCAACGCCTCTGCCATTTCTTTATCTTTCTCATTTGTAAATTCAAATCGGTCTTGATTATATCCGAACAAGAAATTACCTTTAACAATCTTACCTTCTGTATTCAATTCGATTCCGTATCCGGCATAATCGAACTCTCCGAAAGTAAAGCCGTTTGTTCCCCTTGTAACGAACTCGTAATCGATATCATGTGATTCACCGTTTACATTGACAACGTTATCATTTGTGATATAAGCACGGGTTCTGTGACCGGAAACAAAGTTGGCTCTCTCAAGAGCAAGAAGAGTATATGCATTTGCAGCATCTGTATCCTCGGTATCGATATTCAAGATATTGTTCTTTACCCAAACAGTATAGATATTAGTTTGCATAGGCGCAATATCTATAGCTGCCTTTTTCTCGGTACCCGTTGCAACAGCGTCGGTATAGAATGTGTTGTTTTCTATAGTAATAACTGCATCAGTCTCGAAATCGAGAACCTTGATTATTGCATTGTGATAAGGTCTCTCTTTCGAACCGAAGGTGTTTCCACTTATTACCGAATCGTTAGCGAAAGGCACCCAAGAGAAGATTGCAAGACCATTATGTTGCCATTGATCTTCTGTCAAACTTTCATTCGACAATACATAGTTATTCGTAAATATAAACTTACAAGCTATCTTAGCCATATTGTTTCCGTTTCCCAAGATAAATGCAGGCAATTTGCCTTCATATCTTTCGGGAGTTACATCGGCATAACAGCCATCAACAGTAAGTCCCTGAATAGCGGGAAATTTTCTTTCAGGGCCTGCAGCCATATCAATGTAGCTGTTTCCGGTGAAGTTAATACCGGTAAAGGTAAAGACTGCGGTAGGTGCTGTAGTATTGACATTCTTGTTAAAGCCACCGAGTCTGAATATCTCGTCCTTGATAACAGCGGTGTAAGAATGAGATGCGGGATCCTCAACATTTTCGTCACCGGTGTAGGAGACTTCCGAATTGGCATTTCCATCCAACTTAGCATTGAAAGTTATATTTGCATCATAGAATTCTACGGTTATTTCGGAGCTTGTGACAAGCGCACTACCCTCGGCATAGAATCCGAAAGGCGCTGCCGCCAAGTCGCTCGCTTTAATAATACTGTCGCCGTTAAGCCCTTGTACCCAAGCATTGATAGTAATATTGTTAATCTTTGCAGATGTTCCGACTTTATCGGCAAGTACACCTTTACCTTGGAATACAGCACCGTTAAGAGCTATGTACTCTACGGTACCCTCTAAGTTACCGAACAATGCGCCGTAAGAGTGGTTAATTGCATGAACGTTAGCAGGGGCAACACTTTTGAATGTACCTTTGAAAGGATTAGTTCCGTTACCGATACCCTTCCAGTTCTGCTGATATTTCACCATATCGATATCTTTACCGAGTAAGATAGTTTCACCCTCGAACGAGATACCGCCGTTAACAAGCGCTGCAACGTTCGCAAGACCAACATCGGATTTAACGGTAACCATCACTCCGTACGGTTTCGCAACACTACCGGTTATAGGCAGGTATGTAGCAGTAAGGTCGAGATCCGTTGCCGCAATATGGGCATTTAAGGAAGCCGTCGAAGGCGTAACCGCTGCGCTCGATGCATGAGTGATTGTTATGGACGCTGCGGGAAGGACGTTCTTATCTATCGCCCAACTATCATTTGCATAAGTTTCGGATGTAATCGCAGAACCGACAAGACCGTAGTTGTAAACGAGGTAATTAAGTTTATCACCCTTTCCTGTATATTGATTGTCAATTGTACCTTCAAACGAAACGTTGCTGAGAGTGAGACCTTCGGCTGCACCTACAAGTCCACCGATTGAACGAGCATGCGCATCGTCGGTTCCTGTCATAGTAACAGTACCGTTTACGGTAGTATCGATTATGCTTGTATCCTTAGCAACACCGACAACCGCACCGACATTGGTATCACCGCTAACATTGACGCCTTCAAGTTTGAGGTTCTTGATCGTAGCCCCATCGGTATATCCGAAGAGAGCCACTGTAAGACCTGTAATAGTCTTTCCATTGCCATCAAATGTTCCCATGAAGGTGTTCTTTTGCGAACCAATCGAGGTGAGAGCGTAAGAGTATCCGGTCCAAGCACCGTCCCAACCTTCAGATGCTTGCTCTTTGAACCAATTACCATCACTATCCTTAAGGACGGAAAGATCTACAATCTCATCCTCCATCATAAGCTTTGCATTGTGATCTTTAACAGAATCTCTAAGATTGCCGTAGCTTTTTGTAACAAGATCTGCAAATCTCTGCAAGCCATGTGCCGACATAATTTCATAGTCACCATTACGGTAATAGAGATCTCTATCAATCAAAGCATAGATGTTTGTATTTTGAGTGTAATCAACATTTCCGAGCTGATAATCATAACTATTGTGAACAGGACCTGCAAAACCGCCATTCACTACGGCTTTCGAGACATAATTTCCGTATTTGTGACCACCGCGCTCAAGGATACCTGTGAAATCAACATTCTTAATTGTTATTTGCGCTCCAGCTGTCACAGAGCCGCCGACCGCACCAATATATTGCGCAGGACCAGACAGAAGCATGCCAGCGCTGCCGACATTCAACAAATGAACATTTTTAAGGGTAGCTTGATCAACCGTAGAACCTGCTTGGAGAAGACCCGTGACACCGCCGACATTTCTTCCACCGCGAACTTTCAACCCTATTACACTAAGGTTGGTGTATTCTCCTCTTCCACCGGCATGACCGAGAATACCACCGATATAATCGGCATCCGTAGATCCTGTTGTCGAAACGATACTACCCTCGTCCGCGTTAACTGTAATATAAGAGAAGTTGCCGTAAGTTTGACCGATGACACCACCGACTCTGGAGAAACCACCTTGAATATCTATGAGTCCGTTCACAGTAATATTATTAATTGTATTGCCACTATAAGCAAGACCGACAAGAGCGCCGACCGAATCATCAGGAGCTATTCCGTTTGCACATACGATACTTACTCCGCTTATTGTAATATATTGCAATGTTGCATTTGTTGTATATCCAAAGAGACCGAGTCTTGTTTTATCTGCTTCGGGATAGACATAATCTTCTGCGGAAGAATCAATTTTCAAATCCCGGATTGCATACTGAGTCTCCATATACTTAGTAGTGAAAGTACCGCTGAAAGGTTTGGTATCCGTTCCTATAGGAGTCCAGTTCAATCCGTTAAGTTTGATGTCATTTGTAGTAGTAATTGTTTTGCCACTAAATGTGTTTGCCGTAAATCCTGTGCCATTGACCATGTCACGGAAGGAGCCGAGACCTGCGGCGTTATTTACATAATAATTATTTTGATAATCGGCAACATGCTGTGTAAAGCCCGTAGGATCTTCAAACGCAATGTCGATTATCTGTACTGTATGCTTACAATCCTGTGCAGCCATGGATGCAAGGTTTGTAGGTCCATAATGTTCTGCACGTTTAGCGCCAAATTCGCTGCCGACATAGACGTAAGCTTGGGTAAGTTTTCCGTCATCATCAAGGGCTGCATTGAATGCGATAAATGCAAAGTCGTTGTCGCCGTCGAGAGTTACTTTGTCGAAGATAACATTGCTGTCATTGAACTTATTACCATTGCCTAAGAAGTAAATCTCGCCCAATCCGTTTGCATTTTCATTCGTTTCGACACGGAGAATTCCGACTGTGCCGTTCGCGTCATTTTCAACATTGACGATATTATCTGTAAACTTCGCAATATACTTAACATAATTTCCTGCGGGATTGTAAAGGTCAAATGCGTTGAAGTTCTGATTGTCGTCATCAGTTGATGTTGCGCCATAAACGGTATTGCCTGTGAACTCGAGAGTTGCATCCTTTTTAATGTGCATGAACTTGACAGCCCACTCATCAGCCATAGGGACATCGACAGAGCCGAATACGTTATTCTCTATTGTAGCCTTGGTTACGGTGTTATAGAGATAAAGCGCACGTTGAGAAGCAAAAGTATTTCCACTAAGATTAATTTCGATCTCGCTGTTGTAATTAGCGCCGTACAAAGGAGAATTATGTACACCGGCATCTGCGGCAGGAGTTGCATCGATATAGCTGTCTTTAAGAGTGAAAGACTTTGCAGTATTAAGGTTGATATATGAATTACCTGTCAACTTGATATTTTCGAAGGTATAAGTAGCCTTTGCAAGTGTATATGTGTCTGTCAACTCAAACAAAGAATCGCTTGCGGAAACAATACCTGCAGCTGCAGCAGCAGAAGCACCTATAATATCTACCTTTACCTCTCCCTTGGCATCCCAAGTTACTACCACTTTGCCTCCGTTTTCATCTGTAAGGGTAAGTGTGGTGTTTGTAACCGTTACCGTTCCTTGAGCATTCTCTATAAGAGCAAAGAAGTGATTTCCCGAAATCGCATCCATTAAGAAGGTGCATGCGTCGGTAATTGTTCCTTCGAGTTTCAAATTGTTAATCTCAGCGCCCTCACCAAAGTATCCGAACAAGTGATTGGTTATACCCCTTATGGTATGGCCGTTGCCTTCTAAGTCACCTTTGAATTTATGATCGGCAGTATCGGCAATCGGGTAGTTAAAGCCATCGGGAACAACGATATCTCCGGTAACATTAAGAGTATTGCCTTTATAATCCTTATGGTTTGTTTCATCATTGACACTGTTACGGAATGCGGTAAGAGCATCCAAGTTGGGGATATCCCAAGTAGTTGTTGCCGAAGCATCAATCTTACTTGTCATATCAACAAGAAGTGTCCAAACATGCGTTCCGTCTGCCTGATCTTCGCGAACATAAATCATGAAGCCCGTCAATTCGCTGAAAGCATAGAATGTACGGAGATAGAAATCACCGTTTATACTATCTGTTGCAATTGTGCTTTCGAACAGTTCGTTATCCAATGTAGGATCAAGTGTACCGTAATACCATTTTGTAGCACGCTCGCTGCCGTCGGTAAGTTTTCCGAGTTTTACCCAAACAGAGCCGCTCGAAGCGGGATCGGGCTGTTTCTGCCAAAGTGTATTTTCCGCAAGATTGAAGTAAACATCATAGTCATTTGCAGCGTCAAGTTTGTTCTTGAGCGCGAGGTCGGTAACATCAGCAGGATCTTCGTTGCCGCTGAGCCACTTAGTACCTGCCAAAGGATCATCGGGATTGATAAGATCCCATCCGTCTTGGGTACGAGTATATATATAACCATGAGTCGTTTCAAAATAGTAATCGCCGACAACCGCTTCGGAAGGATTTTCAAGTGTAGGAGTTACGGAACCCGTAAACCAAGTAGCACCGTTTTTACCGGGTACACCCTGGGGTCCTTTCAATGAGAACAGGGAAGTGCCCCACGTGCCGTTCTTCCTTTGATATACATTACCGGTCAAAGAATTCAAATAGTAGTCGCCGTCTTTTGCTCCGTCTAAAGATGCATCATCGGGTTCACCACTACCGTAGAACCAAAGGTTACCACGTTCACCCTTGATAGATAATTTACGCTCCCAATTTGTTGTAGCCTCTTCTCCTGCAGGAGTCTTGCTCTCGTAAATATCACCTGTTGTAAAATTGAGATATAAGTCACTATAATAACCCGATTCTACGCCATTGGGATCTCCACTACCGCGGAGCCACTGTGTTACATATACACCCAAAGCGGTTTCGCCGAAATACCACTGTCCGCGTCTTACTTCGAGTTGTTGTCTTAATGTAACAACAGGAGTCCAATCACCGCTGCTTTCGAGAGTATAAACAATACCGGTATCGGTATCAAGATAAAAGTCTCCTTCTTGTGCGTTGGGCACAGGAGTAGTACCGGGCACACCTTTGTTTGCATGCCATTCGCAACCTTTAGCTTTGTAATCGGTTTTTGTTCCGCCAATATACCAATATCCGTCATCACCTATATTGGGAGTAATACCGTCGGCACCTGTCTTACCCTCAATGTTGGCAATAGACGAACCCCAACCGTCGGTAGTATAACGATAAACGTCGTAATTAGTTGTATCGAGATACATATCACCGATGATTATTCCGTCATCGGCGGGAGTAAGTGTAGGTGCGCCTCCACCTGTAAACCACATAGTTCCGCGGTCTACGGTAAGATCTACAAATGCTTCCCAATCGGTAGAATTTTTCTTATATATTATCTTAGATACTTTGTCAAAATAGAAGTCGCCCTCTACTCCGATAGCCGAATCGGGAGTGTTTTCTCCCGTATACCATTTTGTACCGTTTTCACCGGGCGTTCCGGGAGTACCGGGCTGACCGGGAGTTCCGGGTTCGCCGTTTTGTCCCTTAAGTACAAGACCATCTATTTTATCCCATACTTGATTTCCGTTGGAATCATCTACTCTTACATAAACCTGACCGTCGGTAGTGTTGATATAATAATCACCTACGGAAGATCCGGGTATGCTTGTAGGTGCGGTTGTGCCAAAATGCCATACACTACCGCTCTTTCCGGGAGTACCGGGAGTACCGGGTGTTCCGGGTGTTCCGGGCGTTCCGTCAAGAGCAACGCCGTCGCCCCAAGAGGATCCGTCGTATATATAAAGTTTATGACCTTGTGTATCGAAATAAATATCGCCCGAAACAAGCTCTTTGCCGGTAAGCGCGGAATTGCCCGTAGGTGCTCCCGTTCCCGAGAACCACTTGTTTCCACGATCACCTTTAAGCGAAAGTTCGGTATCGGTCCAATGCTCTGCGCCCTCGACATCTTCCCTACGGTAAACATTACCTGTTTCGATATCGATATAATAATCACCGTCGGCTGTGCCCTCAACTTCGGTAGGTACTCCATTGCCTGTAAACCAATTCGTGCTACCAGAAGTCTCGTTCAACGAAGCAGTCAGAGACCATGCGCCACTCTTCTTTTCGTATATTTTACCGTTTTGAGTGTCAAAATATAAATCTCCGTCCTTGGCTGCGTCAAGCTTTTCCTTAAGAGCGTCAGCCGCTTCAAAAGGACTTACGGTGCCACTGTACCAAGTTACGCCCGGCAAAACATATTCTCCTCCGGATACGCCCTTTATATTTCCGATAAGTCCCCATTTGCCGTTCTCTTTCCTGTGTATGTTATATGTGGAAAGATCGAGATATAAATCTCCGTCAAATCCGTCCTTATCATTGGGAGCCTCGGACTTTACATGCCAAACAGAGCCGTATGCCCTATAATTGCCTACGCGCTCTCCTCCGACAAGCCAATATCCTTCGTCGTCTATCGTTATATCTACATCTGCCGTCGCTTTCGAAGTCTTGTTACCATTGATATACCAATAACCGTCTTTTATCTCGACGTTGAACTCGGGCGTCGCCCGTACGCCGGTATTATCGGTACCGATATACCAATATCCACTCTCGATATGAGGGGTCACACCATTGTTGCCCTTTATATTAAGGACAGGTTTCCCCCAACCGTCTGCGGATTTGCGATAAACATTACCGTCTTTGTCAAGGTAAAGATCTCCTTCTTTACCTACATTCGCGCTCGGCGCGCCGTCGCCCATGATCCACTCGCTTACAGTAGAACCGGGTACTCCACTTTCTTTAGCCAAAAATACGGCACAAAGAATTATGGATACAACAGCAAGACATGCGCATACAATGACAAGTGCAAGTAATGTTTTAAAACTCAAACCTTTCTTTTTGCCTTCAGCACTCATGCTATTTCTCCTTTAACATAGCCAATTTTTTTTGCCACACCACTTGCGCCTTCCGTTTTCGGTATTTTGCGCATAGTGAGGCTTATAATCCTATGTTATAATAGGTTTAGTATATCACTATTATTTGCATAAGTCAATAAATTTTTAATATAAAATATTGACATTTTACTTTTTTCGGAAAAAATTTTTTACTTCCGACCAAAACTATAAACCTTTTTCGGAATATCAATTTTTCGTACTCGGATCGGAAAAACCCACGCATGGTTCATATGAACATATTAAGGAAAAATCAGGGCATTTTTATCCCTTAATCTGCGAAAAAAGTAATTCACTGAAAAAAAACGACCGCAAGTTTTTACTCGCAGTCGTCTTTCATTTTTTTATTTTGCTATTTCCTTTTTATTATTTGGTGTATTAAATCGACAAAGTTGCTTTCGTTGCCTAACACTATATCCGTATATTCAAAATAAATATTTTCTTTGTCTGTTTTTATCTCGCCATATACGGTGGTTAATGAAGATATATTATCGTCTTGTTTTATATCTTCGCAATAATTTAATTGAAATTCACCTATATCGATTTTCTTATCGTACTGATAATCAAATAGAAATTTATAATCGCGATTTGTTATGATATTTATTTCCATACCGCCTATTCCGGTAGGAATACTAATAATGTAATACAGTGTTTCATTATAAAAAGTATCCGTAACCTTCAATATAGACGTCTGCGAATTCACATCAAAAACAAAATACGATAAATCGGCATTTAATGAACTCAATTCAACGTCAGTTAAAATTTGGTTACTTGAAAGATATTGCTTGGACTCTTGGGCAGGTTTTATTAATGGCATAACTGTTATCAACGTTGCAATTATCGCTATTACAGCAGCAGAAACAAGTGAAGAAACCAATAACTTTTTTCGCTTTCCGAGTTTATATTCTTTAGCTGCCTTATTGCTTTGAATAATCGTCTTAAGCTCATTTTTAGTTTTTTCATCATGATATTCGGCTAAAGAATAATCCGCAATTTCTTGTATCTTTTTATTTCTTTTCATGTTATCTCCTAACTTACCAAAACACCATATGCATCATCTATTGTTGTTTCATAATTAACATTACAATACCCTGCTTTATATTCTACCGCCCCTGATTCCACTTCAAGATAGTTATCTGTTCTCGTTTGACCATTTGACAGAGTATATTTAATATCTTTGTATCCGAAAGCCACCAAAGTATGAGGTAACTCCATTTTATAATAATGTATTTCATCGCTACCTTCACCGCTTTCTATCTTTGCGAATGTAACAGGCTCGGTAAAAATCACCAAAGGTTCTCCTTTATCGATTCTCTCTTTTGCCTTTGAATAACTGAAGTTGCCGAAACTCATGCAACTTGCATAAGAAATATTATATCCACGCTTCGAACAATACTGTGTCATACCGTTTTTAAATTGATTAATGGTAGTTCCGGCACCATTGGTATTTGTGCCCATCAACTCATACAATTCAGCTCCGACATTAGTTACTGTTTTATTAGGAAAACTATAAAAATAATGGGAACCTATTTCAATACCGGGCGAATAATCTTCTATTAAATTCGGAAAATACCTATCCCAATATTGAATTAAATTTGTTCCGGCAATAGGAGCACATGCATTATTATAAGCTATAGCATCAACAGACGGATAACTATCAGCCAATTGTTTTTGAGCAGTCTCCACCTTAGTCGTATAGTAAATTGTTTCCGTTACAATCTCTATATCCGTTGCTCCGGAATAATAAGAAACATTTTTTAGTGTTTCTATCTCTTCTTCCGTTAATACATCTCCTGTTGTAAGGTAATATGAACCTTCGGAGTAATATATATACAATAAGTTTTTGATATATATTTTAGAACAAGTTTCATCACAAGAAAAAGGATACAAAGCATCAAAATAAATTTCCGCTAATTCGGGATATCCTCTCGAATCAATAATTGTTGCATAACCATTTTTATCATTAAGTTCAAAATCATAGATATAGCCAAATTCCTTCAAGTCCATATCATAGATAATGTCCTTGGTCGCTGTTAAATTTACAGTTCCGTTATAATTATCGCCTATGTATTCTTCTACTGTAGCAATAAACAATCGATCATATTCATCATCTGTCAGTTCCTGCGCTTTAACTATTGTATTCTGTGGTAAAAATACAAAAGTGAGCAGAATAACCACTACTGAAAATAAAACTTTACTTAAAAAACTTTTTAATTTTGACATATTTATGTCCTCCTATAATATTGATATAATATAGACTAATTGGACTTAAATTTTTGTGACATCTATTTTAGTATTTTCCTTAATTTTGCAATCGCTCTACTGTGCCTTTTTCTCACTGTAGCGTATTTGATTTGTACAATTTCCGATATTTCTTCTAAATTATACCCCTCCCAATAATACAAAAAAATTATATTCTTTGACAATTCGTCTAATGTATCTAAGATATTCTTTACTTCAATACTTTCATACAATTTTTCTTTGTATTCTAAATTGTCATATAAAATTCCGTATTTAGAATCTAACCTTATTCTTGTCTTCGCCATGTTTTCGCAACAAGTGTAAATCCATGATGTCGGCTTATCTATGTATTTATATTCTATTTGACCTGTTATGAGTTTCATAAAAAACTCATGCGAAATATCCTCGGCAAGTTCTCTGCCATAAGTGGCACTCAAATGAAACACAATACGTCTTGCATAATATTGATATAATTCTTCAAAGGCATTCTCATCGTATCTTACTAATTTTAATAAAATGTTGAACTTTTGTGTTTCCATATCTTATCCGATGCTTTTCTCCATAGTAAATAATATCACATAATTTAGTTATGCAACATGACGTATATTTTATTAGATTGCTTCATCATTATAAAGGAGAATTCTTCCGTATCTCATTTCTCGTTTTTATCAATCTGATTATATCTTCCTTTTCTCTTTTATCAAGTAAATCAAATTCAGCCAATAACTCTTTTTGAAGATCACTTAAATAAATTTTATCTTGATCCTCATTAAAAAACTCACTAATAGTTATTCCAAAAGCATTGCACAAACTTTGAATTCCCGTTACAGTTGGTATCGAATTGCGTTTGTACCAATTTAATATCGTACCCGGACTTATATTTGACTCCATAGCCATATGATTCGTTGTCCAATTACGTTCACTTTGTAATTGTTTAATTCTTGCATGTATATTCATTCAACACCCCAAATAAATGTCAACTCTAAATACAGTTTAGCATTTCCATTATTAAAGGAGTTAATACAATGCACACCAAAATTTAATGTCTTTTGACAAAATAAGACATAAAAAGTTTTGTTAACAAAATAAATGTAATTTTATATTTAACTGTGGAATTATTATCGCCAACAGGTATCTTTCCGATCCCGCAAACGCTTGCAATTAAAACTCATAAACCATGTATTAAGCGCGTATTTTTGCTGTCGAGATATAAAAACGATTTAAGGGAATCAAAACAGGCCTTTTATAATATTGCCGTTTATACTCATGCGTTCGGCGCCGGGAGAACGTGGCAAGCCGGGCATAAGCATAATATTTCCCGCCGTTGCAACCAAGAATCCCGCGCCCGCTTTATAGTTAACTTCTCTTATCGTTATATCGAACCCCGTCGGTCTACCGATAAGTTTGGGATTGTCGGATAGCGAAAACTGTGTTTTTGCAATACATACGGGCAGATCCTCGGGACATTTCTCTATATCCTCATTCGCCTTATCGGTAAATATAACCCCGTCCGCGCCGTAAATCTTTCTCGCAATGGATATGATTTTTTCCTTTGTAGTCTCTTCGAGTGTGTAAGCGAATTTCGCTTTTTCCTTTTTCTCGGAAGCGAGTCCTACAACGGTCTCGGCGAGTTCTTCTGCGCCCGCTCCGCCCTTTGCCCAACATTCGGTACATATCGCTTCCACGCCGAGAGACTTCGTTCTCTCTTTGAGCAGAGAGATCTCTTCGTCGGTATCGGTCTCGAACTTATTTATCGCCACTACGCAGGGAAGGTTGAAAACTTCGGTAATGTTTTCGATATGTTTTTTCAGATTTTCAAGTCCGTTGACAAGACTTGTATCGTCTCTTTCCCAAAGTTTTTCGGTCTTGCCGCCCGCATATTTCAAAGCGCGAAGAGTGGCTACCAAAACCACTGCGTCGGGACAAAGATCGTTGAGTCTACACTTTATATCCATAAATTTCTCCGCGCCGAGATCTGCGCCGAATCCCGCCTCGGTAACGACATAATCCGCATACGACATAGCCGCAAGCGTAGCCTGTAAACTGTTACATCCGTGCGCTATATTCGCAAAAGGTCCTCCGTGAATGAATGCGGGTACTCCTCCGAGCGTCTGCACAAGATTGGGCTTTATCGCGTCTTTTAGCAAAATAGTCATAGCCTCTTCCGCTTTGAGGTCTCTCGCGGTTACCCTATTTCCGTCGGAGTCAAGCCCTATCACTATATTCCCGAGTCGCCTTTTCAAGTCGTCGAGGTCGCGCGCAAGACATAACACCGCCATAACTTCGCTCGCGGCGGTAATATCAAAAGATTCGTTTCGTTCGCAATTAAAGCCGACTCCGCTCTTTATGAAGCGTAAAGCGCGATCGTTCACATCCTGACAACGGCGCCAGGTCACTTCCTTTATCTTTCTTTCGTTGCCCCAATAAATATGATTATCTATCAGCGCGGAAAGAAGATTGTTAGCGGCGGTTATCGCGTGAAGATCTCCCGTGAAATGAAGATTTATATCTTCCATCGGAGCAACTTGAGAATATCCTCCTCCCGTCGCGCCTCCCTTTATTCCGAATACAGGTCCCAAAGAGGGCTCCCTAAGAGCAAGACAAACGCTCTTTCCCGTTCTTTTCAAGCCGTCGGCAAGTCCGATGGACACCGTGGTCTTTCCCTCTCCCGCGGGAGTGGGATTTATCGCGGTAACAAGTATCAATTTCCCCTTCTTGTTTCCGCGCCCGCGGACTTTGGCTTTGTATTTGCCGTAAAGATCGAGACGAGCCTCTTCGACGCCGATACTTGCCGCTATCTCGGAAATGGGTTTCAATTTTGCTTCCAAAGCAATTTCCAGGTCGGTTTTCATGGTTTACATCCTTTTTTATATCTTTTTACGAGCGAAAAAAAGCATACGGCAAACGGAAAAATAATTTTTTCCGCGCCGACTGCTTTATTCAACGGAAAAACTCTCCGTCTTACAGAAAAATCCTTACAATTAAAAACGATCTTTATAAAATCTCAAGCGTTGCTTTATAGACGTAATCCGCGTCCTGCTGCGCAAGTTTAACCATTTCCTCGCCTTTGGCGCGGAAATCTTTTGCCTGCGCTTCGTCGGCAAGCCCGCCGAGATTTATAAGGACATTGAGCCAAGCTCCCTTCATGCAAGCGATGAGATTGAGCGCGGATACGCCGAGATCGCTCGCCGCATTGGTATTGGAATGTCCTATCAACGCTTTCGTGTAATGCAAGGTCTCGAGGCAAAGTCGCATTGTCTCGAAAGGCACGCGGGTTGCCACCAAAGTGGCGTCGGCGATCGCCTTGGAACGTTTCGCCTTGTCCTCTTCCGTCTCCTTGGGAAGTTTGAAAGCGTCCGACACAAGATTGAACGCTTCGGTATCCTTATCTATCTGCAAGGTAAGGGCGTCTTTAAGCGCAGATGTTTTTTGCGCCACTTCTATGCACAGATCCTGATCGAGAGGATATTTCTTTTTTCCTATCGTAAGTCCCGCTACCATGGATACCAAAGCCGCTCCTTGCGCGCCGCAAAGAGCGCTTGCGCTACCGCCGCCGGGAGCGGGCGCGTCCGAATTCAATAAGTCCATATAAGATTTTACTGTCATTTCCGTTAATTTCATTCTATTATTTCTCCTTTTTTGATAACTGTTTTTACTTGATTTGTGCCGAAACGATAGCAAACCATTTCGAGATCGGGAGCGTCCCAAATAACGAGGTCGGCTTGCTTTCCCTCTTCTATGCTTCCCACGGTCTCGCCTCTGCCTATTGCGCAAGCAGCGTTGAGCGTGACTGCCGTCAATATCTCCTCGGGGAACATTCGATAAGCGATATATCCGAGGTTTATCGCAAATTGCAAATTAAGAGAGGGACATGAGCCGGGGTTGAAATCCGAAGCGATCGCCACGGGTATTCCTCTTTCAATCATGGCTCTCGCAGGCGCGTAGTTCTTTCCGAGATAGAAAGAAGTCGCGGGAAGCAATGCCGCAATAACTCCGCCTTTCGCCATGCTCTCCATGCCCTTTTCATCGGTCGCGATAAGATGCTCCGCGGAGACCGCTCCTATCTCTCCCGCAAGCGTTGCGCCGCCTATCGCCTCTATTTCGTCGGCATGGATCTTACTCTTTAAGCCATATTTTTGCGCGCGAAGAAGCAACTTTCTGCTTTGCGCCGCATCGAATACCGAGTCCTCGCAAAATACGTCGCAAAACTCGGCAAGTTTCAATCTCGCCACTTCGGGTAACACTCTTTCCGAAAGATAATCTATATACTCGTCGGGCTTTCCCGTATACTCGGGGGGAATGGCATGCGCTCCGAGAAAAGTGGAAACCACGTCCATAGGAGTCTCTTCGTTCAGTCTCTTGTTGACTCTCAGTTGTTTCAACTCGTTGTCATAATCAAGCCCGTAACCGCTTTTGGATTCCACGGTGGTAACTCCGTTCGCAAGCATCTCCCTTATAAAACTCTCGCTTTTGAGGAAAAGTTCTTCTTCTCTCATAAGACGCGTATTTTTTACGGTATCAAGGATCCCTCCGCCCGCTTTAAGAATATCGAGATAAGACGCGCCTTTGAGTTTGAGAGGTATTTCGTGATTTCTCCAACCGCCGAATACGAGATGTGTATGACAATCCACGAGTCCGGGCGTGACAAGATTTCCCTGCGCGTCGATAACGGTATCGGATGCGGCTATTATCGGAAGTTCTCCGTCCTTATATACCGCGGCGATTTTTCCGTCGCAAATCGCGACCGCGGCATTATGCAGTTTGAGATTCTTCGCCTGCGCCTTGCCGCAAAGCGCGCTTTTTCCGACGGGAGTCATAAGAATACCTATATTTTTGATTAAGAGCATTCTCTTCTCCTTTTACAGAATATAATTTTCTATTACCTGCTTGTCGAAATCGAAATCCTCTATCTGCAAATAGTACTCCGCCGAGTCAATGAGCGCGCGCATGGGAGTAAGTCCGACTATCTCGGTTCCTATCACGTGTACGCCGTAACGCGCCGCTTCGGCTTTGACGAGTTCGACAACGCGATACAACGGAGTCCTGTTAAAATCCGTCATATTGATGGAAACTTGCGCGGTATTGCGCTCCTCGAGCATAACGCCGAGCGCTTTTACGCAATCCAAACCGCCGCTGCTGCGACGAATTATCTTTGCGATCTTACTCGCTATTTGCACATCGGACGTCGAAAGATTTATATTAAAAGCCACCAAAGGCATACGCGCGCCTACCGCAACCACGCCTGCCGTCGGATGTATCTTTCTGCCGCCGAAGTCGGGTTCCCATTCGGGTTCTTTGACTTTCTCAGCCATTCCCTCGAATTGTCCCTTTCGGATAGTAGCAAGGTTTTCTCTGTTGGGAGAACTTGCCGACGCCTCATAAAGGAATACGGGCATTCCCGCTTCTTCCCATACTCTCTTAGCGACTTTTCGTGAAAGCGCTACGCACTCCTCCATATTCACCTCTTTAATGGGTATGAACGGAATGACGTCCACCGCGCCCATTCTCGGATGCTCTCCCGTGTGTTTCGTAAGGTCTATAAGTTCGGCTGCCTTTCTCGCAACGGCGACAGCGGCTTCCTCTACGCCTTCGGGACTCCCGAAAAATGTTATTACCGTACGGTTATGAGAAGCGTTGGAACTGTAATCCACAAGCGTAACGCCTTTTACCGCTCTTACCTCGTCGATGACCGCCTCTATTATTTGATTGTTCCTTCCTTCGCTGATATTGGGAACGCACTCAACTATTTTTGCCATTTTTTGATTTTCTCCTTATAATGTATTTTGAATGTGAGTTATTTTTAGTTGTTTTCTTTCAACCCAACAGACTTTTGATAAGCTCATCCGATACGAGATACGGTATCGTTATATGCGCCTTTCCTTCGTTGCGATTATTGTACGCCATCGCCGTCTCTATGGAATGTTCGTTTCTTGCCCAATTCCTACGGGCAACTCCTCCCATTACATCCCACATCATCGCGCTTTTGATTACTTCATCCACTCTCTCGCTGCCGTCGAGGACAAGACCGAAACCGCCGTTTATCGCCTTTCCTATTCCCACACCGCCGCCGTTATGGAGCGCGCAAAGACTCATTCCCCTTGCGGCGTTTCCAGCAAAACATTGGACTGCCATATCCGCCATAACATTGCTGCCGTCTTTGATATTAGAGGTCTCTCTGAACGGCGAATCCGTTCCCGAAACGTCGTGGTGATCTCTTCCGAGCATAACGGGACCGATTTCACCCTTTCTGACCATATCGTTGAATTTGAGAGCGATACGCGTTCTGCCTTCTGCGTCCTGATACAAAATTCTCGCCTGCGTACCCACTACAAGTTTGTTCTTTTCGGCGTCCCTTATCCAAATGTAATTATCTCTGTCCTGAAAACGCCTGTTCGGATCTATGCAATCCATAGCCGCCTTATCCGTCTTATGCAAGTCCTCGGGCTTTCCCGAAAGGCATACCCAACGGAAAGGTCCGTAACCGTAATCGAACAGCATAGGTCCCATTATATCCTCTACGTAAGACGGGAATATGAATCCGTCCTTTTCGTCAATGCCGTTTTTAGAGATCTCCTTTACGCCGCTGTCGTAAATGGCTTTCATAAAAGAATTACCGTAATCGAAGAAGTACGTTCCCTTTGCGGTAAGACGACAAATGACTTCGAAATGCTTTTTCAAAGACTCGTTTACTTTCTTTATGAATCCCGTCCTGTCTTTGTGAAGCATTTCCGTACGCTCCTCGAAAGTAAGTCCCTGAGGACAATACCCTCCGTTATACGCGTTGTGACAAGAAGTCTGATCCGAAAGAAGGTCTATCTTGAAATTTATCCTGTCGGCATATTCGAGCAAATCCACAATGTTTCCGTGATAAGCGATGGAGATCGTCTTTTTGTTTTTAACGTGTTCCTCCGCGATTTTGAAAACTTCTTCGAGATCGTCGCTTATGATATTTACCCAACCTTGATCGTATCGCGTACGTATTCTCGACAGATCCACTTCGGCGAAAATACCTACCGCATTAGCGATATTGGCGGCTTTGGGCTGAGCCCCGCTCATTCCTCCGAGCCCCGAGGAAACAAAGGTGCGTCCCTCGAGATCTCCCTGTTCGGAGATACCCAAAAATTTTCTTCCCGCGCCGAGAATGGTATTGAAAGTTCCGTGAACTATTCCCTGCGGTCCGATATACATCCAACCGCCTGCGGTCATCTGCCCGTAGTTGGCAACACCCATCTGCTCGGCAACTTCCCAATCGTCCATATTGTCGAACATTCCCACCATCAACGCGTTGGTAATGATAACTCTCGGAGCAGTCGGCTTGGAAGGGAACAATCCCAAAGGATGTCCCGATTCTATTACCAAAGTCTGATCCCGAGTCAATTCCTCGAGATATTTCTTTATGAGTCTGTACTGTAACCAATTCTGACAAGGCTGTCCCGTCTCGCCGTAAGTAACGAGTTCATAAGGATAAAGCGCAATATCAAAGTCGAGATTGTTGTCTATCATGACTTGAAACGCCTTTCCCTCTATACACTTGCCCTTATATTGGTCTATGGGCTTTCCGTAAATTCTGCCCTTGGGTCGGTAACGATAGGCATAGATCCTTCCTCTCGTCCTGAGTTCTTCCAAAAATTCGGGAGCGAGTTTTTCGTGCAGTTCTTCGGGAACATAACGAAGAGCGTTCCTCAACGCCAACTCCGTCTGTGACTTCGTCAAACGATACCCTCTGTCGGGAGCCCTGCGTTTATCCGCCTCAAATTCGGGATAATCGGGTAAAACGTTGTCGAGTTTAATTGTCATCGCTCCGCTTATTTCTTTGTTGACTATCATAAATGACTTCTCCTTATAATAATTTTCCGCAAACTTTTTCCGCCGTATCTACGATCTCGTTCGCTTTGATCATTTCTTCGAATTTTACCATTTCATAATGCATAATTATATCTTCGTCTACGGGCGCCACGCTTTCCGCAATGTGGTCGTATACCGCTCTCGTCGTCGAGGACAACTTCTCTTTGCCCCTGAGAAACAACGATTGATACGCCGTAAACAACTCTATTCCGAGTACCTTTCTGCTGTTGTCCAAAATCATACGCGCCGTTCTCGCCGCCGTCGTTCCCATACTGACGTGATCCTCTTGGTTCGCCGAGGACGGTATCGAATCAACGCTTGCGGGATGCGCGTAAATTTTATTTTCCGAAACCATGGACGCCGCGGAATATTGGGCTATCATAAATCCCGAGTCAACTCCGCTGTGCTTGGTCAGAAAGGCGGGTAATCCGTTGGATAACTGCGGATTTACCATACGCTCTATTCGCCTCTCCGAGACGTCGGCGAGTTCGGCAACGGCAATTCCCAAAAAATCAAAAGCCAACGCCATAGGCTGTCCGTGGAAATTTCCGCCCGAGATCACTTCGTCGTCATCGGGGAAAATAATGGGATTGTCGGTAACCGCGTTGATCTCTCTCGACACCGCATCCCAAACATAATCTATTGCGTCGCGACTCGCGCCGTGGATCTGAGGCATACAACGAATGGTATAGGCGTCCTGTACTTTATTGGGATTCGTATCGAACGCGAGATTGCTGTCTTTGAGAATTTTCAGAAGATTGGCGGCAACGTCCTTCTGCCCTTTATGTCCGCGCAAATCATGAATTTTGGGATCGAACGCTTTTTTTATTCCGAGTTGCGCCTCGCAAGTCATCGCTCCTATAATATCCGCGGTCTTGGCAAGGTTCCTCGCGTCGTAAACCGCAAGGCATCCTATCGCCGTCATGATCTGCGTTCCGTTGATAAGCGCAAGTCCCTCTTTTGCGGCAAGTTCTACGGTCGGGATCCCCGCTTTTTCCATAGCTTGCTTCCCCGTAAGTACTTCGCCTTTATATTCGGCGTGTCCCTCTCCCATCATAACGAGTACCATGTGCGAAAGAGGCGCGAGATCTCCGCTCGCACCCAAACTGCCTTTTTCGGGAATGCGAGGATGCACGCCCGCGTTTATCATGGCTACCAAAGTCCCGAGAGTCTCGAGCCTTATGCCGCTGTTACCGCGACTCAACGCATTGCAACGCAACAACATTGCCGCCCTCACGACATCAACGGGAAGAGGCTCCCCCATGCCGCACGAATGACTTTTGATGAGATTCTTTTGCAAAGGCTTCGTATCCTCTTCCGAGATAAAAATATCCGAAAATTTACCGAAACCCGTAGTAAGCCCGTAAATAACGGCTTTTTCGGAAAGTTTTTTGTCAACATACGCCCTCGCCTTGATCACGGCTTTTTTCGCTTCTTCGGAAAGAACAACTTTCGCGCCCTCTCTCGCAACCGCCACGACTTGCTCGACGGTCAAGTCCCTGCCGTTCAATACCACTTCCATTATCTTTTTTTCCTCCAAAATAATATACCCGAAAATCGTATACCTTTACTCTCTTCGAATATATTCCGTATAAATACTTATTTATATATTATTATATCATCTTATATCGGCGATGTCAATATTTCAACGATAACAGCCCTCTTTATTCCGCTCGTATTTTATATTTCTATTTTTTATTCCCAACGGTTCGATGGAATATATTGATTTTTTTACTCGAAAGAAGTATAATATAATTTCTGTGAAGGAGAAATTATTATGCAACTCAAAATTCATTCCCGAACTTGCCGCCCTTCCTCTGTTTGGGTGGGAGGCGTCACCACCGAGTTGTGGATATTTCCGCAGGACGGTAACTACGGAACCCGCAATTTCAAAGCAAGAATCAGTTCGGCAACGGTTAGCTTGAAAGAAAGCGACTTTACCGAGCTCCCCGACGTCATCCGATACATAACTCCCTTGAGCGGAAAGTTCGTTCTGACTCATCCCAACGGACAGACGATTGCTATGATGCCGCTGGACGAACCTTACCGTTTCGACGGCGGCGTCGCCACTCACTGCTCGGGAACGGCAACCGACTTTAACCTTATGCTGAAAGGCGTTGACGGATATATGAAAATATTGCGCGGAGCCCAAACTCTCGACAACGGACTTTACTGCGTATATCCGCTTAACGGCGCAGAACTGAAAGTAAACGGCAAATCCATTGATATAAATTCGGGCGACCTCGTCGAAATACGCACGGAAAGCGGCGAACGATCCACCCTCGAAAGCCCCGAAGCCATCCTTTGCGGAATATTTATATAACCCGCAATGACTGCCCCGTGCCGCAAACGACGATGGAAATTTTATTCTCATTCCGACAAGATAAAAATACAGCGGAGAAGATCAACTTCTCCGCTGTATTTTGGCTTTAATGAACACATATACAATTATATAAAAATTCAAAGCAGCTTGGCATTTCAGATCGCCAAACAACTTGCTTTTTTAAATCACAGACTTTCCTTTTCATCCATCTCGAATTTTATCGATTCGCGAAGTTTCTCGCCTAAAACAGAATGTCCATAATAATCCAAACAATAGTTCACTTCATCAATATCATAAAGACTTTCGGAAATAAAAAACCTAACCACTCTATCTACAAGTTCGGTAGTCCCCAAATGATATCCCGCTATATGATATAATTTTTGCGCATCATCCAAATTAAGCCTGAGTCCTATCGTAAAAGCCGTCACCGTATCTTTAGACGGCTTATGATCTTTATCGAAACTGAGTAGTTTGCTGAAAGTATACCTCGATACCCCGGACGCTTTATATACTTCGGAATATTTTTTATATCCTTTTTCATCGATAATGGACAGTAAATAATCTCTGAAATTAATTTTTCCTCGCAATTGCGAATCAAATTCTTCAAATCTATCTTTAAGCGGATCCCCATGTTCGCCAAATGAATGATTTACTGTTTGCATAATAGGTTTATGTAAATTATCACATAAACTATCCAACACCGTATTTGAAAATTTGTCTATAAATAAATATATAGTATCTATTGTTGTTGCTCTATTCTCCTCTTCATAATAATCGTCAATAGCATAGCTTACGAGGAACCACAATATATAGTAATATACCCTCTAAATTCTTCATTTAGAGGGTATATATTGTGTTGCAGCCTTTTCGGCTACTAATGATGGAGCTATTGGGCGGATTCGAACCGCCGACCTGCGCATTACGAGTGCGCTGCTCTACCTGCTGAGCCACAATAGCATATTTTTGCTCCCTCACTCTCGTAAGAGAGCATCCTTTTTCTATATCATTTTTACAGGCAAGATCAAGTACATAAAGTCCTCGGTAGAGCCGCTGGGAACGACCACGCACGGGCTCGAAGAATTTATAAACTTTATCAATATATTGTCGCATGTGATATATCTCAACAATTCCGAGAAATATCTTGCGTTGAAGGCAATGGTTATATCGTTTCCCGTAAGTTTTACCGCTATTTTCTCGACAATATTACCTATTTCGCTGTTTGAACTAAGCTGCATTATATTTTCGGAAATCTCGAAGCAAACCAAATTGTTTCTGTCGGAACGCGCAAGCAACATTGCTCTTTCGAGACCGTCGTCGAACTGCTCTCGAGGAATAGTGACGACCGTTTCGCATTCCTTGGGGATAATATTCTTATAATTGACAAAATCGCCGTCGAGCAATCTTGTCGTTATTCGAGTATGATCGAGATCGACAAGCATATAGTTCTTTTGAATATCGATTCTTATCGTATCATCGCTGTCGGGAAGCAGTCGCGCTATTTCATTGAGGCATCGAGCGGGAACTATCGCGCTCATTATCGAAGATGTCTTTTCTATCTGCTTGACGCATTTCGCCATACGATACCCGTCAAGAGCCACTCCCGTAACGGATACCTCGTTGATCTCGAGCAATACGCCCTTCAATATGGGGCGGGAGTCATCCAACGATACCGAAAAAGATATTTTGTTGATGAGATCCTTAAATTCCTTTTGGCGTATCTCAAAATATTGAGAGTCGTTCATCTCGTATATGGGAGGATATTCGGTAGCTGGCATACACTGCAATGTTCCCTCGCTGTCCATATATCTTATGCGCAATCTGTAAGACTCGTCCAAAGAGAGTTCGATCTGTTCGCGATTGAGTTTCTTGACGAACTCCGCAAAAAACCTGCCGGGAACGACGGCTTCGCCCTCTTTCTTCACGTCGGCAACTATCGTGTTCTCTATCGCAAGTTCATAGTCCGTCGCAGTAAGAGTCAATGTGCCTTTCTCGGCTTTAAGTTTGATACCCTCGAGTACGGGATTTGTCGTTCGTACACTGACGGCTTTGAACACTCTTCCGACGGCTTCGGATAAATCGCTTCCGTTACATATCAGTTTCATAATCCTTCTCTCCTTAATCTATGCGTATCAAACTTCACAAGCCTTATTATTATAGCCCTTTTTTCCCGACTTGTCAATTATATTAAATCATTCTTCGGATTTTTCTTTAATTTCACCGCTCTCTTCTTCATCTTCGTCATAATCTCTGTTAACGGAAATTCTGACTTCTTCGACAGTTTTGTTGCTCGCCTCGGTGACTTTTATGGTAAAGCATTTATATTCGAAAACTTCGTCCTTCTCGGGAATGCGCTTCAATATCTCGGTTATCCAACCGCCCACCGTTGTGGACTCGAATTCTTCCTTGGGATCGGCGTCCATGGCGTCGAAAGCGTCCAACAACGCACATTCGCCCTTTATAGTGAACTCGTCGTCGGAGTTCTTTATCAACAACTCCTCCACCTCGTCGTGCTCGTCCCAAATCTCTCCGACAAGTTCTTCGAGTATGTCCTCCATTGTGATTATACCCGCTGTGCCGCCGAACTCATCGACGACTACCGCCATGTGTACTTTATCGCGTTGCATCTGTCGCAGAGCCGCGCTTATCTTCATATTTATCGAAAGACACACGCTGTTCTGGACTATGCTTCTTATATCGTTACGATTGTCGTGATAGAGCGCGAAAAAGTCTTTTTCGTGAATAATTCCGATAATTGAATCTATCGTGTCATGATAAACAGGCATTCTCGAAAATCCGTTCTCGCGGAATTTCAAGTAAATCTCTTCCATAGTGGCGTCGTCTTCGGTCGAGATAACCTTTATCCTCGGAACCATTATGTCGCCTACGTCGAGATCCTCGAACTCGATCGCCGAGCGAATAAGTTTGGACTCGTGCTCGTCAAGTCCGCCCTCGTTTTCGGCTTCTTCCACCATGGTTATAAGTTCGTCCTCGGTGATGGACGAATTGTTCTCGAGTCGGAAAATCTTTTTGAGTAACCACTTCCAACCCGCAAATATCATATTGATAGGATATAAAATAATCGACAAGCCCGTTACTATCGGAGATACCGCCATAGCCACCTTCTCGGGCAATTCCTTTGCTATACACTTGGGAGTTATCTCGCCGAAAATAAGCACGATTACCGTGATGACTATAGTGGATAGTGTGGTCGCCAAGTCGTATTTGCCGTTAAGAAGCTCAACAAAAAGCAAGACGGACAATGACGACATAGTAATATTGACGACGTTGTTGCCTATGAGCAACGTCGATAACAACCGTTCGTAGTTGTCGATCTGTTTAAGGACTTTGCCGGCACGCTTTTTGCCTGCCGCTTCCATACTCTTCAGCTTTATCTTGTTCGCCGAAGTATATGCCGTTTCCGTGCCCGAAAAGAACGCGGATAAAATTACAAGAATAATAATAACGATAATGTATATCGTTATGTTCGATCCACCGGGAGCATTAAATAAATACCGACTTGGGTCCATAAAATTAAATTGTCTAACCTTCCTTTTTTGTGCTTAAATTCGAATTTTACACTAAATTCGGAGTATTGTTGTATATTATATCACTTATTTTGTCTTTTGACAAGGATTTTTGATTACTATTTATTTCACTTCATACAACGCACATAATATAGGCTGTATGAGATTAAAATTCCGCGTTCTTGACTGTTCGGGGATAAGGCAGAACGTCTCTTATATTGGAAACGCCCGTTACATACATTACAAGACGCTCGAAACCGATGCCGAAACCTGCGTGACGCGTACCGCCGTAGACTCGAAGATTTCTGTACCACCAATAGTCCTCTTTTTTGAGTCCCATCTCTTCCATTCGCTTATCGAGAATATCGAGACGCTCCTCTCTTTGGCTGCCGCCGATGAGTTCGCCTATTCCGGGGACAAGAAGATCCATCGCCGCTACGGTCTTTCCGTCGTCATTGAGACGCATATAGAACGCTTTTATCTCCTTGGGATAATCGGTTAAGAATATCGGGCATTTGAAAACCTCTTCGGTTAGATACCTTTCATGTTCGGACTGAAGATCGCAACCCCAATATACTTTGAACTCGAATTTTTTGTCGGACTTTTCGAGAAGTTCTATCGCCTTGGTATAAGGAACTCGCACGAAGTCTACATCGAGAACTTTGTTGAGCCTCTCCAAAAGTCCGTTATCCACGAACTTATTCAAAAATTCGAGGTCGGGCTTGCAACGCTCCATTGTATAAGAGATGACATACTTCAAAAGGTCTTGAGCAAGAGCCATATCGTCCTCGAGGTCCGCAAAAGCGATCTCGGGTTCTATCATCCAAAACTCGGCAGCGTGGCGTGTGGTATTGGAGTTCTCGGCGCGGAAAGTGGGTCCGAAAGTATAGATATTGCCGAAAGCCAATGCGAAAGTCTCGCCGTTGAGTTGCCCCGACACCGTAAGATTTGCCGCCTTCCCGAAAAAGTCTTTGGAATAATCCACTTTGCCGTCCTTTGTCCTCGGAGGATTGTCCATATTAAGAGTCGTTACTCGGAACATTTCTCCCGCGCCTTCGCAATCACTCGCGGTGATTATGGGCGTATGAACATATATGAATCCTCTTTTCGCAAAGTAGTCGTGTATGCCTTGAGCAAGTACGCTTCTTACCCTGAACACGGCATTGAAAGTGTTGGTTCGGGGACGAAGATAAGCCTGTTCACGCAAAAATTCGAAACTCGAGCGTTTCTTTTGTATGGGAAAGTCGGGCGTCGAGGTTCCTTCGACATCTATCTTGCTCGCCAAAAGTTCGAAGGGCTGAGCATTTTCGGGAGTAAGAACTATTTCTCCCGAAACGACAAGCGCCGCGCCGACGTTTTGTTTTATTATCTCTTCATAGTTGGTGAGTTTGTCGGGTTCGGCGACAACTTGCAAACGCAAAAAGCAAGAGCCGTCGGACAGTTCGATAAACTTGTTGTTGCGGATAGTTCTTATCCAACCGCAAACGGTAACCGACGCTCCGTTCTCGGGAGTTTTGTCATAAAGTTGAGAAATCAAAGTTCTTTTCATAATTTATTTTCCTGATTGAGTTTAGTTTATTATAAACCACTTTTATCCAAAAATCAAGTCTTTATGCAAATTAACTTGAAATCCCGCAAAATATCTGCTATAATTTATAGGCAAATCGATGTTACGGAGGAATTTATGTTCTATCAAAAAATTTTACCCGAAACCGCAGACGCTCTCGCGGTGGACGCTTTGACTCAAGCGTTGGACGCTTTTAAGCCCGGACTCACAGACAAACAACGAACGGGCGCAGACGGCATTCCTTATGAAACTTACCTTAAAAGTACGCAATTCCTTACGGGCAAACTCCGAGAATTTTATGACCTCGGCAGAGAATATTCTTGCGTAGAAGCATCGGTGGGTCTCGAAGCGTTGCGCATAAAAGAACGCTTTATCGAAGCCACTATGCTTGCCGACACCAACCAAAACACTTTTAAGGGCGCGCTTTTCGCTCTTGCTCAATGCCTGTTCGCGGTGGGTAAACTCGACGCGCTCGGACACGATATAATCCCCGAATACTTCATAACCGTCATCGCCGACGTCGCGAAGGGATTCGCCTTCAAACAGTTCTATTATATATATGACAAAACGGGCGACCTCACCGACGGAGAAAAAACATTCAAAATGATCCAACATACAACGGCGCGCGGAGAAGCCGACAAAGGATATAAATATCCGATAGAACTCGGACTTACCGACGACGACCCCACAACAATGTTCCTTAAACTCCTCGTCTCAACGGTGGACAGCGGCATCGTCGCAAAACTCGGCAAAGAAGCCCACGACGACGCCGTCGAAAAAGCCCAAAGTTGTCTCGACGGCAAAATCTCTCCCACCGAACTCGACAAATATTTCCTCGAAAAGGGCATAGCCCCCAAAGGCGCCATGAGCCTCTTGTGCGTCTCCCTCTTTGCCCGCAAAATCTGCGTCAAATAACACATAAAGTAATATCAAAAGACCTTGTTATGTCAACTATCATAACAAGGTCTTTTTTTGTATTTTGTTGTATCTCCCAACAAAAGCGGTTTTGTATCTATAATTTTACATATTTACATGTTGTCGATGTAGGCGCAGGCCGCTTCGGCCGAAACAGAGCCGTCTGCCGCCGCGGTAGTCAATTGTCTTATTTTTTTGGTACGGCAATCGCCTGCCGCAAATATTCCTTTTCGAGTAGTCAGGCAATCCTCTCCCGCGATGATGTAACCTTTGTCGTCGAGTCCGACAACATCGGCAAATGCCGAATTGCAAGGTTCGTGTCCCACCGAAACAAACAGCGCGTCGAGAGAAATTATGCGTTCTCCGTCGGGTGAAGAGATTTTGATACCTTTAAGGCAATCCTCTCCGATAAGTTCGGTAACTTTTGTCTCCATAAGAATTTCGACGTTGGGTAAACTTTTCAGTTTATCCGCCTTTATTTTCTCGCCGCGGAACTCTTTGCCGCGATGAATAAGATAGACTTTACTTGCCGTGGACGCAAGATTGAGAGCCTCGCCGAGAGCGGAATTTCCTCCGCCGACTACGGCTATCGGGCAATTCTTATAAAAAGCGCCGTCGCAAAGAGAGCAATAAGACACGCCTTCTCCCGTAAGTTCCTCTTCCCTTTCGAGTCCCAACATGCGAGGTTTTGCTCCCGTCGCCAAAATTACCGCTTTTGCGCGATAACTTCCCGATTCGCAGACGACGTCGAAAGCGGCGTTGTCGGGAATGATTTTGACGACTTTGTCCGACTCGAACTCCGCGCCGAGTTGCTCCGCCTGATCGAACAGCGTCGAAGTAAGTTCACTACCCGAAGCGGCTGTCACACAGGGGTAATTTTCGACAAGCGGAGAATGCGTTATTTGTCCGCCGAAAGTCTCGTATTCGAGAACTATTACGCTCTTTCCGAGTCTTTTTATGTTGAGCGCCGCGGTAAGTCCCGCCATGCCTGCTCCGATAACGGCTACGTCGTATTCTGTCATCTTATTGTCCTATGAATTTTCTGATATTCGAAACATTGTTTATCTTTTCGAATCCGCCGTCCTTTTCGACTACGAGAACGGGCGCTTGCTTTATGCCCAATTCCAAGCAAAGTTCGGGATTATCCTCGGCATAGATTTCTATGAAATCGACTCCCGCCTTGTTGAGATATTTCTTCGCCATTGCGCAATTGGGACAAGTTCTGGTGGTAAACAATCTTATGCCGTTATTGGGCATATCCATCGTTAAGTTCTGCTCGGGACGATATTCGCAGGTCTTTCCCCACAAATGATTGTCCGCATGCTCCATGCTCTTGGGAATATCGTAAACCTTTCGATCCTTGAACTCCTGAGTCTTGCCGTCGTTCCAATTCTGTACGGGACGATAATAGCCCGTTATTCTGCTGTAAACTTCGGTATTTTCTCCGCATTTCTGGCATTTGTACTGCTCTCCTGTGATGTATCCGTGATTTTGGCAAACCGAATAAGTCGGAGAAAGCGTATAATAAGGCAATTTGTAATTTTCTGCGATCTTACGCACGAGATTTGCGGCGGCTTTCCAATCGGGAAGTTTTTCACCGAGGAAGGCGTGGAATACCGTTCCCGAAGTATAAAGCGTCTGAAGTTCGTCCTGAATATCCAACGCCGCGAAAATATCATCCGAGAAACCTACGGGAAGGTGCGACGAGTTGGTATAATAAGGAGTGCCGCCGTCCTTTGCCGCGGTGATGATGTCGGGATAACGCTCTACGTCGTGCTTTGCAAGTCTGTAAGTCGTGGACTCTGCGGGAGTCGCTTCGAGATTGTAAAGGTCTCCGTACTTTTCCTGATAATCCGAAAGTCTTTCTCTCATGTGATTGAGTACTTTCTTTGTGAACTCCTGAGTCTCTTTATGAGTCATATCCTTTCTAAGCCACTTTGCGTTAAGTCCCGCTTCGTTCATTCCCACAAGACCTATCGTAGAGAAATGATTGTCGAAGGAACCGAGATAATGCCTCGTATAAGGATAGAGACCTTCGTTAAGAAGTTTGGTTACTATCTTTCTCTTTACATTCAACGAACGCGCAGAAATATCCATGAGTTTGTCGAGACGAGTAAAGAATTCAGCCTCGTTCTCCGACAAATATGCTATTCTGGGCATGTTTATCGTGACGACGCCTATCGAACCCGTGGACTCTCCGCTTCCGAAAAATCCGCCGCTCTTTTTGCGAAGTTCGCGAAGGTCGAGTCTCAATCTGCAACACATACTGCGGACGTCGCTGGGCTCCATATCGCTGTTGATATAGTTCGAGAAATAAGGCGTGCCGTATTTTGCGGTCATTTCAAACAAAAGTCTGTTGTTCTCGGTGTCGCTCCAATCAAAGTCTCGGGTTATCGAATATGTGGGGATGGGATATTGAAAACCTCTGCCGTTGGCGTCGCCTTCAATCATTATCTCGATAAACGCCTTGTTTACCATATCCATCTCTTTCTTGCAGTCCTTGTATTTGAAGTCCATCTCCTTTCCGCCCACTATAGCGGGAAGTTCGGCAAGGTCGTTGGGTACGTTCCAATCCAACGTTATGTTGGTAAAGGGCGCTTGCGTTCCCCATCTGCTGGGAGTGTTGACTCCGAAAATAAAGGACTCGATGCATTTTTTGACTTCTTTGTAGGAAAGATTGTCCACCTTTACAAAGGGCGCAAGATAAGTATCAAACGACGAGAACGCCTGCGCTCCCGCCCACTCGTTCTGCATTATTCCGAGGAAGTTTACCATCTGATTGCACAACGTTGCCAAGTGACTTGCGGGCGACGAAGTTATTTTTCCGGGTATTCCGCCCAAACCTTGCTGAATGAGTTGCTTCAACGACCATCCCGCGCAATATCCCGTAAGCATCGAAAGATCATGTATGTGAATATCTGCATTTCTGTGCGCGTTGGCTATCTCTTCGTCATATATCTCGCTTAACCAATAGTTAGCCGTTATTGCTCCGCTGTTGCTTAGTATAAGTCCGCCCACCGAATACGTAACGGTGGAATTTTCTTTTACTCTCCAATCCGTAACCTTTACATAACTGTCCACTATTTCTTTATAGTCCAAAATAGTGGACTTCATGTTCCTTATCTTTTCTCGGTTCTTTCTGTAAAGTATATACGCCTTGGCTACGTCGGAATATCCCGATTGCTCGAGTACGGTTTCGACGCTGTCCTGTATGTCCTCGACCGCGATCTTGCCGTCCTTTATCTTAGGCTCGAAATCCGCGGTAACCTTGAGCGCCATCAAATCTATTACCGAAGAATGATACTGTCTGTTCTGCGCAATAAACGCCTTCGTGATAGCCTCGCTTATTTTGGAAATATCAAATTCCACTATTTTTCCGTCTCTTTTTATTACCTGATACATGTGCGTCCTCCAATAAAAATCGTAAGTGCTATAAGTGTATAACTAATTTTTCCTTTTGTCAAGCAAAAAACGCTATATATTGTGTGAAATTATTTTAATGCCACAAGATATAGTTAAATCCCTCGCAACGAGACTGTTCCGCAAAAAGGTTTCGCTTCCTGCTCGAAAGAGAGCATTTCCTCCTCTGAACAAGCGGACAAACCGTCGCACAGCAATTCGCCCGAGTCCTTGAAACACTGCAAAAAGTATTTATGCGGTCTGTAAAAGGCAGCCAATGCGGCAATATCTCCTACGGCGTGAAATTCTTTGACTACAGTCGTTCTGAATTCGCTTTCGACCTTACCGCTTTTAAGGACGGCGACGCTCTTTGCGATATCTTCCAAGTTCACATCGACTCCCGCGGTAAGCGAATATTTTTCGGGGCGATTTTTGAGATCCATAGCGACATAATCCAAAACTCCGTCGTCTATCAATTTTTCGAGTTTGGTCGGATTTGTGCCGTTGGTATCGAGTTTAACCATATAGCCCAATGCCTTTATATCCTTTATAAAGTCCTCTATACCGTTTTGCATGAGAGGCTCTCCGCCCGAGACGGTTACCGCGTCCAACATCCCCTTCCTTTTATATAGAAAAGCGAAGATCTCGTCTGTCGGTATGTGTTCCGCGGTATTGAGTACGAGCGAAGAATTATGACAAAAGGGACACCTGAAATTACATCCCGAGGTAAAAAGCGTGCACCCTACCTTTTCGGGATAATCCAACAATGACAATTTTTGAATACCGCTTATAAACATATTGCTTACTCCTATAAACAAGATAGCAGATTAAAAGCGGAAAGTCAATTTGCAAAACAAGGAAAATTGTGCCGTTTTGGGAATAAAAATTTTATCAAATTTTTTGTTACACTTCGGCGCGATAAGCAAGGCGAGCCTTTTCACATTCTTTTTTCCGCAATATTATTGGTATTTAACTTTATAGTTGACAATTCCAAAACAATCGGTTATAATCCCGACAGCCAATCAATGGTTTTGTTATGTTCAACGCTATGAAAATAAAAATTTCCGACAATTTCACATACAAAAAATTACTGCTTTATACCTTGCCCTCTGTCATAATGATGGTGTTCACCTCGATATACGGCGTGGTAGACGGCTTCTTTGTTTCGAATTTCGCAGGCGGCGAGGCTTTTACCGCGGTAAATTTCATAATGCCCGTTATCATGATATTGGGCTCGGTGGGAATGATGATAGGTACAGGCGGAAGTGCTTTGCTTGCCAAAACTTTGGGACAGGGAAACAACGAAAAAGCCAACGGGATATTTTCCTTTCTTGTCTGCGCCTCATTGGTGTTGAGCGCGGCGATAGCGGCTCTCGGAATAATTTTTATCCGTCCCATTGCCGAACTGCTCGATACCGAAAACAAACTAAACGAACAGACGCTCGACTACTGTGTATTATATGCAAGAACGGTGCTTATCGCGCTCCCCGCATATACTTTGCAATTCGAGTTCCAAAGTTTTTGTCCCACCGCCAACAAACCGCACTTCGGGCTTTTCGTCACCGTTGCGGCGGGCGTGGCGAATATGATTCTCGACGCGCTGTTCGTGGGATTGTTCAAGTGGGGCGTCCTTGGCGCAGCCGCGGCTACAGGCATAAGCCAACTTATAGGCGGAGGCGTGCCCTTGATATATTTCTTATGTCCCAACACGAGTCTTTTGAGACTTAAAAAGCCCGATTTCGATTTCAAAGCGTTGCTCAAAACTTGCGCAAACGGCTCGTCGGAACTGCTCTCGAACATTTCGATGTCGGTTGTAAGTATTCTGTATAATGCGCAACTCCTGAAATATGCAGGTCCCAACGGAGTCGCCGCATACGGCGTTATGATGTATGTAAGTTTTATCTTCATCTCGATGTTCATAGGCTTCTCGATAGGCAGCGCTCCCATTATAGGCTTCAATTACGGCGCGGGAAATAAAAAAGAATTAAAAGGTCTCCTTAAAAAGAGCCTCGTTTTCATAACAATTACTTCCGTTATCATGGTAGCGCTCGCTTTCGGACTTTCGTCGCCGCTGTCACGCCTGTTCGTGGGCTACGACGCCGAACTGTGCAAAATGACTACCCGAGGTTTCCGCATTTTCGCCTTCTCGTTTATGTTTTCGGGAATAGCAATAAACGGTTCTTCCTTCTTCACCGCGCTGAACAACGGACTTATTTCCGCCCTCATCTCCTTTCTGCGAACACTCGTCTTTCAAATCGCGGCAGTCATGATCCTCCCCCTCTTCCTCGAACTCGACGGAATATGGTTCTCTATTGTCATAGCGGAAATCATGGCGGCAACTTTAACCGCCATTTGCCTCATCTCAAACAGAAAAAAATATTTCCTCGTCAAAGACAATTAGTCGGTGCGCAGCCCCATGACATGTTAGCGATATACTTGATTCTTGACTCAAAGGTTTTTTTCCACGAGCGAAGAAATTACGAATAAGAAAATAAGGGCAGATCAATAATCCCCGCGATCACATAAAAAAGGGTTTTTGATGAGATAATTAAGATAAAATTAATCGTCTCAAGCGCACTTGGTAAAATACACAGAGAGGTAATTTCTCTCATCCGAACAACTGTTATATTTAATCTGATTAGTGCTTAATATTTTCTAAATAAACATTTTTATTTTATATTTGCAATATTTTGCAAGGCATAAATCAACTCATATTAAGAAACCGTATCAAAAACCATTCTCTTTTTTTGTCTATATATATAGACACCGGAGTTTATTTGTTCCGTTATACAAAAGAAGTTACGAAATATTTTTAATAAGGAGAATGTTGTAATGCTAAATTTTTCAAATGATACTTCAACTGTAATTTATTTAATCGATATAATTAATAATCGTCTCGAATCTTTATCCGAGTCTAAGTTCAACAACAACTTATTTAACAAGGGACAAGCCGTGGCATACAGGGCTTGCCTCAATATGCTCTCTTCTTGGGAAGACGCTTCAAATTACGATATCGAGCTTCCAAAAAGCAAAAAGCCTATTTTATATCCCAATTTGTCTGCAGACGATCTGCTCATTTGCATGATCCACGAGATTTGCTGTAGATTGGACAAAATCCACTCTATCGAGGAAAGCTACAACAAAGGTTTGAAAACCGCTTATGTGGAATGTTTGGAAGTTATCCAAAATTGGGAATATGCGTCTTTATTCGGTATCAACTTCGACATCGAAGTTTTGTATCCTATCATCTAAAATTTCAATCGAAATTTCCTTTGTTTAATTTCAAGCAAATAAGATAATGACGCGCGCTTGCCTTGATATATTCGGCATTGCTTTTCTATCTTAAAGACAAACACGCGCCACTCCGATGTCCATACATAAATAAATTCATAATTAATAAACTCGCCCGAACCCAAAAAGTCCAAGCGAGTTGTTTGTGATTGATTTTATAAAACAGTTTATATTTCAAAACGCTGTTTTTTTGCATAATCTTTTGATTTTTTATAGCCGTAAATTAATTTCTTTTTACAATATTTGTTAAATCGAAGATATTTACAACCTTTGCATAAGTTCCAACTTATTTTTGACTTATGAACACTTTCCTTATATGAAACATTTTTCTCTAACGATTTCTTAAATTCCAATTCTTCTCCATAGTTCGGAGATGTTATGACTGTTATTTTTTTATCCAAATCAATTTTTGAAAAATTAATTTCTGCTACCGAACAACCTTCGCATAACTTCTTTTTTACTTTTAAAATCAATCTGCACTCGTTTTCATAAGACCAACCAATGTCCTTTATTGCTCGTTTTAAACCATCAATGCAAGTTTTTTCCGCATTAGGCGCTGACTCGTAACTCCTTTTTAAATAGACTTTATCTTTGTTATCTTTTTCATCTTTGCTAATAGCTTCTCCGTAATAAACTATATCTATCAAATATAACTCAAAATCATCTTTATTAATTGTTACTGATTTTTTAAATTTTTTAGGGTTACCATCGAATTCGCCAAGATCAACTTTTGTGCATTTCTCTATAATTTGATTTAGATTTTTAGCCCCTCCCATATCTACCATGACGCCTTTTTTATCTGTTATTCCGCCATATAACATCCACATAGCAACATTCTCGGAAGTAGAATATGTAAAACAACGCGCATAATATTTATATTCGCCATCTTCTGCGCTAAACTCCTTTCCATCAACTGTATCATTCCAATTAGAACCGTCCGAAAGATATAGTTGTTTATCAACAAATACAGATCTTAATATTTTTTCTGTTCCATAAATTTTATAACTTCTATGATTTGCACCTTTTTCCTTCAAGTATTTTTCCAACGATACGCTATCATTAAAACAGCCTAATGATTCTTTACCAGCGCTTTCAGTTGTTTCCTTCTTATCGTCAGCCATTATTGATTCTCCTTTTTTGTCCAAACTTCGGGTTTGCCGTCATTTCCGTAGTGCCAATATTGTTCGCCATCTTTTGCCGTGTGATTTTGATATGGATCCTGTTCGCTGAAATAATATCGTGTAGCAGAAAATAAATAATAATTATATTCGGCGATCGAAATCTTCCCCCATTGATCTGAAGTGCCTTTATAATATACAAATTTTAGTCCGCTGCATCCATAGAACGCAAAGTCGCCTATCGTCTGCACATTTTCTCCTATCGTTACTTTTTCAAGTCCGATGCAATAAGAGAACGCACCGTATATAATATTTCTGCCAATTATTGTTACGGCTGTTAAATTTTTCGGAATGTAATAATGCGCATTGTAATATTGCTCCGTGAAAACTCCTCCGTCATAACTATTTCTACCAAAGATATAGCCAAATAAAGTTGACGACGATGCCTCGGTCGCATCTTTACTGCCGCCGACAAAAGGCAATGTTATACTTTGCAATGCGCTACAGCCACCGAATGCGGCGTAACCTATCGAGGTTACACTTTCAGATATCTTTATTTCCTTTGCTTCTCTGCAATTATAGAATGCAAACTCGCCTATTGAAATTACATTATTCGGAATTGTTATTTCGGTTAGTCCGCTACATCCATAGAACGCCTCATAGCCTATACTTGTTACATTGTTACCTATCGTTACGTTTTCAAGTCCGCTGCATTGACAGAACGCCTCATCGCCTATCGTCTGTACATTTTCTCCTATCGTTACACTTATTAGTCCGCTGCAATTATAGAACGCAGAATTGCCTATCGACTGTACACTATCGGGTATCTTTAATTCTCCTGTTAGTCCGCTGCAATTATAGAACGCAGAATTGCCTATCGACTGTACACTATCGGGTATCTTTAATTCTCCTGTTAGT
>CANPVN010000003.1 GCA_947581755.1 uncultured Clostridia bacterium | reverse complement strand
TATCCATTGTTTTGGATGCCCTCCTTTGGTTTTCTTTGTTTTTGGTGTCGGAACCTCTTACATTATACCAAAGGAGGACCTTTTTGTCACTCTGTATCGCTAAGCTCTCTCTGTTACCACTATCACAGCTAGTGGTTTAATTTTTACAAAAATAACCGCGCGGCTTTCGCCGAACGGTAATAGTGTAATATAAATGAGTGGAAAAGAATGATTTGTCTCTTCGTTTCAAGACTCGAATATGCCGTATTTTATCTTTATTCTCTCGGCTTTTTTGACGAAAGGTCTTGTCAAAAGCAAAAGAAAAACTATATTGGAAATAGTATATATCGCCATAAAGGGCAGACTCGAAAGGACATAGGCAAAATAGCGGGACAATAAAAATTCACCGTCAATCGATAAAGTCGTCCATATATCCATAATCAACGAGAAAAGAACTCCCCCTATCGCGCCCATTACGCAGACGATAAACAGATTCTTCTTTTGTCTGCCGAACATTACTATCCCCGACAAAAAGCCCAATATCCCCCATGCGAACATTTGAAAAGGCGTCCAAGGTCCCTGTCCGAAAAAGAAATCCGAAACTACCGCGGTAAGGCTCCCCACCAAAAAGCCCGCCTCGGGTCCGAAACTTATTCCCGCAATTACCGTTATAGCCGTAACGGGTTTGAATCCCGGGAGAGGCATAAAAATAATTCTTCCCACAACGGAAAAGGCAGTCATCACCGCTATCACCGCCAACTCTCTCGCGGCGTTTTTGCCTTTCTCGAAGCGGACAAAAAAGGGAACGCAGGACAAAAAAGCAATCACCATCGAGATGATATTGTATTTACGGTCCTTGAACAGCCATATTCCCAAGCACAGGCACAGCGGAATAAGTGTGAAAATCACAAAGAAAGTTATTATCTTTTTTATCCTTATTTTTCGTTCAGTCATTGTCTTTCCTCTTCCCGTTAAGTCTGCAGAGTTCTTCCGCCGCTTCCACGGTCACGGCGTTTTCGAACATGGGACGAGTCATCCTCGACGCCGCAGTCGTATAATATCCGTTAGTGGCAAAAAACTCGACTTTATCGGCAATCGACACTATCTTGCCGTCAAAGAACATCGCGCATCTGTCGGAATACTCGGCGGCAAATTCAATGTCGTGAGTGACTGTCACTATTGTCTTTCCTTCGGCTTGCAAGGCTTTGAGAATGGCGGCGATTTCGGATTTTGAATAAGCGTCCAATCCTTTCGTAGGTTCGTCCAAGAGCAAAATTTCGGGCTTTACGAGAAGAATTTTCGCCATTGCCGCCTTTTGTCGTTCTCCGCCCGAAAGATCATAAGGATGCTTGTTGCAGAGTTCCTTTATTCCCAACTTCAAACACACTTCTTCCACGGCGGCGGCTCTCTCTTCCTTATTGTAAGGTAACAACTTCGCAACTTCGAGAAGGTCGGAATACACCGTCTCTTTGACAAAGAGATTTTTGGGGTTCTGCGGCAGACACGCTATATTGTTGCGATACAGAGAGACTCCCGAATATTCGCGGATCTTTTTCCCCCATAGGCGATATTTGCCCCTATACAGTCGCTTGACGCCCGAAAGTACTTTCAAAAGCGTAGTCTTACCCGCTCCGTTGGCGCCGAGAATACACAAAAATTCATTCTCGTAAACGGTAAGATCCAATCCCGATAAAACATCGGGGAGTTCTCGTTCATATCGGAAATAGCCCTCATTTATCTCTATCGCCTTGTTTTTGTCCGAAAAATCAATAGGGACTTGCTCTATCCTCTTTATTTCGTCTCGGTAATTTTCCGAGATAAATTTCTTTCCCTCTTTTACCGTGAGCGGCGCGTCGCCCTCGCCCCCGAGAGCGTGAAAAAGTCTGAGAGAGGAAGGCAGTCCTTTATATATCTTATGCTCATAAAGCGACAGAGAGCGTTGCCCCGCTCTTTTGGGCGTATCGGAAAAAAAGATTTTCGCCTTATCCATAAGCACGGCTTTGGTTGCCATCGAAAAAACTTCTTCGAGGCGATGTTCGGCTATTATCACGGTAACGCCGAGTTCCTCGTTTATCTTGCGCAGAGAAGATAAAAATTCCGAAGCGGCAATGGGGTCGAGTTGCGCCGTAGGCTCATCCAAAAGCAAAACAGAAGGATCCATAACCATAATGGACGCCAAAGCCAAAATCTGTTTCTGTCCGCCCGAAAGTTCGCTTGTCCTCTTGTGATACCATTCGCCTATCCCGAAAAAGCCGCATATCTCGGCGACCTTTCGCCTTATTGTGTCGCTGTTTTCTCCCAAACTTTCGAGTCCGAACGCTATCTCATGCCATACTTTATCGGTGACGGTTTGATTGTCGGGATCTTGCATGACATAACCTATCTCGGTCACCGAAGCCCTTTCGTCAAGTTCGGAGATCGGGACTCCGTTGAATTTTATACTTCCCTCGAGTTCTCCGTTGGGACGGAATTGTTTTTTCAACAGTCTGAAAAGAGTCGTCTTTCCGCAACCCGACTCTCCGCATATCAAAACAAAATCACCGCTTTCTATGCTTAAATTTATGTTTTTCAGAGCAGCTTCATCTGCGCCCTTATAAGTAAAACTCAAGTTTTGGATTTCCAATAACGCCATATCAAATTCTCCTTTATCTCGCAAAAAACGGATACAAATCCCAAAATCGCAAGAGCGCAATACATAACGCAACTTTGTATCGATAAGTTTATCGGAGTTATCGAAGGATAAAAACCGAAGTCCGCCGCTCCGAGCGCGATAAACGTCAGCGTTCCCACTCCAAATACAGCCGTCGCAATCAAAAACGCAAGGTCGGACAAAGTAAAACGATAAATAGCGTAACTTGCGCGTCCCTTCAAGCCGTATCCCCTCGCCTTCATACTGTCGGCGGTCTCCAAAGCGTTTTCGAGACTGTCCGTAAGCAATATCGAAAGCACGCGGAATTTTCCGAGTATCCTGTCGGTAAAATTTTTTCCCGCATATATGCCGAGTCCCTTTTGCGCCTCGTCTATTTCCTTGTATCTGCGCTTTAACTTGGGAATAAAAGCAAGCGTCAAAGACAGTACGAGCGACAATTTGGGAATGACTCTGCCGAAAAGATATATGAATTTATCCGAGGTCATTATCGTACTGTAATTGCGGCACCAATAAAATACAGCCATTAACATCATTGAGGCGTTCGCTCCGTACAAAATCGCCTCTGCCGTCACGGGATTATCGTTGAGAAAGAACAGAATAGTCTCTCCCTTATGGACAAATATGGGATTCGTCAACGCTATCAAAATCATCAGCGGAATACTGTAAGCAAGACTTGACAGCAACTTACCGAAACCTATAAGCATTCCGCAAAAAATTACCGCGGTAAGATAGCACACTGCCGTTATGACAGGATGCATAGTTATCATCGCGATGAGTATTATCATCAAAAAATAAACGAGCGCGGACAAGGGATGAAGTCTGTCAAAATATCTCATTTTTGCATCCCCCAATCGCATCCTACGTCGCGTCCCAAGTCGCATGTATAACTCCATACTATTTCGTCGCCGTCGCGTAAAACATACTTACTGCAACCGTAATTGGGAAAAATTCCGTTTACCGTATACATCCAACCCGAAAGTTCTCCGCAAGAAAATTCGTAAAGATGATTTATCCCCTTTACATATACGCTTGCGTAGTTCACCGAATACGCACATTCCATCTGTATTTTGTTGTGCCTTATCGCTCTGTCGAGAATATCGTACACAGTATCTCCGTCACGCAGGACATATTCGTGTCTTTTGAGAATAACGCCGTCGGAAGGGACATATTTTTCGTACCTCAACGCAGGGTCGAGTTGTTGCCAATTGTCGAGTATCGTATCGCAACGAATCGTAAGAAATACCGTTTGGCTCTCGGGAGTTATGTCGTCTATATGGACGAGATAATATTCGTCAACGGACTGAATTTTTACGCCCGAAAAGACAAGCGCAAGAATAAATATGACTATGCAAATAGCAAAAAGATCCTTTTTCATTCTTCACTCTCCGTCATTTGTCTGCTAAGTTTTTCCTTTTTGCGTTTCCTTACATGAAGAACGACAAATATTATGATACCGAGGGCGACGACGCTCAAGACGATAACGGTTACGGTAGCCGCAAATAATGTATCTACTTGCTTTTTTGCCTTTATCAGCCCTTCTACGTCGGATTTTTCAAAAGCGCCTCTGTCATACTCCGAAAGCGCAATAAACCGCTCGTAAATCGAATTTACGGTATTTCTGTCTTTGAGGCTTATGGAGTCGAAAGGATAGAGTTTGTTTTTTATCTCGTTCTTTATATATTCCGTCTCGGCGGCTATATCGTCTATCTCGTTTTTTGCCTTTTCGAGTTTTATGTAATAATAATTCTTGTCTTGAAAATCCTCGCAACAAATTATCTTTTGCCACAAGCGTAAAACTTGCGCTCTGTATTCGCCCGTAAGTGTCAAAGGCAAAGACTCGCATTCACGCTTATCCGACTCGGTAAAATAGGTAATGGGAGTTATTATCCCCGCGTCGCCGCTGTTGTACTCTATCTCTTCTTCTGCAAATTCGAGTCCTGCAAATTCCATAAGTTCGGCAAGGTAAGCATAGTTTGTAACGTAACTTCTCTCCGACGCGGATACGGTGTTATACAAATCGTAAACTCGTTGAATTTCCGAATTCGGGGAAAACTCGTCAAGTCCTTTTATCTCCTCTTGCGTCCGCTTTATGAGAGTCTTTGTCTCCTCGCTCTGCTCGGGACGAAAGTCGTACAATCTGCGTTTTCCCTCTTTTAATCTTTTGAGCGAAGTCAAAGCAAGCAGAGCCTGTTCACTCGCCATGCTGTTGGATTTTGCGGGGTCGGCGGTCGGATTGTCATTGTCAAAAACAAAAGAATGAAGAAATCCGCCGTCGGAATTTTTGTACTTCATGAGTCCGTCGAACAAAGTCTTTTCGCCCTTTATGAAACGCTCGTCGTTAAAAGGGTCTATGCCCAAAGAACACAACGCTATTATGACTTGCGATACGCTTTCGCTGTTTACCGTACCCCAACTCGAAAAATCTCCGTCCTCGAGTTGAAGTTCCGAGAGTACCGAAAGCCCGTCGTCTATGGCTTGACGCGCTTTTTTTATTATCGTTTCGGAAGAGGCATCGAGATATTCATAGTTCTTTTCGCTGTTATAATAGGGCGCAAGCGCTTGGAGCGCCATCGCCGTTATATCGGGATCGCTTTCCTCTCCCGTCAATGCCCAACCGCCGTCGGCAAGTCGGCGATTGAGAATGTTCAGAATTATATCGTCTCGGGAATAAAACGCGTCCTTGGGAACTTCATAATACATACTGTCCAATGTGATAAGTCCCCAAATAAAGCCGTTTATGCCCTGTTTTCCCAAGATGCCGTCGCCGTTTTCGTCTCTTCTGTCATAAGTTCCGTCGGCTATAAGATCTATAGAACCTTTCTCTCCGACTCTTCTCGGATTGCCGCCCGAAGCAAGCGTTGCAAGCGCTATACGGTGCCATTCGGTAGCCTTCGCTCTGTCGAGTTTATCCTTTGTGGCATAACGTTTGTCTATCAAATCGTTAAGTACAGCCAAATATCCCGTTGCGTTGTCGGTAATGCCCAATCTCCCCAATGCTATCGGATACCAATCTCCCGCGGTGGTGCCCGCTTGAGTCAAAAATTCGTCGTTGAGTAAAAAGCCGTCTTTTTCGGAGCCTACGTCGTCTTTCTTCCACTCTATTATCCCATCGATAGCCGAGGAAATACGCGAAGATATATCTTGTTGCGCCGAGGCTAACAGAGAGCCGCAACAACAAATCGTTATACCGAAAAACATAAATATAACAATCCAAAGTCTTTTCATAACAAATTACCGTAACTCTCCGTCAATTTTTTTATCTGCTCCGCCATTGTCGCCGACGAGATATTCCATTTGGATATTTCCCCGATAACTTCGTCATACACTCCTCTGTCCGCCGAAGAGTCCTTCAAAACTTCCGCAGTTTGGGCAAGTAAAAACATAATATCGCCGTAGTCGGGATCGTCGGTCAGCCAACTTACCGCCTCGCTTCCGCCCATAGCACCCCCGCCGCCGAGGTCTGAGCCGTACCAAACCGTAAACTGTACTCTTACGACGTCTCCGTCCTGAGGATAATAATCCGAAAAACCGTAATTTTTATAGACCGTGTTTACCGAATACATCCAGCCGCCGCCTTGCGCAAAGCAAAATTCCGAAAGTTCATACTCGCCTTGCTCGGGCTTGGGCATAGTCTTGTAAAATCTACCGCTCTTTGGGATATGTTCCCATAATTCCTCCGGGACGGCGTTACCGCTCAAATCGAGTCCGCTTATTCCCGACAGATAAAAACCGTTTGAAACCATACCCGTGGACGAATAACTCCAACCGTTCTCGATTATCGTTTGAGTAAGTATCGAAGCAAAGTTCACTCCCTCGTAAACGGAAAGTTTGCAAGGCTTTATAAAATAACCGCAACCTATCGAAAAGCCTTCGAGCGAAAATGCTACCTCTCCTATTTTCTCGCCTATTGCGACGGGAACATAAGTCATTCCGAAAGTTCGAGATACGCATCGTCCCACTCCGTCCGTCGCCGTTATCTCGAGATCGAAGGGATCATTCGCATGAGGTAAGAACTCGGAGTTTGCAAAATTTATCAAAAAACTCGTATAGCCGCTGTCATCCCACACCTTCGTTACGCTATGCAAAGGAACAAAACTGCCGTCACGCTCCCAATCTGCGCCGAAAGAAATGCAATTATAACCGAGTTTTTTGCCCAGCCCGTCCGTCGCCCAAACGTCGAAACCGAATTTGCTTCCTTTGTAAGTTTTTCCGTCGATAATCGAAGTCTCGAGTTTGGGAGGGTCGTTGATATAATTCACCTTATATCGGAATTGTTCCGACGCTTTCTCGGTGGAAGCAAGCATGAGAATTATATTTTCGCCTTTTTGGAGAGTGAGTTCGTAAACATTCCCGACGGGAATTATCTCGACTCCGTTCAATGTCACTTTAAGCGCGCAAATTTGTCCGTCATAACTTGCGGCGACGCGAAAACGCAAATTTTCGTCCATCGTATCGGTTTCGATAAGATCGGTCGAAAGCGCAAATTCTCCCATATAAACTCGCCACTCTTTACTCTCGGTCAAGTCGGAATGTCTTGCGGTCAAAGACACTATGTTTTCGCCTTTTTGAAGTTGTGCGGTAAAAGAGTCGCCATCGGCTTTAAGAGTCTCTCCGTTTATCCGAGCGATAAGCGGACAATCTGCGCCGTTGAAAGAGGCTCTCGCATAAAAAGAGATCTTGCCGTCCGCAATTACAGCGTCGGATATATCCGTATCTATTTCAAATTCCGCGCGATATATGACTTTGTAAATACGTTCTTCTGTTTTGCCCAAATGGGTAGCCGTCAATTTTATTTGATTCTCGCCTTTTTCGAGCAATACCGAATATTTCCCGTCCTCGCCTTGATAAATCAATACTCCGCCGAAAGAAACTTTCAAATCGCAGTCGTCCTTTCCGCATACAGCCCGAGCCGAAAAAGAATATTCGCTCCTTTCGCTGATCTCGCCGTCTGTCACATCGCAAACAATGGCTATGTCGGGACTGTCGCACGCAACTGTAAACATTGCAAGCGTCATAATCAAAAAGACTATAAGTATATGCCTCAAATAACGTGTCATAATTCGTCACTCCAAATCAAAACTCAAAACGAGAGGCTCGGCGGTATAGCCTTGGATCTCGAACTTGATTTTACAAGCCGATTCAAAGTACCACATATTAATAGAATCTATATCGATAGAAACGTCAAAATATTTCTCGGTAGCGTTGTATGAAATTGTTACGTCGTTTCCCATAACGGGAGCGAAACCCGAATAATTCGAACTCTCCCAAGCGAACAACACGTTAAGAGTTTTTCCCGTCAAATCCTGCTTTTGTCCCGCTACTTCCGCCCATATCCGAAAGTTCATAATTCCCGAAGCCACTCCCTCGGTCAAATTCGTTTTAAGTTCGGCTTTTGCGGTTTTTGTGACTTTATAGGTTTTCGTCTCGGTCTTGCCGTCGCAACTTGCGATAAGTTCTATTGTATTTTCGCCGTCGGACAAAGAAACGGTGAAGTTTCCCTCTTGTCCGACTATCTCCGCTCCGTTGAGTCTTACTTTAAGTTCGCAATTTTGGGGATCGAAAGAAGGTCCGTATTTTGCGCAAGCGGTAAAATCAAACTCCGATTCGGTGAGCGAGAGTCCGTCGATAAGACTCGTCTCGAAGAAAAAGGATTTTGCGGGGCGTCCGAACAAAACTTCCTTTACTCCCGCCTTCCAATCGTTTGCCGATTCGCAACTTTGAGAGCCGTCCTCATACGTTCCGTCCTCGCCGAAAGGCATCTTCAATACCGCGGCGGAACAGTCATAGAAAGCGGCATAACCTATCTCCGTAACATGAGCGGACATAAAGTCGATTTCTTCGAGCCGCTCGGCTTTGTAGAAGGCGCACGACATAATTGTTTTTACGCTTTCGGGAGCCTTGTATATCTTAGCGTCGGATTTTACCGCATATTTGAAGATAATCGTTTTGTCCGCGTCCATAAGAGCGTTGTCCTCAACCGTCATAAAAATATTCATCGGGTCGAGAATGATTTGAGAGAGGTTTTCGCATCGACTGCAAAACTCCGAACTGTTTTTAGTAAGGTTCAGCGTCTTTGGCAATTTCAAAGTTTCAAGCGCGGTACTGTAATGGATAGTTTGTCTTTCGAAGTCCTCGATTTGGGTATTCGAAAAATCAAGTTCTTTTACGCCTACATACCAAAAACTCATCTGTCCTATGGCTTTTAAGGAGACGCAATCCGAAAAATCGAGTTCGGTCACATTGAGAGGCGTTTTTTCCTCGCCGCGAAAACTCTGCGAACCTATTTCGGTAAGCGAACTCAATCCTTTCAAATTTATTTTCGTCGTCAAGGGCAGTTTGCAAAAACAACTGTTGCCTATCTTTTTCAAGGATTCGCAACCCTCTGAATTTATCTCGACAAGCGCGGAACAATCATAAAAATTCCAATCTCCTATCTCTTCGAGTTTGTCGCAACACGACAAGTCCACGCATGTTATCTTATCGTTATAGGAGAATACGCTCCTTCCGATACCGACAACGGGCTTTCCGTCATAGTATGCGGGCACGACAAGTTCGGTAGTGTCGAGTTCCTCGGACAGCGCTTTGAGTATATATCCCGTTCCGTCGCTATTTGCTTGAAATACAAAATTATCGTCCGACGACGGAGCCTTTTCCCATACCGCCGTAAACTCGATATTTTCGACTACGGTATAGACGCCGCCGTCAAACACCCTCTCTCCCGCTCTCCAACCTTTGAAAATATAATTCTGCCTTTGAGGAAGATAGTCCGAAAAATCGAGAACGGCATCCTTTTCGACTTCGACTTTTTTATCGGCTGAAGAGCCGTCCAAAGTTCCGCCCTCGGGACAGAATGTGACAATAAATTTTTGATTCGGAACAGGCTCCCATTGCGCCGTTAAAGTAATATCCGCATTTACTACTATTGCGTCGTTCTGGGCATATTTCGTTTCGCCCGCAATCCAACCCGAAAATATGTAATCGCTTTTTGTGGGTTTGTATTTTTGAAGTTCGAGACGCGTTCCTTTCTCAACTTCGAGTTCGGAAACCGATTGAGGCATTGTTCCGCCGTCAAGCAAAAAAGTAACCGTATAGTATACGGCTCCGACGGGGTTATCTTGGGGCGCGCAAGCGTAAAAACTTAAAAAAGTCATCAAGACGGCAATTACAAGCGCAACATATTTTTTTGTTTTCATTGTTTATTTTCTCCTTGTCCGTTTTTGGTTTTCGATATTTTTCGTATTTTGGGCGTTTTGAGTCCCGCGGCTTCGAGCGCTCTCGGCCACGGCCCCAAAAAGGACTTTATACGCGTGCGTGTGAGTTCGTCAAAATCGCTCTTTTTTGGCAATCTGCCGATCTCGACGCTCTTTTCTTTAAGTTTTGAGATAGCCCAAAGTCTGTTCTCTTCCTTCACGTTCAATACAGCCATTTGTTTCGCTCCTTTTTTTTGTTGCATAAAAAATGCTCTCTTCTGTTTACGAAAAGAGCACAACGGATCAACGCTTTTCAGTTATAACGGGACGCTTTCGGAGACGCAATCCGATAAACCAATAACGCTTTTGTTAATCGGTTGCACTCTTTTCTCGTCCAAAAAATGTGACAATCTTAAATCTGCGGCAGTAACCCGACTTTTGCCCCAAACGGACAATTACGGTAATGACGGTTGCTCCGGACTTTAACCGGATTCCCTTTTGATCTACTCGGACTTAGGTCTTTCGAACCGCAGTTTTTTATATATTCAATTGCTTATACTATAACACTTTTGCTCTGCTTTGTCAATGAAAAATCAAGTAACGCAAAGATAAATCTTGCAAAACATCGTATTATCGACTCGAGAACAGAGAAAGAAACGCCTTGTCGAGATCGTCCCAATTCGACGGAGTATCCGCGGGACACTCATCGAGTATTGTCTTGATTTCCGCTATCTCCTCGTCCATATAGTCATTAAGAATTTTGACGCGGGGAATTTCCTTTGTCTCGGGAGAATACGTCTTTAATGCGATAAGAGTCTCTACCTCGGACTTCAACGGTTCGGAAAGAAACTCGTTAAGGAGAATGTCGAATCGCATGGGAGGCGGAGTTCCCTTTTTCAAAATCCATTTACAAGCAAGCAAGGGGCGAAGCACATAAAAATATTTTTTGAGTTTGACGATCTCGCCCTTCAGATACTCTCGATAGTTGCTTTTTGCCGTACTAAGATAATGATACAGAGCGTGCTTTTGCATAAAATATTCGTCGATTATATCGGAAATCGCCTTCCACTTCCGTGTGGTCTTGTAAACTATCGGAGAGGAGTTCCATTCGAAAAGCGTGGGATTGGATTTGTGAAGCAGACGCAACGCCTTTTGAACATCCCAACCGTTTATATCAAGAGTCTCGTCAAGTTGCCATTCTATCACATCCGAAGTTTTTTCAAGACGAAGATAAAATTCTCGCGGACGCAAATAAATAAAACGCACGTCATAATCGCTGTCGGGTGAGGCAAATCCCCAGGCGCGACTGCCCGATTCCACACAATGCAAAATGCGGATATTCTCTTTTTCTTCTATTTCCGCAAGTTTTTGCTCTATAATTTCTCTCATTTTCATGTTCCGTCGGGGTTTATCCGAGACTCTTTTTTATCGAAGCCGCCCTTTGTATTTGCAATCGGTAACGCTTCGACGGTCATGCTAAAATCCCAACTCTTCTCCTACAAGAATAACTTTTATTCGTTTTGCGGGACGGCAAAGACGCGTCACCACCCAATGCGCGCAAATACAGTCGGCGCTTGTACATTCGGCGCATTTCCCCGTCAATTTACAGGGAGTCTCAAGCCCCTCGAATCTTGCCATGTTGAGTGGAGCCGCCGTCGTCTTGATACGATAAACCGCATCGTCGATATTCCTTACAACTTTATTGATACCGACAACCACTATGACATTTTCGGGACCGAAAGTAAGCGCAGCCACTCTGTTTCCCCTTCCGTCAACATTAAGCAACATTCCGTCCTCGGTAATTGCGTTGGAACTCATCAAAAAAGTGTCCGCCGTTAAGGATCTTTTCATCATCTCGGTTCGTTCCGCGGGAGTTTTTGCTTCGTCTCTGTCGATGATATTATAGCCCTCGCTTGCAAGCGCTTGAAGTAGTCCTATCTCGGAAAGCGTCATGGAGCCGCCCCAAGAGACGGAATGAGTTTTGGGTATCAACGATAACGCCTTGTCACGCGCAGAGACGCAATCTACACAATAATATGCCTCGAATCCCCTCTTCTCGAGAGCCTTGATAATTTGTTCGCCGTAAAGAGTATTTCTTTTATCAAAATATTTTTTGATCATTGTTTTACCTCGCTTTCCTTCCTTTTATTTATGCCGACGGTATATCTTTTACCGTAAAATTATATCTCATATTATATGTTTTGTCAAGGCGTAAAAGAATCGTATTTATGAATACGCTTTTGCGATTAATCAAACCGCTTTTTTATTTTACTTCCGAAAGTCTGTCGTTTTCAAAATTTTTATCGAAAATTTTTTCTCGGCGTGAGTGGCTTGCCGAAAGTGATTTTACGTTTTTATTACAACTTTGTGCGAAAGTTTGTTACCTCTAATGACTACAATGAAGGCACAATACAAAACAGGAGGAACAAAGAAAAATGAAAAAAGGAATTTTTGCAACGCTACTGTGTGTAGCAATTATGGTTGCAAGTTTGGGAGCCTTCGCGGGGTGCGCAAGGAACGGCGAGACGATCACCGTTTCGGGTTCGTCGTCGGTGACGCCGCTCATGGAAGTTCTCGCGGCGGAATACGAAAAGACGCATGACGTGAGGATCACGGTCAATATGTCCTCGTCGGGCGAGGGAATCAGCGATACGCAAAACGGACTGAACGACTTCGGTATGTCGTCCCGCGCGCTCAAAGCGGACGAAACGGGAATTACGGGCGTTACTCTCTGCATGGACGGCATTGCGCTCGTTGTCGGAAAAGATTGCGCGGTCACTAATGTCACGAAAGCGGACGTAAAAGCGCTCTTTGAAAACGGTACTCCTATTCCGAATACCACGATAACGGCGGGAATCGGACGGGACACTTCGAGCGGAACGCGCTCGGCGTTCGACGAATTGATGGGAATTGAGAACGGCTATCATAAGAGCGTTGCGACGCTTGCCGAAACGGGAAACGTGATCGAGGCGATACAAGGAACCGTAAACAGCCTCGGCTACATTTCCTACGGAAGTCTTTCCGAGGCAGTAAAAGCGGTCACATTGGACGGGATCGCTTGCAATTACGACAATATCATCGGCGGCGCTTATGCGCTTCAACGCCCGTTCATCATCGTTGTGAAAGACGGAAAAACACTTTCCGACGCGGCGAAAGGCTTCTATGACTACATTATGAGCGACGCGGCGCAGGAAGTCATCGCGCGCGAGGGCTATATCTCAATCAAATAATATGACTATGGCTTTACATAAACCGTCAAAAGAGATCATCGCAAAAGCAATCTTTGCTGTTCTTGCGACGGTCTCCGTCCTTGCGGTATTTACGATTATCGGCTATCTTCTGTATGCGAGCATACCCGCTTTTCAAAACGTCGGCTTCTTCAATTTTATTTTCGGAAGCGTTTGGTCGGCAAAGAGCGGTGTGTTCGGAATATGGCGAATGATAGTAGGAACATTCATTTTAACGCTTTGCGCCGTTGCTTTGGGCGGAACGCTTGCGATTTTTACGGCGGTATGGCTTGTGTTCTACTGCCCGAAAAAGCTGAAAAAAATATACACGCAAATCGTCAATTTGCTTGCGGGGATCCCGTCCATTGTCTATGGGCTGTTCGGTTACAAGTTTTTAATGCCGCTTCTCGTCGATATTTTTCATCCCACAAACGCGGGGTTCGGACTTCTCGCCTGTACGCTCATTCTCTCTGTCATGATACTACCTACGATTACGTCCATTACGAAAAACAGTTTGGAATCCGTACCCATGCACTACTACGAGGGCGCGCTTGCGCTCGGCGGAACCAAAAATCAAGCGGTTTGGAAAGTTCTGTTCCCCGCGGCAAAGAGCGGCGTTGTGTCTGCGGTCATTCTCGGCGTAGGCAGAGCCGTGGGTGAAACTATGGCGGTGCAGATGATCGTCGGAAACGGCACTGGCTATCCGTGGGGCGCGTTCGTTCCGTTTACGACGCTCACGAGCAATATCGTTCAGAATTGGGGCTATGCCGCTCCCGCCGAACGGTCGGCGCTCATTGCAGACGGCTTCGTATTGCTTCTTTTCGTTCTTGCGCTCAATCTTCTTCTCTTGGCGGTAAAAAAGCCGCGCGAGGGAAACAAATTCTTTTCGAGAAGGCTGAAAGAAGGAAATCCAAACGATCTCAAAAGTTATCGGCGCACGGGAAGCGGACAGGATGTCCTTTGGATCCTCTCGTGGATCGTCGCCGTTCTCGTCGCCTTTTTACTGTGCTTTATCGTATGCTTTGTGTTTGTGAAAGGTATTCCGAATTTAAGTCTTGACTTCTTGTTCGGGAAAAGCGGCAACGCGCACACAACGCTTGCGCCCGCGTTCGTTTCCACGCTCATGCTTATCGGGCTTGCTCTACTTATTGCTTTGCCGCTCGGAGTAGGCGCGGCGATCTATCTCAATGAGTATGCAAAGCGCGGGACGTTTGTCAAAATCGTGCGGCTGTTCGTCGATACCCTTGCGGGCATTCCCTCTATCATTTTCGGGCTGTTCGGCATGGTGTTTTTCGTGCAGGCACTCGGCTTCGGCTACTCGATAGCGGCGGGCGGCATTACGCTTGCGCTTATCATTCTGCCCACGATCATCAGAAGCACGGAGCAGAGCCTTTCGGAAGTCCCCGACAGTATGCGAGAAGCAAGTTACGCTCTCGGCGCGGGGAAACTTCGCACCGTCTTTAAGGTCGTGCTTCCGCAAGCGATTTCGGGCATTGTGACATCGGTCATTCTCTCCGTCGGTCGGATCGTGAACGAAAGCGCGGCGCTTATTTTCACCGTCGGCTCGACTTCTACCTTTATTCCGCAGGGGTTTTCGGACAGCGCGGCGAGTTTTTCCGTCCTTGTTTGGAAGTTTATGTCGAACGGCTTGCAAGTGAATGAAGCCTATGCGACGGCAAGCGTTCTGCTCGTATTCGTCATTGTGTTGAATTTACTCGTTTCCCTTGTGGAGAGGTTTGGAAGGAGGAAAAGAAGTTGAAAAATCAAATATTGCCCTTTGAAATTGCGGGAGATACCGCCGTTTCCATTAAGGAAATGAATTTATATTACGGTAGTTTTCACGCCCTCAAAAGCGTGTTTATGGAGTTTCCCAAAAACAAACTTACCGCCCTTATCGGACCTTCGGGTTGCGGAAAATCAACGCTCATCAAAAGCCTTAATCGAATGAACGATCTCGTTGAGGGCTGTAAAATCACGGGTGAAATAAAGATCGGGAGCGAGAATATCTATGACAGGCGGTGCGATTTGGCGCGGCTGAGGAAAAACGTCGGAATGGTCTTTCAACGTCCCAATCCCCTTGCGATGAGCGTGTATGACAATATCGCCTACGGGCCGCGCACGTTCGGCATCCGCAAAAAGGAAGATTTGGACGGCATTGTGGAAAGCTCCTTAAAAGGCGCGGCAATGTGGGTCGAAGTGAAAGACAGACTGAGTAAGTCCGCTTTGGGACTTTCGGGCGGACAACAGCAAAGGCTGTGCATTGCAAGGGCTTTGGCAGTCGAGCCGCAAATTCTTCTTATGGACGAGCCGACAAGCGCGCTCGATCCCATTTCTACGGGAAAAATCGAGGAACTCTGCTTGGAACTTAAAAAGCGCATGACGGTCATCATGGTCACGCACAATATGCAACAGGCGTTCCGTATTGCCGACTTTACGGCGTATTTTCTGCTTGGCGAGATGATAGAGATGAACGAAACGAAAGAGATTTTCTCCCACCCGCAGGATAAACGGACTGATGATTATATCAACGGCCGCTTCGGTTGATACTTGCCGAACGCTTGCCCAAAGTTTTTGAAAGGTGGTATAATAGAGCTATGAAAGGAAAAGTGTTTTTATTGGAAGATGATACAAGTATTTGCGGACTTATCAAGGTCGCGCTTGAAATGAACGATTTCAAGTTTTCGTCGTTCTCTACGCTGAAAGCATTTCGGGACGCGCTCGAAAAGGAACTTCCCGACGTCGCGCTTCTCGATATTATGCTGCCCGACGGGAGCGGTCTTGACGCGCTCCGCTTTCTCAAACAGAAATATCCGTCGGTGAGCTGTATCATGCTCTCCGCACTCTCGAAAGAAGAGGATAAAGTAAACGGCTTGAATATGGGCGCGGACGATTATATTGCAAAGCCGTTTTCGGTGTTGGAACTCGTTGCCCGCGTCAATGCGCGGCTTCGCGGAAAGCAAAAACCGACTGTGCTTACGGCGCAAAATATCACGCTCGATACGGAAACTTTCGCCTGCGAGATCGGTGGAGAGTCTATTTCGCTCAACCGAAAAGAGTTTGAACTTTTGAAGTGTTTTATGGAAAATCAAGGCAAGGTTTTATCGAGGGAGAAACTTCTGACGGCGGTATGGGGCTATGAAACGGGCGAAACGCGCACCCTCGATAATCACGTCGCCCGCCTCCGCAAATTGGGCGTACAAATCGAAACCGTATTCGGTGTGGGGTACAAATTATGAAATGGCGTATATGGCTTTTATCTTTCGCTATTACGATTTTAAGCGTACTGCTTTTCGGTATTGCATCTACGCAAATATATTACAATTCTTCGATTACCGACAGCAAAGAATTTTTAAGCGTGTATATGAACGCTTTCGACGATAGCTTTACGCACGACGAAGCGGGCGCAAAGGCATTCTCCGAGAAGTTGCACGACGCTCGCGTCACGATAATGGACGCACAGGGAAATGTCCTCGGTGACAGCGAAGTGGAAGGCGATCTCGAAAATCACGGGGAACGCGAGGAAATCAAAGACGCAATCTTTCACGGCGAGGGCTTTGCCGTGCGAAGTAGCTCCACTCTCGGCAAAAACATGGTCTATTACTGTAAGAATTTCGAAACTTTTCTTGTCCGTATTGCCGTGCCGACCGATTCTTCCTGGAAGATCTTTGTGCGTACGCTGCCGAGCTTTTTGCAATTCGCGGGAATTATGGTCGTCCTCTGTATCGCGTTTGCCTTTCTCTCCACGCATTTCATTTTGTCCCCCGTAAAGAGCATTACCAAAGAAGCGTCGGCGGGCGGTGAGGTCAAAAGCAAATATTCGGAACTAAAACCGATTGCCGATATCTTAAACGAGCGCAACCGCAATATTGCCCGTCAAATGGACGAGATCAAGACAGAAAAAGAACTTGTGGAGCGCGCGCAAAGCTCGAAAGACGAATTTATTTCCAATGTCACGCATGAGATGAATACGCCGCTCACTTCCATTCGCGGCTATGCCGAGCTTTTGGGCGCGGGCGGTATGACGGACGAACAAAAAAAAGTTGCATACTCCACGATTCTTAATCAGAGCGAGCGGCTTTCGAGCCTTATCTCTTGCATTATCAATTACAGCAAACTCGACAGCGACGACTTGCCCTCCTATAAAGTAGACTTTTCTTTGCTCGCGCGGGAGATGATCTTCGCCTTAAAGCCCGAAGCGGACAAGCGGAATATCACGATCATAGAACACATCGACGACAACGTAACTATTATGAGCCGCCATGAGAGGCTTACAGAGATCTTCGGAAATTTGGTGCGGAACGCAATCAAATACAATAAAGACGGCGGGAGCATTACAATAACGCTGAACTATCGCGAGCTTAAAGTGGAAGATACGGGCATCGGCATTGCCGAGGAAAATATGAGTAAAGTATTCTCGCGCTTCTTCACGGTGGATAAATCGCACGGCGGCAAAAACGGCGGCTTCGGCTTGGGACTTGCCGTCGCAAAGAAGATTTGCCAAAAATCGGGCTGGAAAATCGGAGTTACAAGTACCCTCGGCGAGGGTAGCATCTTCACCGTGGAATTTTGAAAGTCATAAAAAATTTTATGCAAAAACAGCGAGGAATTTTCCTCGCTGTTTTTTGAGACTCGCCCAAAGGTGTATTCCGATATAAAATTAAGTTTTTGTGATTTTCTATCGATAACTGTCTTTCTGCTATCCCCTTTTTGTTGTCGGAATTGTCCGATTGCGTTATTTTGCGTTTTATTGTTCGTTTATGACGACCGATACATTGTCTCCCGCAACGGTAAATAAGCAATGGAAGCGTTCATCATAACCCGAGACTTGCACAATAATCTCGCCGTCGGTATTGTAATAAGAATCGATCACTCTCTTGGAAACATAACTGTTGTCGGATTTTTCCTCGAAGCCCGTAACTTTAATGACTATGTTTCCGCTTACCAATACCGTGAATCTGTATCGTCCGTCCTCGGTAACGGCGGTCTTTGAGGTCGCTTGCGCAACGGCGGCATTTGCTCCGACAGTCAACAGATAGTACTCGTTGCCGACTGTTATCAATATGCCTTTATCTGTAATCTCGGTACTGAAAGTCTTGACTTGGTCGCCCGTCTTGAAGGATATTACCGAGTCAAAATCGCCCTCGGAATCCTCAAAATATTCAACGGTTACGTTGCCGTCCGAAACAGTCTTGCGTATCAAAACGGTAATTTCCAAACTCATATCCCAATTATGAGGTTCGACGTTGTAAACATTGTTGCCGTTTTCGAATCTGTAATAAGTGACTCCGTAAGTATCGATATATTCCTTTCCCGTCAATTCCTCGGAAACAGAATCGAGTTTCAATTTCGCGCTTACAAGTTTTCCGCCGTTATCGAATACCAACGTCATTACATTATTGTCGGAAGTATAAACCATTTGCGCTTTGACGAGTTTGACGCTTAAACGAGAAGTTCCGTCGGTATATGAAACATAGAATTTTTCGCCGTCTGCGGTAACCTCATAATAGTTTTGGACTTGAATATAAGTTACTTCTTGCGCTTCCGTTTCTCTGCCGCCCTTATTGACAAAGATATGGAACTCGGGTTTTCCGTCCGCAACTATAACGGCAGCGCGCGCTACGCCGTCTATCCAAGCGGAACCGCCCTTTCCGAGTTGAGTTATCGTACATTCCGTATTCAACTTGTTTATCTCTGCGCGATATTTTGCTTCGTAACCGCGATCGAGTACCGTCACGATATATACGCCGTCGTTCTCGGAATAATCCATAAGTGTCGCTTTGGTTCCGTTGTAATAGAACTCTACTTCGCTTATCTCATCGGTCGCATCAAACCATAAGACTATGGAATAATTTTCGTAAACGAGTTCCGTTTTCGTCAACATTTCAAAATCATAGGTAAATGTCTTGTTGGCTTCGTCGAGCGTAACGGTTATTATATAATTCGTTGATTCGAAAGATACCGCCAAAGTAAACTTCTTGTTGCCTGCGGTTCCCTCTAATTGTACCGAAGTCTTATCGGATATGTATAAATAGTTGCCCGCCTCGTCGCGTATGCCTTCGAATGCGGCAAGTATCGAATAATCGGTCTTTTCCTCATTATTTTGAGAGAGCAATATCCAACTTGAATCCGTACTCGAATGATATTCCTCGACTATGGAAATAAATTCGGATGACAAAATCGAGAATGTCTTTTCGGCAAAGTTTATATTGAGACTTCTTCGATAGAATCCGTCTATGAGATACAAAGAACCCGACAAATATTCGACTTGCGCTTGGCTTCCGTTCCAATTTGCGTCAACTTTCCATTGAGACTCCGTTCCCATGGTAAATACGAGTTTCTTGTCCGTATCGGTTTCCGTGAAGGTGTATTGCTCACCGCCGACTATGGGATAATAGGTCGTATAACCACTCGACGTAAGCGACAATCCATTGTCGTCTATCGTTCCCGTATATGATAATCTGTAGTCTCCGTAAGAATAATTGTATATTTCGAGTTTTTTGACTCCGCCGTCCTCTTCCAACTTATATACGCCGTAAGGCGCTCCGTACATATAGAAAATACCGTGAAGAGCAACTCTGCTCAAATATTCGGAATAGAAAGTTCCGTCGTTTTCCGTTCTGTAAGCAAAGTGTACCGCAATCTCGCTGTTTATGTCGGAATCTTTATAATATTTCAAAACGGTTTCAAGATCGGGAACCTTTATAAGATAATCATTGCGAGCCGCAAACACATTCAGTCCGAAAGAAACTATATCGGTGGTTTCGAGAATGACAACCAAAAGTTCCGTCTCGGTGGCAGCCTCGAAGGCTTCATTCTGAATTTCGGTTATCGCGCTTCCCAAGTTGACTTCGGTAAGATAAGGACAATCATAGAATGCCATAGACTCGACGGTCTCGACAACAGAGAACTTTGCTCTTGTTATCGCTCCCATATACGAGAAGGCGCCCGCTCCTATAAAGGTTGCTTTGTCAAATTCGACTTCTTCTATCGAATCGCAACCGTAGAAAGACATTTCGCCGATTATTCTGAGTTCGGGCATATCTATATCATAAAGTTCTATACAAGATTGGAAGCAAGCCCCCGCCAACTCGGTGACGGATTTTCCCGTTACTTTGGTAAGATATTCGCATTGGCGGAAAGCGCTGTTTCCTATTTTTTGTACGTTTTTAAGATCTATCGTCTCGATATCCAATCCGTGATACCTGCCTGCCGTCAAAGTACTGAAAGAAAGTTCCGCAATCTCGGTAATTTCGTCGGGAATGACGATATTCTTTTCCTCGCCCAAATATTTATAAAGAACATTGCCGTCATAAACAAATCCGTTGGTTATTATTTCGAACTTTTTGTTTTCGGCATCGAGTCTTATGAATAATTCCTGTCCGTCCGAGTCCACAAAGTCTATCAGAGTTTCACCCATGGAAGAATAATCTCCGCTGTGAACAATACCAAAACTGTCAACGTATGCCGCGCCACCGTAACCGTCTACTTCCAATGCGCAAAAATTGCTTACATAAATAGCGTTCTTGCCGTCCTCTTTTATAAATACGGGGTTGCCGTCATAAGTCGCAAGGATCGCAACAAAACTTGCATCTTTTTTGTCCGTAACGGTTGTAAGATCGAACTTATACGCGCCTATTGTTTCATCGTAAATCTCGTAAGTACCCTGCGCGTAAAGAGTTTCTTCTTGCGCCGCTTTGTCGGTCATGTAAAGCTCGGCGTTGCCGTGTCCGTCAACTTTGAGAATTTCGTAAGTCGACCTGTATGCGGACAATCCCGCATATTCGCCCCACTCGTAACTTCGCACCTTAAAGGTCTTGTCGGTTCCGAGTTCAAAGTACATAACGTCATATACATACCCCAAGTCATCGGTAGCGCTGAATACCGCAAGGTAAGTCTCCCCTTCCTTCATAATCGAATAGAAGCCGAACTTTGTGTCCTCTCCGCTCTGTTGATAATATGCCGCATATTCATATCCGTCGAGGTTGAGTATATCCGAACCGTTTTTGATGTCTCCGCTGAATACCGCGTCGAACTTGGTGAATACCGTTTCGTCATTGTCGATAAATATCGCAAATTCAAAGTTCTCCGACGCCGAAGTAAACGTTCCGTAAACATAGTCGGTCATGTTGTAAGTTCCCGTCGTGATTATGGAAAGCGCGCCCGATTCTTCATCTATGCTGTATAATATAGCGCCTTTGTTGCCGTCAAGGAACAATACTCGATCGGCATTGTTTGTCGTGCCGTACTTGCTTATGACATAAGAGCCGACTTCGTCGCTCAAGACAATAAACGTATTGTCGCTGTCCTGTATCTTGAAATATCTTCTGAAAGAAATTTCTCCGCCCTCTCCGAATACAACAAAGTCCAGAACTCCCTCGATTTCATGAACTTCGCTGAGGAAATATTCGCCGTTGTATATCACGCCGTTTTCATCGGTGTATACGCCGTAACCGTAATCATCGAGAACCAACTTTTGCGAACCGAAAGTATAGGTCTTGTTGCCTACGTATACGGTATAGACTCCGACTTCGCGTTCGTCGGTTCCGTCTATAATCGTCTGCGTTCTCAATATAAATCTTATATTGAGATATTCGCCGAAATCTTCGGCGTAAGCCTCGTCGGTAACGGTAAGTGAGAGACGAGAAATGCCCTCTGCGTCGGGCTGTGTGTATGTTCCCGTCGCAACAAGAACCAAAACGTTTTTGCTGTTGGGCGCATACATAGACGCATTGCCGCTGCCATCCATAATAAGATAAGGCGAAGTTACTTTGGAATCATCCGTCAAACGGAAATATTCATCATAATCCCTTGCTCCGACTACCTCGAAAGTATCGCCGTCGATTTTGAAAGTTATAGTCTCTTGCCCCGAACTGAATCTTATTATCTTATTTCCCGAACCTACGTAAGTCTCGCAAACATACATTCCGACTTTTGTCTCTCCCTTCTCGTCGGTGTATGTAGCCGAAGTGTCGCTGTCGCCGAAACCGTCAAGTTTCAACGTGCCGTTTTTACCGCCGAATTCTCTGTCGAGTTCCTTGTTGTATTCGATATATACCGATACGTCGGAAGTCAATGACAAAAGTTTGTATGTATATTCATCGTATTTTATTCCGTCCAAAGTGAGACGCGCTTTCACTATTCCCGTGCCCGAGATTGCTTTGTATGTACCGAAAGCCGAAACGGAAACGTGTCCGTCCTCGTCATAACCTGCAATTATCGAACTTCCGAAACCGTCCAATACCAAAAAAGTATAATAGAATAAACTGTTTTCTCCTCTTACACCCTTAAGTTCATAACGGAAATAAGAACCCGCGAGTTGATCCTGTTTTAAGAATACAGACTCGCCTTCTATCTCTTGAAAAGCGAAATAAAAACCTTGATTCTCTTCGTTTATAAATCTGTACATTCCAAGAAAATCACCCGTTTCGTTGTCGTATACCGCCTCGTATTTTCCCGAGTGCGCTTCGCCGTTCTCGTCGGTGTAAGTTGCCCTGTCATATCCGTCGAGTTCTATCGTCTCCGTTCCTTTTTCGGCGTCGTACAAATCGTATATATTATATTTTCCGACTTGCGCTTCGCGATAGTAAACAAATCTTCCGTCGTCGGAAATTTGTCCCGACAATGTCTCGCCGTCTTTGGTTATCTCGAATCTGCCGTTTTCGTCTATCGTTCCTTCTATCTCACCGACAAAAGGTCTCGAAAGCAAAACCTTTCCCGTGTTTTCCGTGGCAAGCACATAAAGAATATCTATGCCTCCGAACTTGTCATAATATCCCTTGTCCCATATAGCGAAAATCTCGGTATTGCCCTCGACGGTAAATTCCTCGCCTTCGTGATAATAAGTTCCGCCGTCAGCCTCGGTTCCCCATACGGCAAACCTGTACATGAAAGCCTCGAAAGCATTTTCGGGAAGAGTAACAGTCGCTTCGTAAAGAGCCTCTACAGAGTCGATTTCTCCGTCGAATTCACTGCAATCCGCGGGAATATTGGCGTTGAAAGTTACGGTATAAAGATTTCTGTCAAGATGTACGTCGATCTTGTTATCGCCCTTTTCGATGGTGACATCGGAAGGTCCGTCCGCAATATGAAAATGTTCTTCTCCCAATACATCGGAAACATTTACCGTTTCACGATACCACTGTAAAGAAGTCTTGGTTTCGGGAGCGCCGTAATTGCCGTCGAGTCCTTTCTTGTATACCGTTATGCTGAGATTTGCTTTATATCTCGCCACAAGTTTTATATTATATGAAGGCATCTTGTCGTCGGGCTTGAGTTCGCTGCCGCCTTCGAAAAACCAATTTCCGAATACCAATCCCGAAACAACAGGCTCTATCCCCTGCAAATATTCCGAAATTGTTTCTCCCGCGTTAAGTTCGAACGTTGTGTTCTCTATATTCGCTTCGCCTGCGTCCAATGTCAAAGTGTATTTGCGAGCAGCGTTCCACTTCGCATAGAATTTAATGTTCTTGTCGGGCATTTGCAAAGGAAGTTGTACGCTCTCTCCCGTACAAGCCTCGTTATCGTACCAACCGCCGAAGGTGTATCCTTCTTTTACGGGATCCAAAGGCAATGATGATTGAATATCTTCGCCCGCTTCCGCCGTAATGGATCCTATCTGCGTTCCGCCGAATGTCTCAAACGATAACGTGTATTGCTTGGGTTGACAAGCGGCAAAAACCGTTACCAATGCCATGAGAACAATCAGTGTCGGCAAAAATAATCTCAACGATTTCTTCATGATGATCCTCCTTAAAAATTTTTCCTTATATTTATATACTTATATATTACATAATTATTTGAGTTTTGTCAATATGTTTTGAAAAAAAACTTGACAAATTTTTTATAAAAATTATATAATATACTTAGATATATATTTTTATTATAGGCAAAAACTTATGATTAATGAAGAAAAAGATTTTTACAGTCGAATTTATTCGACAATGATAACCCATGACCTCGAATACAACGATTATGCGAGCGATAATACCGAAACTCCTTTTTTGAAGGAAAATTTCAATATTATCCAACACAACATAATCGCGATATTGTCTACACTTAAAGAGACTACTATGAGCAACCTTGCCAAAAGGTTGTCTATGTTGCCGCCCAATCTTTCTCCCATAGTCAAAAACCTCGAAAAACGCGGATTTATAATAAGAAATCATAAAGACTCGGATAAGCGTTTTGTCTATATATCGTTGAGCGACAAAGGCGCGCAACTCGTTGCCGAACAAAACAAGACTTTGACGGAGAGATTGGAACGAATATTGAATGCCTCGTTGACTGACGAGGAACAGAAAGACTTTCTGAATATCTATGAGAAATTGGTTGTCTACTTCGGCAAAATGAACGACGCGCGCAAAAACCTGTTAGGTTGATTTTTGCCCTTTTTAGTTGATTTTCATCAAGATACTCATATATAAAAATGAGTCCGATACTTTTGTATCGGACTCATTTCATAGCATAATAATTCAAAAAACAATATATGCTATTTCAAGGCGTATATAAAGACGGAAAGTATGAACAAGACGGTGGAAATGCCGCGGGAAATTTCCGACAACAGCGAGGGAAGTATTTTGTTTTAAGCAACCGAGCGATTTTCGGTTGCCTTTGGCGATAAAAATTGTTATAATGACTACAAAGAAAAATTTTTCATGAGGTGAAATATGAAAGAAATACACAGACAAATGCTCGTCGGTGAACGAAGCCTTTTCAACGAAAGAGATCTTGCCATCGACGAAACGATTTTCGGCGACGGAGAATCTCCTTTGAAAGAATGTAAAAATATCACTCTCGATAACTGCTCCTTCAAATGGAAGTACCCTCTTTGGTACTGCTCGGACATCAAAGTAAACAACTGTATCTGGTTTGAAATGGCGCGTGCGGGAATCTGGTACACACACAATATTTCAATGAAAAATACGGTAATGCAAGCGCCCAAAAATTTCAGACGCGCCACCGAAGTATATATAGAAAACGTCGATTTTTCGAACGCTCAGGAAACGCTGTGGAGTTGTAACAATGTAACTCTCAAAAACGTGACGGCTCGCGGCGACTATTTCGCAATGAACAGCGCAAATCTCGAGATAGACAATTTTACTCTCGTCGGCAATTACGCATTCGACGGCGTTAAAAATATGACTGTCAAAAACAGCAAAATGCTTACCAAAGACGCGTTCTGGAACAGCGAAAACGTCACCGTATACGATTCGGTCATCAGCGGCGAATACTTGGGCTGGAATTCCAAAAATCTCACCTTTGTAAACTGCACGATAGAGAGCCTTCAGGGACTTTGCTACATAGAAAATCTTGTAATGAAAAACTGCAAACTGCTGAATACCACTCTCGCATTCGAGTACTCTTCCATAGACGCGGAGATAGAGGGTAAAATCGACAGCGTACTCAACCCTTCGAGCGGCAAACTCACTTGCGATCATATCGACGAACTTATCATCGAAAAAGATAAGATCGATCCCTCAAAGACAAAAATAATTTGCAGACAATCAAAATGAGTATGTACGATTTCGACAAATTGACGAACCGAAGAGATACGGATTCGCTCAAATGGGATGTAAAAGAAAACGAACTCCCTATGTGGGTGGCGGATATGGATTTCGAGGTCTTGCCCGATATAACCGAGGCAATAATCCGTCGCGCCGAACACGGCATTTTCGGTTATTCTATCATCCCCGACTGCTGGTACGACGCTATAATCGCTTGGTGGGAAAAAAGACATGGATTCCAAATGAAAAAAGAATGGCTGTGCTTTTCAACGGGCATTGTCCCCGCCGTTTCGAGCATAGTAAAACGCGTCACCAATATCGGCGACAATATTGCCGTGATGACTCCCGTTTACGATATTTTCTTCCATTCCATCGAGAATTTCGGAAGGCACACCCTCGAATGTCCGCTGTCATACGACGACGGCAAATATTCCTTGGATTTCTACGAACTCGAACGAGTCCTTTCTCACCCCTTGACTACAATGCTCATTCTGTGCAATCCTCACAATCCCGTGGGTAAAATTTGGTCAAAAGAAGAACTTCGAAAAATAGGCGTTCTGTGCGACAAATACGGAGTTACGGTGTTGAGTGACGAAATTCATTGCGATATAGTCGAGCCCGACAAACAATATACGCCCTTCGCTTCGGTCAACGACCTCTGCAAGAAGATAAGCATAAGTTGCATATCGGCAAGCAAATCTTTCAATATTGCGGGATTGCAATCCGCCGCCGTCTCGATTCCCGACCCCATATTGCGCAATAAAGTCGTAAGAGGACTAAATTCCGACGAAGTTGCCGAGCCGAATTGTTTTGCGGTAGCCGCAACCGTAGCCGCTTTTACCAAAGGAGAAAAGTGGCTTAAAGAACTTAACGAATATATCTCGGAAAACAAAAAAACAGTCAAAAAGTTCCTCTCACGATTGCCTATGCTGCGTCTTTCGGACAGCGAAGCCACCTACTTATTGTGGATAGACTGCGGCAAAATCACCTCTTCGGGCGAAGAACTTGCCGAGTTTATAAGAAAAAACACAGGGCTGTATCTTTCGGCGGGAAACCAATATAGAGGCAACGGAAACGCTTTTGTAAGAATGAATGTCGCCTGTCCCAAAAAACGCCTCGAAGAAGGGCTTGCTTTATTTGAAAAAGGAATAAATAATTATATTTGTAAAAAATAGCATATTCCTCCCCCCCTCTTCCCTATTAAAGGGTTTATGGGTAAGGTTTTATCGAACATTTATAGGCTTCGGTTGGCATAAATAAGCCACGCCCAGCCTATTTTCTTAAAACACAGATAAATATCCACCCGCTTTTGCGTGTGGATATTTATCTGTTTCTATTAATAAATCATCGGGATATAAGATAGAGAGAGCAACTTATATCAATTGGGATTGCTTTTTTTCTTCTTTTTTTTGTCTTTCGGAGCATGCGCAGAACAGCAACAGCAATCTCCCGAGCAAGCGCCCGAACAACATGAACCGCCCTTTCCGCCTACCCGTCTGACGATATTGAAAACGATAGTAAAGACAACGAGAGCGATTGCTCCGACCATTATGACTATTTCAAGAGGATTCATACATTCTCTCCTTTTGTCTTTCGCGACAGAGGCAAGCCTTTTTTGGATCTTGTTATTTTCAAAGTTATCAAGGCAACCAACACACCCACTATCGCAAGACATACGATCAAGCCTATCCACCATTTATACGCGAACAGCACTCCGAACCAAAAGATCGCCATGGATACCGCGTAAGCAGTAATAAGCCAGAATGCAATCGCGCCGAAAATCTGTTTTACACCTTTGAGTTCTCCTCTTGCCGCTGCGACTGCCGCCATGCACGGCACCGACAAAAGATTGAACGCCATGAAGGAAAGCATTGCGGGAATAGCGACATTTATTCCTCCCAGAACGCCTCCTATTCCGAGCATCATGACTCCCATAGGAGATTCCGCCATTTCATCTCCGCCCATTTCCAATGCGGAGTCCCCGTCTATTCCTGCAAAAGTTCCCATTGTCGCAACGACCATTTCCTTCGCAATAAGTCCCGTGATTGCCGCAACAACGAATTTCCAGCCGTTCTCGCCCATTCCGAATCCGAGAGGCACGAACAACCAGGTAAACCACTTGGCTATCTGCCCTATTATACTGTCTCCGCTGTCCTCGACCATTCTGAAAGAAAAGTTGAAAGTCGAGAGAAACCAAATAACCACTATTGCGCCCGCTATTATGGTTGCGGCTCGGAAAATATAATGCTTTAACTTGTTCCAAAGATAAGCCGCAAGATTGCCCGCTCTCGGAGCATGATATGCGGGAAGTTCCATTATAAAGGGCGGAGTTTGCCCCTTCAGCACCGTCTTGTTCAATATGAGCGCGGAAATTATCGCTACGGCTATTCCGAGAATATACATTCCGTAAACCACAAGTTCGGCATTCAATCCGCTGTATACATGAGCAAATACTCCCGCAAAAGCCGCCCATATCGGCAACTTCGCTCCGCATGAGAAGAATGGCGTCAACATTATCGCTCTGCGTCTTTCGGCGTCGTTTTCAAGCGTTCTTGTCGCCATGATACCGGGGACGGCGCAACCGAAACACATTATGAGAGGCATAAACGCTTTACCCGAAAGCCCGAGTTTGCGGAACGCTCTGTCCATAATGAACGCCACTCTTGCCATATATCCGCTGTCCTCGAGAATGGACAAAAAGAAAAACAAACACATTATTTGAGGGATAAAGGACAACACGGAAAACAGTCCTTCCAACAATCCGTCGCACACCAACGATGTGTACCAAGTCCCTTCGGGCATGGCTCCCGATACCGCGTCTCCTATCGTACCCGTCAGCCATTCCATACAAGCCTGCAACATTACGCCCGGAGAATTGATGGCGTCGGTTCCGATAATGGGAATATCGAAAGAACCTTCGGGAATGAAAAAGCCCAAAAGAAACAAGTTCTCGGAAAAAGTAAGGTGGAAAACCGCAAGCATTATGAGTAGAAAAATCGGAATACCCCAAATTCTGTGAGTCAATATCCTGTCCGCCTTATCGCTCTTGCTCAACAAAGGTCTTTCGTTCTTTTTAAGAAAATTCGCACATTCCGCCGAAAGATATTTGTATCTGCTGTCGGCTACAAGCGCTTCGGCATCATATTCTCCGCCGAAAGCCTCGATGAGTTTTTCCGCTTCCGCTGCAATTTCCTCGTTGCCTTCAATCTCGTATTTATCTTTTTCAAAAAGTTTGACGGCATGAAATAACGGACTTTTGACGTTTTTTTGCGTGTATAACTCGGCAATACCGTCGATAAGCGGAGAATACTTTCCCAAATTTACAGTTCTGCCGCGACGAGGCTGTTTCGCTTGCGCATAAGCCGCCTGCATTAATTGTTTTATTCCCTTGCCCTTGAGCGCGACTATCTCTACAACAGGCACTCCCAAGGCTATCCCGAGACGATCGATATCTATCTTATCGCCCGTCTTTTTTACCATGTCCATCATATTGAGAGCAACAACAACGGGTTTATCCAACTCAAGCAATTGTGTGGTAAGATACAAGTTTCGTTCGAGATTGCTCGCATCGACTATGTTTATTATACAATCGGGATCTTCGTCAAGCACGAAGTTTCGAGATATAACTTCCTCGGGCGTATATGGCGACATGGAGTAAATTCCGGGTAAATCGACTATCTCGACTTTTTCGGGCAACTTCTTGTATGTACCCGTCTTTTTCTCGACGGTTACTCCCGGCCAATTGCCGACATGCGCGCTGCTTCCCGTCAACGCATTGAACAGCGTCGTCTTTCCGCTGTTCGGATTTCCTGCCAACGCAAACTTCATTTAGTCTACCTCCAATAATATATTTTCCGCTTCGCTCTTTCTGAGAGTGAGTTCGTAGCCCCTTATTGTAACTTCTATCGGGTCTCCGAGAGGCGCAAACTTCCTGAGAGTGATTTTGGCTCCCGGAGTCACACCCATATCGAACAATCGCCGTCTTAACATTCCTTCGGCTTTTATTTCCTTTACCGTTCCGCTTTCTCCTATTTTGAAAAAATTAAGGCACTTCTCCATTTTTTCCCTCCTTATTCAACATATATATCGGATGACAGAGTCTTTCCGAGCGCTATCTTGCCGCTTTTTATCTGTACGATTATATCTCCGCCGCTTCCGTACAACGATACTATCGTCGCGCCGGGCATGATCCCCAAATTCATAAGATGTCTTTTCATATTCTCTTCCGCAGTTATCGCGGTTACTTTAAGATTTACTCCGTGAGGAGCCTCGGATAAAGCCATTTCTTTCTCTCCTTTACGATTCATATATTACTTTCAAAGTCTCGTCGCTCAAACTGCCCGCTATCACAACAGCCTCATGCTTCAATATACTGTCCTTGAGCGGGAAGCGTTCCTTCAATAACTCGGATATCTTGTATATACATACCTCGTAAAACCGCAACAGCGTCATACCTTTGTCGGTAATTTTGTACCTTCCGTTATCCATACGATAAATCAAACCCTCTTCGGACAACCTTGTGGCAGCCTTGCTTACTCCCGGCTTGGAAAGTCCCAACAAATCGGCAACTTCGCATAATCGAAATTCTCCGTTTTCACCCTCTTTGTCCTTCATTGCCCTGAGATATCTTATGCTCGTTTCGGTCATACTCCCTCCTCCCGTCGGTTCATTGTGCCACGATTATAGCAGATAAATTAACCCAATGTCAATAAGTTAACATTGGTTAACTTAAATATTTTTTAATTTTTTTCAGGTTAAAACAGAGATACAGTATAGGTTTTTGGGCAGGAAATACAAATAAAAAAATAAAGAAAGGGTGTAAAATCGGTTTGCAATCTTCGGCAAAAAGTGTATAATAAAGTTATGGAAAAACGAATTATCGCAATCGGCGGCGGCGAAATAAAAACCAAAACGACTTTGGAGATAGACCGCTATATAGCAAACTTGGTTAAAGAGAGAGCGGCTCAAGAAGGCAGACGCGGAGTCGGACTTTTTTTGGGTACGGCAAGTCATGACAGCATGCCTTATTTCAACAGTTTCAGAAAAACATACACTTCGGTATTCGACCTTAAAGCCGAAGTTGCTCTTTGCGTATACGGAGAAATGGACTATGAAAAAATCGCCTCGAAATTCGATATTGCCGATTTCATCTATGTCGGCGGAGGCGATACGGTTTACATGTTGGAAAAATGGAATGAAATAGGAATAACCGATCTTATACGCAAGGCTTATGACAGAGGCGTCATTATAACGGGACTTTCGGCGGGCGCGATATGTTGGTTTGAAAATATGTACACCGACTACGAACTTATGAGAGGAGTCGGCGGAGAATACAAACTCTTCAAAGGGCTCGGTTGGCTGAAAGGTACGGCTTGCCCGCATTATAACGACAGAGTTAAAGACTTCGACGCGCTGTTGCAATCACAGACTCTCTCCCCCGCTTACGCTATGGAAAACGACAGCGCAATAGAGTTTATCGACGGCAAATTCAGTCGCGCGATCTCGGCGGGCGGAAAAGCCTATCTCATAACAAAAGACGGCGAAAATACCGTCAAGACGCAATTATAAAAACACTGCATATAAATCGACTTTATATAAGAAAAGAGTCACTCGATTGTTATAATCGGCGACTCCTTTTTTATGCCGTACTTTTAATTGTTATTGAGGTCTTTTATCGTTTTTGGGATAGATAATGACTCTGCGATTGGGTTCCTGTCCCTTGCTTCGGGTGGTTATTCTGTCATCGTCTCCGAGAGCCGAATGAATTATCTTTCTGTCGCGACTGCTCATGGGTTCCAAAACGACCTTCTTTCTCATTCTGACGCATCGATCGGCTTTCTTATGAGCGAGATCTATCAAACTTTGTTCTCTTTCCTTGTGATAATTATTGTTATCGACATTTACGGGAACATAGTCCTTGCCTTTGTTTACCACCGCGCTCACAAGCGCAGTCAATGCTTCGAGAGTGCTGCCTCTGTATCCTATAAGTTTCATTTCCTCGCAGACGAGATCTATATTGAGTTCGGTATTCGCCTCTATCGAGACGTCAACCTTTATTCCCATCTTTTCGAAAAGTCCGTTAAGGAAATTCGCCGCGATATTCTTTGTTTCGGGGTCTATGGGCTTTTCCTCGACGCATTCTCTTTGAGGTTTTACGTGTTCCGCTCTTTCGGGTTTTTCGGATTTTACGGGCTTTTCATTGTCATTTTTAACTTCGGTTTTTACAATGTTTTCCGTTCTTTCCTTCTTGTCCGTCACGGGACGAGGCTTTTCGGCATTGGGTTTCTCGGGTCGCTTGTCGCGAGGAGCGTTGTCGGATTCGGGTCTTTCGGGTCGCTTGTCGCGAGGAGCGTTGTCGGATTCGGGTCTTTCGGGTCGCTTATCGCGAGGTGCGGTCTCGGTCTTGGGCTTTTCGAAGTCCTTGGGTCTATTGTCCTTGGAAGAATTGTTTGCTTCCGCGGCGTTCGGCTTGGGTTGCCGCTTGTCTTGTTGCTGCTTGCGCGGCATATCCTCGGAAGTTTCTTTACGAGGCTGTTGCGCGGGTTTGATTTCTTTTTCCGCAGGCTCGTTTACTCTCATTCTGATTTTCGCTTTCTTCAAAAAGCCTCCTTGAGACAATATCTCGATAGTCACATTATCTATCGTGGTATCAAGTTGTCTCAATCCGTCGGCAATCGCATCTTCGACTTTCCTTGCCGAGACTTCGATTTCTTTCATACTTTGCTCCTTATTTATTAAAATCTCTGGGATCGGGTCTGCCGTACTTATTTACGCTCGTCTCTACTTTTACCGTTTCCCTTTTATCTTTTCCGTTCATTATAAGCGTTGTAATTACGTTTATCAAAATAGACATTGCCGAGTTGGTTACCATGTACAACGCAAATGCCGAAGTGTATCGTATCGCAAACAAACCGAGCAATATCGGCATTATAAACATCATTATTTTCATACTGCCGCCGCCGACAGCGCCGTTCGCCTCGAACTGTCCCGACTTTTTCTGCAACCTTTGCATGATCCATTGCGAGAAAAAGCTGAGCAACACTACAAGCGCAACAAGTATGAAATAACCGTTTTTCATATCTTTATTTGTGCTTATGATGGCTTCGGTAACTTCATCGTACCTACTTAGCATCTCATCGAGTTGCTCTTGCGGCAAGCCCGTCTTGTTCTTTGACGAATTACAGGAACCGCATCCCGCGGCTGCGTCTCCGATATATCCCGTAACGGCGACTCTGAAAGAAGCCTCATCCTCAAATACGGGCGTACTCCAAGTCGTATCGGGTTGCCATATACTCTTTATCCACAAGAAACTGTCGGAATGTTCTTTATCATAAGCGATTACCGCCTCTTGCGCCTTTTGTATCGCGGGAGCGCGTAAGCCCACAAGCATTGCGTTAAGACTCGATAACTCGTTCCACAAAGGTACGTATTCGTTTATCAAAGTCTTATATTCTTCGAGTTGTGACTTTATTGCTTCGTGCTTTCCGTCGGACAACAAATCGTCGATGGGTTTCAACAATTTGTTTATTTCGGTCTCGGCGTCGTCCGTCGCCCTTATCTTATCGAGAGTCGGTATCTCCTCGCTCAAAGTGTCATCCGCGGAAAGAATACCGTCGCGCAACTCGTTTATTCGCCTTCCCGAATCGTTTATTTGCGCGGTGTTGTTTTCCACCGCCGCCTTAAGATCGATATACTCCTGTCCCAACTTTTCTTCTTCCACTACAAGAGTCTCGGTATAAACGTCGTACCATTCGGCATATTGCTTGAATACCATGTATTGGCTTATGTTATTCATGCCTTGCAATAATGTAATGAAAATCACAAGAGTCAAAATCATCGGTATGCATGAAGAAAAATAGCTGAAACCTTCCTTTTTGTTGAGTTCCATCTGTTTTTGCGACAACATGTTTTTATCGTTGCCGTATCGCTTCTGCATATCTTCAAGTTGGGGTTTTATTCTTTCTGTGATCTTCTGATTTTTACGCATCTTATAGCGTTGAAAAATATCTATGGGAAGCAAGATTATTTTCAACAAAATTATGAACACTATAATGCGTAAGCCATAGTCCTTTATCCAACCGAAACCTTTTATCAAAAGCCATTCCCACATTCCGCCGGGAGCCTTCAAATTATCGGCTACGGCGGCAAAGGTCGGTAAGACAGACATAAAACTATTCAGTAAACCCATCTCATATCTCCTTTTGGATTGAGCGGAACGGGGTCGAATCCGCCTTTTGCCCAAGGTACACATCTACACAGTCTCTTTATCCCTCTGAATACGCCGCGAAACACTCCGTATTGAGTTATGCTTTCCAGCATATAACTCGAACACGTCGGATAATAAATACACACCTTAGGCAATAACGGAGACAAGCGTTTTTTATAAAACAAAACAGCGCCGACGAATAACCAACGGAAAGTCAATATATCGACTATTACTTTTTTAACCGTTCTTTTTTTCATCGGTATACAGTCCCGCGCGTATAAGTAAATATCGCATATCCGAGGATATTTCGGCAAAAGATTTGCCCACGATTTCTTCCGTTGCCATAAAAACCATTTGAGACGGCGCAACATGCCCGCAATAAGGCGAATATGCCGCGCGCAATCTGCGCTTTATTTTGTTTCGTACGACCGCCTTGCCTATTTTGTTGCTCACGGAAAATCCGACTCTATCTTCTCCTCGCGATAACACGTATATCAATTTAAGGGCTGCCGTTTGCTTGCGCTCGCCATGTCGGTAAACGTAAGTGAATGAACCTCTTTTGGATAATCGGTACCTTTTTGCAAGCATCGACTTTCAGCCGATTCCCCGACCGTTAATGAGAACCGAGAGGCTTGGGAGTAAGGTTCTTCCTTCCCTTCTGCCTACGTCTGCGAAGCACTCTTCTGCCTGCGCTGCTCTTCATTCTCTCTCTGAAGCCGTGTACTTTGTTCTGTGATCTTTTCTTGGGTTGGTAAGTTCTTTTCATTGCAATTTCCTACTTAAAAATTATTTGTTCGCATTTTACGCAGATATTATTATACTTTATTTCTTTGTTTTTTGTCAACTATTATTAGCCGTTCCTTGGGCGATTTTTATACTTTTCCCTCTTGCCGACTTGCCTTTCGCGCTTTTTTTCTTTATAATGTTTGTATAAGGAGATTTTTTATCATGAATTTACAACGTATTTTGTCTCCGATGAGGCGGGCAATTTCCGATTACGATATGATACAAGATGGCGACAACATAGCCGTGGGACTTTCGGGCGGCAAAGACAGTCTCGTGCTGTTGAGCGCGCTTGCCGAATTCCGCCGCTTTTCTCCCGCTCCCTTTTCGCTTACCGCAATCACCGTGGATATGGGCTTCGAGAACTCCGACTTTTCTCGTTTGAAAGAATTTTGCGACTCTCGCAATGTGCAATACCATATCGAACGCACGATGATTTACGACATAATTTTTAAGGAAAGAAAGGAATCGAACCCTTGCTCTCTATGCGCCAATATGCGAAGAGGCGCGCTCGCTTCCACCGCAACGGCTCACGGCTGTAATAAACTCGCTTTGGGGCATCACGCCGACGATGTGATAGAAACCTTCTTGCTCTCTATGTTTTACGAAGGCAGATTGTCCGTATTCTCCCCCGTAAGCCGATTGGAAAGATCGGGCGTTACCGTCATACGTCCCATGATCTATCTGAAAGAAAAGGATATTTCCGCTATGGCGAAAGATTATCCCGTCTTTCATAATCCCTGTCCCGCCGATCATTTCACAAAACGGGAATATATGAAAAAACTTATAGAAAATATCTGTAAAGAAATCCCCTTCGCAAAGGACAGAATGATTTCGGCAATATCTCATCCCGAAAGAAATAATCTGTGGCAAAAACCCGACAATAATTAGATATTTCGGCGTTTGTTTTACAATCGGTCGGGTGTGTATTATCCCATTTACGCTGCGTAAAACTATACGCTCTTTCCCATTTCATAGGCAGTCGCAAGTTTGGAATTTCCCTCTATATCGCCTACGTCGTTTACTCCGCCGCAAAATACATGACCCGCAAGGCGCGCTTTTTCGAAACAAACGATCCAACCGTCGAGATTGTCGAGCGTTCTTTTCTCGGCGTCTTCGCTGTCTTCCGCCGCCGTAAAGAGCAAGTATATATCTTTGAATCGATAGTCCGAGGAATACAGCGGATTGCACCTGTCGAGCAAAGTTTTTAGTTGCCCGCTTATTCCATAATAGTAAACGGGCGTTGAGAACACTATTACGTCGGCATTTTGCATTTTCTCACGGATATTATCTGCGTCATCGTGAATTACGCATCTCTTGATTTTTTGGCAAGCAAGACAACCGTGGCAAAAAGAGATCTTTTTGTCGCGCAACGAAACAAGTTCGACCTCGTTTCCCGCATCCGACGCGCCTTTGAAAAATTCCTCGGCAAGTCTTTCCGAATTGCCTTTTGTTCTGTAACTTGACGATATTATCAAAATTTTCTTGTTCATAACTTCTCCTTGAAAATCTATTGTAACGTTATTTTTACCGTCACGGAATCGGATTCGGTGAGGATTTCTTTCCACTCCTCCGCAGAGACCTGTACTTTCCCCAACCTCGTATAACTCCAATAATTGCTGCCGTAAAACAGGACTATTTGATTCCCCGTGTATAGAATAACATCGCCCGCCTCGGTCGTCATCTTCACATCGTTATGGGGAAGCGTATGCCCCAAATTTCCCACCTTTTCAAAACCGCCGTAGTCACTTGCGGTGTAAGTAATATCGCTCTCCTTCAAAAGTCGAACCAATTCGGCTGTCGCAGAGTTCTTTTCAATCTTTACGGCGATTTTTTTTCCGTTTATTGTAAGATAAATAATATCCGTCATTTCGTTCTCCTTGTCGTTTTCGTCAGCGTCGTTCGTCGTCTCTTGTTCCGACGAAGAAGGCGGAGTTACCTCGGTTTGCGGTTGCGCGCAAGCCGAAAACAAAAGCGAGAATAGCAGAAAACATATAACCGAGGCAAATAAAAATATCCTTTTCATTTTTTTTTGCTCCTTATATCTCGGTAAATTTATGTATGCGAATTTTTTTCTCTTGCCGTTGCTTCCCGTACGACGTCGTTTCCCGCGCGGAGAGAGCGGAAAAACGTCATACTAAGGCTTACGGAAGTTTGTTGTACTCTTCTTGGGAGAGGGGTTCCAACCATTCGTTTGAGCCGTTTTCGGCGGGAACTTCTATGGCAAGATGAGAAAACCAACTGTCCTTTGCCGCGCCGTGCCAATGCTTGACTTCGGCGGGGATATTTATGCAGTCGCCTGCTTTCATTTCAACGGCTTCTTTGCCCCACTCTTGATAGTAGCCGCATCCCGCAACGCAAATCAAAATTTGTCCGCCGCCCTTCGTCGCATGGTGTATGTGCCAATTATTGCGGCAACTCGGCTCGAAAGTGACATTGAAAATTCCGACCTGTTCTTTGGATATGGGCGCAAGATAACTCTTTCCGCTGAAATACTGCTTGAACCCGTCGTTGGGCGCGCCGATGGGAAATACCATTTGTTTTGCGTGCTCCGCCATAGCGTCGTTTTGTGCGATCTTTTTCATTTTTCCCTCCCGAAAATATTTTTTCTTCTATCGCGACACTTGTCGCAATTACAGTACAAGATAACCATCTGATTACGGCGCAACGATAAGTCTTACCATTGCGCCGTTTATAAGTTTTATCAATTCAATTTAAGCAACATATCGTCTTTTTTTATAAGTCCTATCTTACGCATAAGTTCGCTTAATCCCAAGCAGATCGCCGCGGGCAAAATGAAATACATTCCCAAAACCTCTATCAATATAAGCCACCAAGGCGTTCCCGCTTCGAGCATTACGGTAAAAGTCATTATAGGTCCCACGAGTCCCGCGGTACCCATTCCCGAACCGACGGCGTTGCTCGTCATTTTAAGCGCGACGCTCGATATGGGACCCAAAATCGCGCTCGCAATAATAGGCGGCAACCAAATTACGGGCTTTTTTATTATATTGGGCATTTGAAGCATTGAGGTGCCGATTCCTTGCGCAACGAGTCCGCCGAACTTGTTTTCGCGAAAACTCATAACGGCGAATCCCACCATTTGACAACAGCAACCCACGGTAGCCGCTCCCGCGGCAATGCCGCCCAAGGACAGCGATACTCCTATCGCAGCAGAACTTATGGGAAGCGTAAGAGCCATACCCATAAGCACAGAGACTACTATTCCCATAATAAAAGGTTGTTGAACGGTCGCAACGTCGATCAATTTTCCCAATGCCGTCATAAGCGCGGAAATCGGCGGTCCAGCCAATAACCCTATCGCCGCGCCGCTCACTATGGCGCACAACGGAGTTACCAAAATATCTATTTTTGTCTTTCCCGATACGAGACTGCCTATGTCTATCGCCACCAACGCGCCTATAAACGCTCCCAACGGCTCGCCTACTCCTTCCAATAAAGTGTTGGCAGACGCTGAAAAAATCGTACCCGCTATTATTTTGGAAGCGTACGCGCCTACCATTCCGACGACGGCGGCGCTGACTCCCACCAAAGCGGGCTTTTTGAGTTTATACGCTACGCCCAAGCCTATGCCCGCGCCCGTCATCGCTTTTGCTATTCTGCCCATGGCGTCGATAAATCCGCCTATTTTTCCGGGAATGAACGAAGCGATCTGACAAATTATAGTACCTATTATCAAAGTAGCGAATAAACCGACCGCCATTCCCGACAAACCGTCTATAAAGATATGATACAGAACTTTTTTGGTTACACGCCAAAAGGCATTGCCGAATTTTTTCTTGTTTTCGGGTAAAGTTTCTTCGTGGTTTCCTTCGGATATGTGTTCGTCGATTCTTTCTTCCGATAAAGTTTCTTCGACTCTTTCTTCGGGATTTTCTTCGGAAGCGGGAATCTCGGATTTTCGTTTTTCGGCACGATACATATTTTTGTCCTCTATCGATTATTATCGGTAATTTATCGTTATTTGATTATTTTCAAATCCCAATCGCCGTTTTTGAAAATACTCAAAGTTTTTCCGTCCGCGGTGGTTGCCGTTATCGTAAGATCCGCCGTTCCCACCATAAAGTCGGTATGTTCGAGCGAAACGTTCAAACCGTGTTTTTTAAGTTCCTCTTCACTCATTTCGCTGCCGCCTTTAAGACATGACGGGAAGCCGTTGCCGAGCGCAAAGTGACAACTTGCGTTTTCGTCGAAAAGCGTGTTATAGAACAATGTTTTGAGGTTTTGTATCGGCGTATTGTAGCCTACAAGCGCAATTTCGCCGAGATAATGAGAGCCTTCATCTGTCTCGATTATTCCCTTCAAAATTTCATAGCCTTTTTCGGCGCGATAATCCACGACTTTTCCGTCCTTGAAAGTTATAGCAAAATTCTCTATGAGGTTTCCGTTATGTATAAGCGGCATAGACGCTACCAAAGTACCGTTCGCCGTCATTCTGTCGGGAGACGAGAACACCTCTTCGGTAGGCATATTCGCGGTAAAGTCCACTCCGCCGAGAGATTTTTCTCTCGCTCCCGTGAATTTATACCCTTCGGGCATTCCTATCGTAAAATCGGTGCCCAAAGAATTTGTATAACGGAAAGTTTTGATATGAGCCTCGTTCAAGAATTTGCTTCGTTCGCACAAAGCGTTTTCGTGCTCTTTCCAGGCTTTAAGACTGTCTTTTGTATCCATTCTCATGGTCTTATGAATATATTCCCACTGTTTATCGACAGCCTCGCTCTCGCTCAAGTTCGGGAACATTTTCTTCGCCCAAGCCGCGTTGGGATAAGCGACTATCAACCACCTCGTATTGTTGTTGGAAGTCGAATCGCGGAATTTTTTCAATGCCACCCGAGAAGCGCGACTCGACGCGATAAGTTTTTTCGGGTCTACGTCGACAAAGCCTTCGGGATCGTCGGAAATTATATTTATGTAGCACGCCTTAGTATCGACAACGTAACTGCGCGAATCCACTAACCATTGAGGAATATCCGTCAATGTGTCTATGTCCTCGTATTTATACGACAACTTGCTCATTTCGGAATCACGCCAAAATACCGTAACTTTTTTTGCTCCCGCCTTGTAGCCTTGCTCCGCTATGGCGCGCGCAAAGTCTCCGCATTCTATGGGAGACGCGATAACGAGGCTTTCGCCGCGTTGCAAATTTATACCCTGTCTTACAGCCAACATGCCGTATTCGTCAAGTTTTTTATCCGTCATTTCGTTTTCTCCTTGTCATTTAATATATTCTCTCACACGGAATTTCGCGCCGTGCGCCAACGCTATCTTTCGACACTCCTCTATATCCTCTTTGCTTATGACGTCCACTACCGTCATCAATGTATCCATGCCCGCTTTTACACATTCGTCGGTAAAGGCAAGCATTATATCGAAAGCCCTTAATCCGTAAATCGAATGAGATACTTCATCGTACTTTTGGGCGTTCTTTTCGTTCAAAGATATAGATACTTTATCTATCAGTCCTTTGAGTTCGGGAACAATGTCTCTGCCGTTCAACTCGTTGCCGAGTCCGTTGGTGTCGAGCCTTGTCTTTTTGCCTATCGAATGGGCGTAAGCCGCCACCTTCTTCATCTCTTCGACGCGATAGGTGCTTTCGCCGTAACCGCAAAATACTATGTCCTCGTACTCTTTTTCATCGAAACCCTTAATGAGTTCGATGATCTCTTCGGCGGTCGCTTCGCGTTGCATCCAAAGTTTGTTTCCGTCGATCCCTTCCATATTCTTTCTGAGACAAAAACTGCAATTATTGTTGCAACGATTTGTCAAATTGATATACAGATTCTTTTCGAATTTATAAACATAAGTATCCATGATGTTTTTCACCTCTTCATCTTAGTAAATAATGTATATGCGTTATCAACGGTAATCTTTTCTATTTCGTTCAACTCGCAATTACGCAACTCTGCGAGCTTTTGCGCCGTCAACCAAACATTCTTGGGTTGATTTACCGTGCCTCTCAAAGGAGTGGGCGCAAGATAGGGACAATCCGTCTCCACAAGCAATCTGTCCGACGGTACTTCGGGCGCAACTTCGGCAAGATTGCGCGCATTTTTGAAAGTAACCGAGCCGCTGAAAGAAATATAAAAGCCCATATCGAGATAATTGCGCGCCGTCTCTTTGGAGCCCGAAAAGCAGTGCATAACCGCTCCCGCTTTGAGACAATCTCGGTGCGCTCTTATTATATCGTACATATCGCCGTAAGCGTCGCGCAGATGGAATACCGCGGGCAATCCGCTCTCTTTTACGACTTCCAACTGCCTTACGAGCCACTTTTTTTGTACCTCTTTGGGAACGTCCTCGTCATGATAATCGAGTCCTATCTCTCCTATCGCAACGGTCTTGGGATGTTTCGACAGTTCGACAAGTTCGCTCATATCCTCTTCTGTCACCGAAAGCAACTCCGAAGGGTGTACTCCCACCGCCGCATAGACTGCGTTATGCTTTTGGGCAAGCGCAAGACCGTCGCGGGAACTTTGCATATCGAATCCTATGCAAATTATCTTTTCGAGTTTATCTTCGGGCATAGCCGCGATTATCGCCTCTCCGTCGAATTTCTCGTCGGTAAGATGCGCATGAGTATCTATCAGCATACCTTAGCCCCGCTGTCCGTCTCTTTCTCGGGACAAACCAACGATACGCCGTCTCCGCAATCGGCGCAAATAACCATGCCCGCGCTCTCTATACCGCGCAATTTCACGGGTTTGAGATTGGCAACCAATACCACCTTTTTCCCCACCATCTGTTCGGGCGTATAACTCTTCGCTATTCCGCTTACGACGGTTCTCTCCTCGTCTCCGAGTCTTACCGTAAGTTTTAGCAGTTTATCCGCCTTTTCCACTTTTTCGCAAGCGATAACTTCGGCAATTCTGAGATCCAATTTGTCAAAGTCCTCTATGCCTATCAAAGGTTTCTTGTCTTGAGGTTCTTCTTTTACCTCTGCCGTCTTTTCGACTTTCTCTTCCATTTCTTTAAGCTCCTTCTTTATATCCACTCTCAGATACAATGCAGGCTGTTCAACCGTATTGTATTCGTTATCTTCAATGTAAACCGCTCTCTCGTCGGTCTTGGGTTTCTCGATATTCAATCCTTCGAATATCTTCTCCGTTCCTTTTGTGATAAAAGGCGACAACAAAGTCGCGCACACTCTTATGGACTCCAACAAGTTGTAAATCACCGTTTTAAGTCTTTGGGTCTCGCCCTTGGAGAACAATACCCACGGAGTGTTCGCGTCTATATATTTATTGGCTTTGCTTATCACCGCAAAAATCGCTTCGAGCGCGGCGGGACAATTCAATTTATCTATGGCGTTATCCACCTTGCTTTTCAAAGAATTTATTTCGTCGGTAAACTCTGCGTCGGCGGCTTCGGTCGTGCCTATGGTCACCTTCCCGCCAAAATATTGTCTGCTCATCGCAAGCGTTCTCTTTACGAGATTTCCGAGGTCGTTGGCAAGATCGGAATTATATCGAGTCAAAAACGCCTCGGGCGTAAACGCTCCGTCGGAACCGAAAGGCACCTCTCGCAACAAATAATATCTTACCGCGTCTACTCCGTATTTGTCTATGAGCATAAAGGGGTCGGCTACGTTTCCCTTGGATTTACTCATCTTGTCTCCGCCCAAAAGCAACCAACCGTGTCCGTATACCTTCTTGGGCAAAGGCAAATCGAGAGCCATAAGTATCGCAGGCCATATTATGGAGTGAAACCTTACTATTTCCTTACCCACCATGTGAACGTTTGCGGGCCAATAACTCATGAGTTTTTCGTCTCCGTTATAGCCCAACGCGTTTATATAGTTGGAAAGAGCGTCTATCCATACGTAAACTTTATGCTTGGAGTCGAAGGGAACGGGTATGCCCCATTCCACCGAAGTCCTTGTCACAGCCAAGTCGTTGAGTCCTTTGTCGATAAAATTATTTACCATCTCGTTTACTCTGCTCTTGGGTTCGAGAAAATCCGTTTCGGTCAACAACTTTCTTATTCTGTCTCCGTACTTGCTCAAACGGAAGAAATAACTCTCTTCTGCGCTATCGATAACGGGCCTGCCGCAATCGGGACACTTGCCGTCTACAAGTTGAGTGTCCGTCCAAAAAGACTCGCAGGGAACACAATATTTTCCCTTGTAAGTCGCCTTGTATATATCGCCTTTTTCGTACAGATAGGTAAATATCTTCTGCACGCTTTTGACATGATAATCATCGGTTGTGCGAATGAATTTATCGTAAGAAATATCGAGTCTTTGCCATAAAGACTTGATATTGTCCACCAAGCCGTCCACAAATTGTTTGGGAGTCATTCCCGCATCTTTGGCGCGCTCCTCTATCTTCTGTCCGTGTTCGTCGGTACCCGTAAGGTAAAAAACATCGTACCCCGACATTCGTTTATAACGCGCTATTGCGTCGCAACATACCGTTGTGTAACTGTGTCCCAAGTGCCATTTACCACTCGGATAATACAAAGGCGTTGTAATATAAAATTTCTCTTTCAATGCTTGTTACCCTCCGTTTACTTTGGAATTTTATCTATTATACAACATAGTTTTGTAAAAATCAAATTCTTTTATCGAAATTTCCGACATATATTAAGACGAGGTATATTTATGAACAAAGCTTGGCTCGTCATTTTGATTGCAAGTATAGCAACTCTTCTCTTCAAAGACCCCGCCCTCGCGCTATCTTCCATGCTTAAGGGCGCAAACGATTCCGTTCTCCTTGCCATAGACCTTGTGGCGTTATACGGATTTTGGTTGGGTTTGTTCGCAATTTTAGACAAACTCGGTATTTCCGACTTTATCGCAAAATTGTTAAGACCGCTCATCAAATTTCTGTTTCCGGGGACGGACGAAAAGACGCAAAAATATATCTCCATGAACATGAGCGCAAATTTGCTGGGACTCGGCAATGCCGCCACTCCTATGGGTATAAACGCCATCAAAGGCATGGACAACGGCAGCGATAAAGTCAATGTAAATATGATAATGCTTACCGTCATCTCGGCTACGAGCCTTCAACTCCTGCCCACGACCGTTATAGGTATGCGCGCAAACCACGGCTCCGTTAATCCGAGCGATTTTCTTATCCCTTGCATAATAGCTACCGTATTGTCCACCGTCATCGGCATAGTTTTGGTAAAACTCATTTCCCGCCTTTCGGCAATCTTCAAAAAGAAAAAAGCTGCTCAAGAGACTCGTCCGAGACTTCGGAGGTATCCCGAGAAATCATGACGGTATATGTTGTCCCCGTAATATTTTTAACGGTACTTATTCTGTCCTTCCTCAAAAAAAAGGACCCGTATTCCTACTACATAGAAGGCGCGCGTTCGGCTATGGATCTTATGTTTCAAGTCTTGCCATACCTGCTTACGATAATGATGGCTTGCGAAGTTTTCAGAAGCAGCGGCGTCGCGGCGCTCTTGGCAAATCTTATGGAACCCGTCATGAAATTCGTCGGCATTCCCAAAGAACTTACCGAACTCATTATCTTGCGTCCGCTGTCGGGCGCGGGCTCGCTGTCGATATTGGATAATATTTATTCGACTTACGGCACCGATACTTATATAGGCAGATGCGCCTCGCTCATATACGGTTCCTCGGAAACGGTATTCTATATTTCGAGTATCTATTTTTCTCAAAGCAAAGTCAAAAAACTCGGCTATGCCATTCCCGTCGCGCTCGTTTCGACGATTATGGGCTGTATTATAGGTTGCGCTCTGCTGCGAATAATGTAATCAACGATGCTTTTTTACACGCTTATTTATTCGTCTTATCAAACTTATCGACCTTATCTCGCAAATCATGGATATGCCGTAACTCGTTATCGTCACGATGAGAACGGCAAAGATAAATCCGAAAGAATATCCGTCGGAAAACAAATTGAAACCCGCAAGTTCTATCGCAAGGAAAAGCGAAGTTAACGGCAAGTGCATGAAACAGCCCATAAACGCAACCGCGGCAATAAGTATTACCGAAGGAAGATATTCGGAAGGCATGCCCCAAAGCACGAAAACCTTGTTCATGAGTCCGCCCAAAAGCGCGCCCAAAGCCATTGAGGGAATAAAGACTCCGCCGTTCGCTCCCGAGCATATACATGCCAAAATTACAACGAATTTGACGGCAAAATAAATACCGAGTATTTGCGCGGAATACTCCCCGTTCGCCGCGCCGACTATGATATTCGTTCCGCCGCCCAAAAGAGTATATCCGTGATAGTCGCCGATATCGATTATACCCATAATTCCCGTCAACAACACCGCGGTAACAATAAGAAAGAAAGGTCTTATGTCCGCCTTGCCGAAAACATATTGTCCGAATTTACTCAAAATAAAGAACAGTCCCGCTCCCACTCCTATTACAACACCCAAAAGAATGAGATACAATACGTATTTCATGGATATGGCGGGAAAAGAAAAGGTCTCGAATGACGAAAAATGCAGTTTGAAGATAACTTTTATGAACAAAAAGCCTATGAGATAGGCTGTCAACGCAGACAATATCGCGCCGAACGCAAGGGAAAAACGCATTCCCTTGCCCTTTGTCTTTTTGAGATGTTCTTCGATTGCATATATACATCCCGTTATCGGACCGCGCACGGCAACGGACACCGCGGCGGATTCGCCGAAAACCCGCATCGAATCCTCTTGTTTTCCGCCCGTATATCTCGATATTCCCTGCGAAAGCGTTATTCCGAGAAACGCCGAAGGACGCTCGGCTCCGAAGGGCAAGCCCGCAAAGAAAGTCAAATAGGTGGATAAAAAATAAGCAAGCCCCGTCTTTAACCAACCAAAATCCGTCGCGCGAACCAAAATATTGCGTTTTTTCAGTTTTTCGGCGGTACAGTTGCCGTCTATTGTCGGCATGTAAGAAAAAATAAGATTTATCAACAGCGCGATAAGAATCAACGTAACAAACAACCATAGGCACAAAAACCAAGAGCCGTGAGAAAGTTCGAATATTTCTTTTACGAGACTCATTATCTCTTCTGCGCCGAGAACAAAGAAAGTAATGATGATTCCGACAATAACGCCGCACAAAAGACTTCGCCAAGTCACATCAAAAAAATTTTTTACCCTCTCTTTAATCAATTTTCATACCCCTTATTTATAAACGCTGTCTATTACGCCGCCCCCGAGGCAATACTTGTCAAGATACAGTACCGCATATTGACCGAGAGTAATCGCGCGCTGCCTTTCCTCGAATCGGATATTTATTCCGCCCGAGTCCCCAATAGTTACCCATACCTTCTGCTCGGGCTGACGATAACGAAACTTTGCGGTACAGGCAAAAGCGTCGGGCAACTCTATATCTCCTATCCTGTTGAAATTACCGCATTCGAGACCGCTCGAATACAATTCTTCGCCCTCGCCGCAACTTACTATCAATATATTGTTTTTGACATCTTTATCCACAACATACCAACGTTTTTGATCATAACCGCTTATGCCGCCGAGTCCGAAACCCCGTCTCTGTCCTATGGTATAGTACATAAGTCCCGTGTGCGTCCCGAGTTTGTTACCCGCGGTATCTCTTATTTCTCCCTCTTGCGCGGGAAGATACCGAGACAGAAATTTTTTGAAGTTCCTTTCGCCTATAAAGCATATTCCCGTCGAGTCTCGCTTTCGCGCAGTCACAAGCCCGTTTTCCTCGGCAATTCTTCTCACTTCGCCTTTTTTCAATTTACCCAAAGGAAACAGTGTGTTTTCGAGTTGGTAAGTCCTGACGTCGCACAAAAAATAAGTCTGATCTTTGTCGGAGTCGGCGGCTTTCAAAAGCCTCGTTCCTCCGTCGTGTTCTATGTCGCAATAATGTCCCGTCGCTATGAAGTCGGCTCCCAACTTGCTCGCATATTCCCGAAAGGGACCGAATTTTATCTCGCGGTTACACAATACGTCGGGATTGGGCGTTCTTCCCTTTTTGTATTCTTCCAAAAAGTACGAGAACACTTTCTCCATATATTCGGCGGAAAAGTTGACTCCGTAATAAGGAATATCGAGTTTTCCGCACACCGCTTGCACGTCTCGCCAATCCTCGGCAGAGGTACACACGCCGTCGTCCTGCTCTTCCCAATTGTTCATGAAAAGCCCTATAACTTCATATCCCGCGCGTTTTAACAGCAAAGCGGCGACAGAAGAATCGACTCCGCCGCTCATTCCCACTACCACTCTTGCTTTTGAACTCTTTTCCATTATGTTTTCTTCCTATTCGCCTATTCGCAAACCGCTTACCGCATTGAGATCGAGTCCGGCAAGATCTCTGCCGTTTATAATGCTGTAATATGCGCGTGACGCTATCATCGCGGCATTGTCGGTACAAAGTATCAATGACGGCGAAAGCGTCTTTATTCCCTTTTTATCGGCTTGATATTCGAGTTTGCTTCTGAGATAACTGTTCGCCGCCACTCCGCCCGCAAGAACTATCTTGTCGGATCCTTTTTCCGTCGCGCAATCGATCGCCGTTTCCACGAGAATGTCCACCGCGGCATGCGTAAACGAAGCGCATATATCGGCGATCGGCAATTCCTCTCCGCGTTGACGCAAATTATGAACATAATTTACCACCGCAGTCTTAAGCCCCGAATAACTCAAAGAATGTTCGGAATTGGCATGTTTCTCGGTCTTATAAAAAGATATGGAGGGTTTCCCTTCTTTTGCGAGTCTGTCGATGGCGGGACCGCCGGGATAGCCCAAGCCCAATAGACGCGCCACTTTATCGAAAGCCTCGCCTATCGCGTCGTCCGTCGTGCCTCCCATCTGATAATATGAGCAATAATCCTCGACCCAAATAAGTCCCGTATGTCCGCCGCTTGCCACCACCGACAAAAAAGGCGGAGTCAATTCTTTATGCTCCAAAAAATTCGCGGCTATATGCCCTTCGAGGTGATTTACCTTTATCAACGGCTTTCGCCAAGCATAGGCAAGGGATTTCGCCGCAGTGACTCCCACAATGAGCGCGCCGACAAGTCCCGCTCCGTAAGTTACCGCAACGGCGTCTATGTCCTCCAAAGTAAGTCCCGATTCTTTGATCGCTCTGTCCGCAATGCTCGGCAATGCAAGAGTATGATTTCTGCTTGCGACCTCGGGCACCACGCCGCCGAAAATCTTGTGAATATCCACTTGAGACAATATAACGTTGGAAAGGATATTTCTGCCGTCGCAAACCACCGCCGCCGCTGTCTCGTCGCATGAACTTTCTATGCCCAATACGTTTATATTCGATTTATGACGCAATGCTTCGAACTGTTCGGTAAAATCGTACATTTCTTTAAGATTTCCTCAGATAATCAAAAATAAATTCCCTTATATTTCCGTCCATAACGCCGAAAACATCGGGTGTTTCATAGCCCGTTCTGTGATCTTTTACAAGCGTATAAGGCTGAAAGACGTAAGAACGGATCTGACTGCCCCATTCTATCTTTTTGAGTTCTCCTTTGATACATGCCGCTTTCTCCATGTTTTCGCGCTCTCTGCGTTCGACAAGTTTACTCATGAGCATTTTCATTGCGGTTTCACGGTTCTGTATCTGACTGCGCTCGTTCTGACATTGCACGACTATTCCCGTGGGAAGATGCGTTATTCGCACCGCGCTGTCCGTCTTGTTGACATGCTGACCGCCTGCTCCGCCGCTTCGATAAGTGTCTATCTTCAATTCATCGGGCATTATCTTGATAGAAGTATCGTTATCTATCTCGGGCATTACCTCTACGCTTGCAAATGAAGTGTGTCGGCGGGCGTTGGAATCGAAAGGAGAAATTCTTACCAAACGATGCACGCCTTTCTCGGCTTTGAGATAGCCGTAAGCGTTGAGTCCTTCGGCAAAAAAAGTAACGCTCTTAAGTCCCGCCTCGTCGCCGTCGAGATAATCGATCTCTTCGACTTTGAAACCCTCTTTTTCGCAATACATTCTGTACATTCGATAGAGCATATCCGCCCAATCCTGCGCTTCGGTGCCGCCCGCTCCCGCATGAATTGTGATTATGGCATTGTTCCTGTCATATTCGCCTTTCAAAAGCGTTGCAAGATGAAGTTCTTCGACTTCGCTTTCGAGTTTATCCAATGTGGAATCGACGTCGGAAACCAAAGTTTCGTCGTCCTCTGCCTCGACAAGTTCTATAAGTTCCCCTATATCGGCTATCGCATTGTTCATCTTTTCGAGTTCTTTGAGTTTGCTTTCTATATATTTTGCCTCGGAATTTATCGACTGCGCTTTCTTCAGATCCTTGTATAAATCGGGAGATTGCTGTTGTAAGGACAACTCCGCCAAACGAGATTTCATATTGTCGATGTCGAACGCCTTGCAACAATCCGCCGCTTTCGAGGCAAGGGTTTTTAATCTTAATTTTTCTTCATCCAAAATAACCATAAGATTCTTTTTTTCAATTCTCCCTTTGCGTTATGAAAAACGCCCTTTTCGGATAAGGGCGTTTTCCTTTATTGCAGTTTTTCGTCCTTAAGCATTCTTTCCGCAACAATTCTTGTACTTTTTGCCGCTTCCGCAAGGACAAGGATCGTTTCTGCCCACAGAGACCTTCGTTGCAGCGGGAGCCTTTTTGTGTGTCGCTTCTTTTTGCTGATTCTCGCCGCTTACCGCCGTCATTTCGACTTTGTTTTCCTGTCTGGTGGGCGCTCTTTCGATATTCACCCTCATAAGCATGGATACCGCCATCTCCTGAATGTTTTCCACCATCTCGTCGAACATGGCAAATCCCTCTTTCTTGTAGGCTATGATGGGATCCTGATTGCCGTACGCTTTAAGACCTATGCCCTGTCTCAAGGCGTCCATCGCGTCAATGTGATCCATCCATTTATTATCGACAGCCCTCAACAACAAGACGCGCTCGACGTCCTCGAAGTCCAAGCCGTTTTCCGCCGCTTCGCGCATTTTTTCGTTATATACGCTCTTCATTGCGTCGATAAGTTGCTCTTTGAGTTCTTCCCAAGCGTATTGAGAAAGTCTCTCCTCGGTGAAAAACTCGGGTTCGTCAAGCATGAATTTTGTATTTATTTCTTTGTTGAAATTATAATAATCCCACTCGTTCCAATCCACCGCGGGATTTGTATAAGTGTTCATAAGTCTTTCCACTTCGGACTCGAGCATAGACATGATTTGCTCGTGTACCGACTCGCCCATAAGCACGCGATTCCTTTCTTCGTAAATCGTTTCGCGTTGAGTATTCATGACGTTGTCGTATTCCAACACTTGCTTTCTTATGGAGAAGTTTCTGCCCTCGAGATTGCGTTGCGCGTTCTCGATTTGCTTCGTCAGAAGTCCCGCGGCAAAAGGAGTGTTCTCGTCGGTATTGAAGGCGGAAGCGATCCTCTTCATTCTCTCTCCGCCGAAAAGTTGCAAGAGATCGTCCTCCATACTCAAATAGAATACCGAGGAGCCGATGTCGCCCTGACGACCCGCACGACCGCGAAGCTGATTGTCTATACGCCTCGACTCGTGACGTTCGGTACCTATTATTCTCAAACCTCCGACTTCGATGACTTGCTTCTTTTCTTCGTCGATTTTAACTTTTTCCTCATCGAAAAATCTTTTGAAAGTATCGCGCGCGTTGAGAATTTCGGGATCTTCGGTGGTAAAGTATGCAGTCGCCGCCGAAACAAGTTCCTCGGGCATACCCATATCGCGCATACGCTTTATAGCAAGAAATTCGGCATTTCCTCCGAGCATTATATCGGTACCACGACCTGCCATGTTTGTGGCGATCGTCACTGCTTTATATTTACCCGCTTGGGCTACGATCTCCGCCTCTTTTGCGTGATTCTTTGCGTTCAATACATTGTGCGGGATCTTTTCGTGTTTGAGCATTGCCGAAAGTTCTTCACTCTTTTCGACGGTGGTAGTACCTACAAGCACGGGCTGTCCTCTGCCGTAACATTCTTTTATATCCTCGACAACGGCGTTGAGTTTTGCCTTCTTTGTGGTAAAGACAACGTCGTTTTCATCGATACGCTTTGCAGGCAAATTGGTGGGAATGACAACTACGTCAAGTCCGTAAATACTTCTGAATTCGCTTTCCTCGGTCTTTGCGGTACCCGTCATACCTCCGAGTTTCTTGTAGATACGGAAATAATTCTGGAAAGTTATTGTCGCCAAAGTCTTGTTCTCGCTTTGGATCCTGACGTTTTCTTTTGCCTCTATCGCCTGATGCAAGCCGTCGCTGTAACGCCTGCCTATCATGAGACGACCCGTAAATTCGTCGACGATTATGACTTCGCCGTCATTGACAACATAATCGGTGTCTCTCTTCATTACCCATTGCGCTTTCAACGCGTTGTTGATATAATGGTTGAGTTCGGTATTCTCGATATCCGTTAAATTATCCACGGCAAAGAAACGCTCGGCTTGCGCGATACCCGATTCGGTAAGGCTCACCGCTTTTTTCTTTCTGTCTATTTCAAAATCACCGTTAGGCTCTTCGTCATTGAGAGGTTTTCCTTCTTCGTCTACGTTTGTGGAAGGCTTCAATCTGCGAACGAATTTATTCGCGGTGATATACATGTCACTGCTCTTTCCGCCCTTTCCGCTTATGATAAGAGGAGTTCTCGCTTCGTCTATCAAAATGGAGTCCACCTCGTCTATGATAGCATACGGATGTCCTCTCTGTACCATATCTTTTTTATAGATAACCATGTTGTCTCGCAAATAATCGAAACCCAACTCGTTGTTAGTGGCATAAGTTATATCGCAATTATAGGCTTCTCGCTTAACTTCGGGGTCGGTATTCGCAAGAGATATACCCACGGTCAATCCCAAAAATTTATGAATTTTTCCCATCCATTCCGCGTCACGCTTTGCAAGATATTCGTTAACGGTAACGATATGAACTCCTTCGCCTGTCAATGCGTTCAAGTAAGCGGGCAAGGTGGACACAAGGGTCTTACCTTCACCTGTACGCATCTCGGCAATACGTCCCTGATGCAAAACGACGCCGCCTATCAACTGCACTCTGAAATGCGTCATTCCGAGGACTCTTGTGCTTGCTTCTCTTACAACCGCGAATGCCTCGGGTAAAATGTCGTCCAAAGTTTCGTAATTCTCTTTAAGACGTCTGCGAAACTGATTGGTCATATCTTTCAGTTGCTCATCGGTATAAGCCCTGAATTTGTCGGCATAACTTTCGATCTTATCGACAATGGCGTCTATCTTTCTGAGATGCTTGCGGTTATCGCTGTTTGCCAAATATGAAATAAGCCCCATTTTTTACTCCTTGTTTTTCAAACTCGAATAACTTTTTAAATAGTCGTAGAAAACACTGCCGTTATGATAATTGACATACATCACGTTATCGGCAATATCTTCGATATTAAAATCGCGACGCGCTGTGGTTATTATTGTCAAACTTCCGCTCTTTGTGTATTTGGAAGAACCGAACAGCGAACGAATTTTGCAAAAATTGTCGCCCGTGTATACGCTTTCGAGACGACTTAAAAGTACGGCGACTCTTTGTCCCATCTCGACTTCTCTTTTGGCAATATCGATTATCAAAGAGAACATTCTGTAATTCTCTTCGACATTCTCTTCGAAATTCGTATAGAAAAGATTGTCCTTTATATTCACGACTTCGTTTTTGAACTCGGGAGATTCTCCCAAAAACAGAGAATAAGTTTTTATACCCTGTTGCTCAAATGATTCGGGAATATAAGTCAAAAGTTTGGAAAGCGCATTTCCTCTGAGATCCGTTCTTATGATGGTTTTCATGCCTTCGCCGACGGGAGTCAATACATCGACAGCGTCGAGAGGTTCGGGCATACCCAAAACGAGTTTCTTCTTTATTTGAGACGCCCTGAGGTCGATATAATTTTTTCTCTCCGTCAAAGGCTCCAGACCGTTGACTTCTTTTACTTCGATGACTCCGTAAACACTGTTCATGCTCAAAAGACAGGCGGTACCTTTGATATAATCGCCCCCTCTCAAATCGAATTTTTCCATCACCCAACGGGGAATGAAAATCATATCCTTTTCGGTTTTCAATTCGGAGTTGCGAACCATTGCTCCGTAAACATATTCGTCAAGGTAGCCTTCTATCTCTTTGGGTCTGTAGTCCTTCTCGTTAAGATAGCATTTCAAGAGTTCGTTGACATCGTAATCGGTCGCTTCGTAATACGTGGAATTTATGGGTCTCTTTTGCGCCGCAAGTTTTTCGACGATCTTATTTACGAGATCTTCTTTTTCCCAAGTCGTAGAAGAAGCGACTCCCGTTTGCAAACCTATTTCTCTCAACTCGACAATTCCCGATTTGTTAAGCAGACCTCTTAAGGTGCCCGCTTCCAATGTTAAATTTCCGTTTGCCATTTTTTCCATCTCCTTTTTTAATTTGAATTTTTAATCATACATTACATTGAACTGTTTCAAAATCTTCATAACTATCGAAACAATAAAATAAGAAGCAAAACAAATTCCGATATCGAAGAAGAAAAATGCTCTCTGCGCGGCATTTTTCAGATGTATCTCCCCCAACCCGAAATATTGACGGAATGAGAAAAATATTATTGCCATTAAAATAAATATCGCGGTAACGAGCAACGCTCTGAAGTAATTGAATGGCTCGCATATTTTGCACAGACACATAAAGCCCGTCAAAGATATGGAAAATACCATCATGGTCTTTACGAAAATCTTCAACGCGTCTCCGTTGTCCGCTATCCCCGACGTCCAAGCCGAAAACGTAGACGTCCCGCCTATTGCAATATTGTGCGAATAAATATACACCGCCATGACCGTCATTACCAACGCAAAACCGCCCGGAACGGCGCGACTTATGACATTGCTCAGGAAATGACCTCGTATCCTGTTTTTGTTGGGCTGTAAAGCCAAGAAGAACGAAGGCAAGCCTATAATGAAAAATTCCAGAAAAAACAAATTGTTGGGTTCCAAAGGATAGGTCTGCCCCATAATCAAAAAGATTATCGTCAGCATAATGGACATAAGAGTTTTCATCAAAAACAGCGATGAGGACTTCTGAATATTGTTGACGACTCTCCTTCCTTCGTAAACTATGTCGGGCATTGCCTTAAAACACGAATCCAAAAGCACAAGGTGACTTACGCTGCGCGCCGCTTCGGAACCCGAAGCTATCGCAACGGCACAATCGCTCTCTTTCATGGCAAGAATATCGTTTACTCCGTCGCCTGTCATTGCCACGGTGTGCCCTTTGCTCTTCATAGCCCTTACCAATACGGCTTTTTGCTCGGGCGTGACTCTTCCGAAAACGGTGTATTTATCGGCTATCTCCACTATATCGTTATCGCTCATGCCGTCGAGAGATATAAACATCTCGGCATTTTCGACGCCGACGCGCTGCGCCACATTGGAAACGGTTATGGGATTGTCTCCCGAGATAACTTTGAGCGCGACGTCGTTTTCTTTGAACCACTTAGCCGTCTCGTAAGCGTCCTCTCTTATATGGTCCTCCAACATGATGAGGCACAGAAGTTGATCCGCCACGGGAATCTTTTTATCTATTATGGGAGCATCGGAATGAGCAAGACACAATACGCGGAAACCTTGCGAGGCATGATCGGTTATCAATTGATCGACATCGGCACTCAACTCTTTGAGAACAAATTCGGGCGCGCCCAAAAAATATGTGCCCATATCGCCGAAAGTCACCGCGCTGAATTTTCGCTGAGAATTGAAAGGCAATATATCGGTCGCTTTCAGATCTTTGTTGTATCCGAATTTTTTCGCCAAAGCCCGCGCGGTTTGGTTGTTATCCTCGGTCGCGGTCAACATCGAACCTATTATCGTTTCCGAGGGAATAACCTCTTCTTCCGAGGTCTTTACTATCTTAGTCACGTTCATGGTGCCGTCGGTCAGAGTTCCCGTCTTATCGAGACACAAAACGTCAACGCGAGCCAACATCTCGATACAGTACAGATCCTGAACGAGCGTCCGTTTCCGCGCCAACTTCACGACGCTTACCGCCAACGCCATACTTGTAAGCAAAAACATTCCCGCGGGTATCATGCCCACAATCGCGCCGCTTGTGCTGATTATGGCTTGGTTCCACAACAAATGGTTTTTGTAATGCGCCACCGCAAAACTTGCGATCGCAGAAGGAATGATAAAGATACTTGCGATCTTGATTATAAGTCTTATCGAATCGTTGAGTTCGCTCTTGGGCTTGCGATAATTTTTGGCATTGGAAGTAAGTTTATTGACATAATTCTCGGCTCCGATGCGTTCGATTTTGGCATAACAGTTGCCCGATACGAGATAACTGCCCGAATATAAAATATCTCCGCTCTGTTTGCGGATATTTTCGCTTTCGCCTGTAATCAACGCTTCGTTTACTTCGATTTCACCGCTAAGCAATATGCTGTCCGAACAGATTTGCTTGCCCGCTTCCAAAAAGATTATGTCATCCAAAACGACCTCGTCCACGGGAATGGATCTCAACTGTCCGTCGCGTATTACTTGCGCAGACGGCGCCGTCACAAGACTCAATTTGTCCACGGAATATTTCGCTTTTATTTCCTGAATGAGCCCTATAACTATATTCGCCACGATGATAACCAAAAAGAAAAGTTGAGTTATTTGCACGCCCGCAACGATCAACGCCGCCGCAACAATAAAAGTCAAAACATTGAAGAAAGTAAAAATATTGGACAGAATTATATTAAGATAAGTCTTTCCTTTTTTGGGAGGACTGAGATTGACATAGCCCTCTTCGTAACGCTTTTCCACTTGCTCGGAAGTAAGCCCATTTTTGATTTCGGGATCGTATCTTTGAGCGTTGGAAAGGTCAACGGGGCGATATTTGGGCTTTTTCCTCTTTTTTGCGTCGGTCGCCAAAGTGTTTTTATTCAATATAATGGTACCCGACGAAGAAAGCATTTTTTCGGGTCTTTCGACAAGCCCGTCGCCCTTATCCTCTATATATTCGACTTGCGGTCGAGAGTCGTTTTTTCCGTTCTTTTTGGAAAAAAATTTTATTCTCTCTTTTTTTTCGGAATTTTTGGGTACAGATGTATTAACGGTATCGGTATTTATACCGTTTTCTTGGCTCGGTATTTCGTTTTTGTTGTTTTTGTTTTTATTTATAGCCATATACCCTCCATTCTTTTTATTATAACTTAATTTTTTTCGATTGTCAATATTATTGCTTATATTGCTTGCAAAAGAAAGCGAAAAGTTCCGTTAAAATATCAAAACAAATGCTTATGGTGCCGTTTTTTCAATTTTTGCTTTATGCGAATAAAAAAACACTTTGCCGAATTTTAAAATTTCAAGGTTTGATACTCCGATTTATTCTGAAAAGAAAAGCCTTCCGAAAACGAAAAACGCGTCCTCGAAGAGTTCCCTCGAAGGCGCGTTTTGTTACACGTTATGGTTTCGATTATTCGATTGTGCTTATGGTAACATCAGAGGGATAACCGCTCACTCTGTAACCGCCTATCGTAAACGAGGTTTTCGAAGCGTCCCACTCTACCTTACCGCAAACCACATTGCTCTGCCAACTTTCGTTCTCGTATATACCGAGTTCCGTCTTTTCGTCATTCAACCAACAGAATATCAACGACTTGGATTCTCCGTCCACGGTCGCTTGGATCGTCTCGACAGAAGCGCACTTAAAGGCGAGTTCCACGCTGTAAGAATCGTCTTGCTTTCGAACCTTCACTTCTATGCGCGCGGTCTTGTAAATGTATTCGAAGGTAAGTTCTGCGGAAGAAAGATCGTATATCGCAACGGGCGCTCCGTAAGTGGATATAAACAACATATTATTGCTTACATAAGCGTCGAAACTCGGGCTTTCGGAAGTTATTCCGTCTCCGTCCGTAAAATAAACTCTTACGGTCTTATACGATAAAATTCTTGTAAAAGGTTGTTTGCTTATTGCCATTATCGTATCGCTGTATCCGCTGTAATAAGAGATCATACCGCAACCGCTTTGTGTGTCGAGATTGCCCTTTTGAGTAGCGTTCTCTTTGTTGCCTATCCAAGCGTCTAACTGCTTCGTAGCCGCATCATAAGAATATGTTCCGATATTGTAACTGCCGTTGTCATACAGGAGCGAGCCTTTGCCGTCTATAAACAATCTGTAATCGGCAGAGGTGTTTACATAATACATTCCCGCTTCGGGCGCATTCGCTACGGCAAAGGTTTTTGCGTCTGTATCGAGATTGTAAATTGTCACGTTTTCGTTGTCGAACAACAGCAAACTTTGTTCGAATATGAAATAGCCGTATTCTTTATCATCCAAAGTTGCCGTAAAGAATCCGTCAAGAGTCAACGAACTGCTTCCGTTCGTAAAAGTATCTTTGAGACCCGGCTCTTCCTCTCCGAACTCGAGATAATATGTATAATTTTCGTCATAATAGCCGCTGACGATATGCGCGGAAGTTCTGCTGAAAGTCCATTCCTTATTTACTCCGTCGAGAATGAAGGAAAGTTTTGTTCCGTTGATTATATATCCGAGAGTTTCGGTCTTGCCGTTATATAAAAGCGTCATGGTTCCCGAATAATAAATAGTGGCGCTTTCGCCGCTTTCTTCGTCGGCAATTCTGTCCATGTACGAAACTCCGTCGAGTTCGAGTTTTGCTCTGTGCGCAAGGTCATAATATACTCCCGCTTCCTCACCGAGAGCGTAAAGGGTATTGCCTCCGAAGGTGATTTCTTGCTTTTCGAAATCCACTGTAAGAGTCGAAACTCCGTCTATACCTCGGATATTAAGCGTATTGCCGCTTAACGTATAACTTCCCTCTTCTACGCTACCGTCCGCTTTATGATAAGAAATTCCACCGTAACCGTCGATAATGAAATAGTCCTCTTTGATTTTTCCGTAAGTACCCGCTTCGGCGCCTCTCAGGACAAGTTCTCCTTCTTTGAACTGTCCGTAAACAAGAGTACTCTTGAGACCCTCTGTGTCAAAACCTGTAAATACCTGTATTCTGAGGGGTACGGATTCGTCGTCGGAATAGCTGAAACTGTATCCGGGCATACCGCTGAAATACAAATAACTGCTGCCGCTGTATCCGCTGTCCTCATCGAAATCGATATACGCATAGCCGTTATCCGCGCCGCTCATGGTAATCGTTCCGAGATCTCCGCTATAAACGGTATCTTTAGCCACAAAACCGCTCGTTCTGAAAGTCGTAAAATCGGCAGTGAGATAACTTGCATCTTTATAATCCTCTTCGCTGTCGCCCTCGTAACCGACTTTTACAAGGTTGAGTCCTTCCAAAGATGCGTTAAGCGCGTCCATAAATATCGCGCCTTCGCCGGGAACGTATTGCCAGGATTCGAAATCATAGCTTTGTACCTCTTTTTCAAGATAAATCTTTACAGACACTCCGTATTGCGCCATTTGATTGAGCGTGAAAGGAGCATAACCGCCCGTAACAAATACCGAGAACGCCGCTTGCCCGATATGAGGAGCCTTTTCGGAACCGCAGAATATGAGTTGAGTCAAATAATTCTGATCGAAGAAAGCATAATCGGCAATCTCTTGCACGTTTTTACCGATCGAAATGCCGAACAACTGTCCCGAACTGAAAGCAAAACTGCCTACCGATGTAACGTTGTCTCCCAAGATAAGGAATCGTACATCGTAATTCAACTGTCCCGCGCCGCCTGCGATCGCGGTAATGTTGTCGGGAATCTTGTATGTAAGCGACGAACCTATATAATCATACAAAACGTTATCTTTAATTACTTCGCCGTTCTCGTTTGCTTCGAGCAACGTCGTCGTTTTGGAATTTCTGTCGAGATAAACAGTTTTCTTTCCGTCGGAAAAATCATAAATATGATCGCAACTTTCTTTGCCGTCAAATACCGACTCCAAAGACATTGCGTTTCCGTCTGCGATAACGGCATTCAATCCCATTCCCATATAGACAAGAACGTCGCCTTCGTAACGACCTTTAACTTCTTTTCCTTCGGCAATCATCGAATCCGTCCAGGTGAACAGAGAGGCTTTTTGAACGCCTGTCGCCGCCTCTACCTTTTGGGCAAAAGTCAAGTTCTCGGCTTGAGTCGCAACAAGAGCATCCCACGCTTTTTCGGACGCTATGATAGTGACGGATCCGTCATCACCGTTACGGGTACCGTCTCCGAACACCCTTTCTCCGAGAGCGGGAAAATTCGCTTCGAAGCCTATTTCAACAAGGTCTGCGCTGTCAAAAGCGCCCGCGCCTACGGAAGTTACGCTCGAAGGCACATAAAGCAAAGCAAGATTGGTATTCACAAAGGCGTTATCTCCTATAGAAACGGTTCCGCCGAGATCGATATAACGGAGTCTGCTGCCTGTAAAAGCGCGATCGCCTATGGTTCCCTTAAATGCCGACAAATCCATTTCACGCAAATAAATATTGTTTTCGAAGGCTCCGTCGGCAATTTTCTCAACGCTTTCGGGAACAGTCACTTCTCTTGCGGTGAGTTTGCTCATATCTCCTATTGCGGAAACCTTCTTGCCCTCTATTTCGGACTCGAATTTGAGATTTTCGTCATAAGCGAAACCGCCCGCCGCCGTTACGGTAAGAGTGTCGTCTTTATTGAGTTGATATATAAATCCGCTCTTTTGCGTAAAAGTCCAGGACGCGATCGCCGTCGAATTTCTTGCGAATTTATACGAAGTCAATGACTTTCCTTCAAGATCGGTTACCGCGGTATTGTCGATCGTCCAACCCATAAATCGAATGTCTCCCATAGAAGGTACGGGAAGCGTGTAATTTTCATCATACACCACCTCCACCTCTGTCGAGCCGCCGTCCAATGTTCCGCCGTTCAACGAGAGCGTTATCGTGTAATGTTTTGCTTCCCAATGCGCGGTCAAAGTCATGTCGCTCTCTACGGGATCATCAAAATTCCACTCCTTACCCTCTGCGGTAAACCAACCCTCGAAATCATAACCTTCCCGAGTCGGATCCGAAGGTTTTGTCATCGCTTTTCCGCTTTCCACTTCGACGGACGCAACATCTGCGCCCACAAAAGTCACCGTTGACGCCTTGCCTTCATTTACGCACGCCGAAAACACCGCAATCGCAAAAATCAAGACAATCACCAAAGCAACCGAAAAATATTTTTTTGTTTTCATATACCTCTCCCCATAAAAAATTTTGTTGTCTCTACAATATCATATTCAATTTATATTGTCAAGTATATTTTCCAAAAATAATACCAACTTTTCTACAATTTTACAATATGGGATTATATAAAACCTAAAGACCTTGTCTGTTTCCGCCGAAGCGAACAATATCCGAAAGTTGCAAAAAGCCGAGAGAAATTGATTCTCTCGGCTTTTGGCGTAAGGTCTATCAAGTCGCCGCTTTTTCATTACATTGTTGTATTCATAATATGCTTCTTTGTTTAATATTGCTTCCAATAACAATTACAATAAGTCTAATTAAAATATTGGTCATTAAGAATGAAATCAACTTTCTGTAGCAAGATCAAACTCCACCGTTATTCGAACATTGCTCGTTATCGTAAAAGTGAATTGCTTTTCTTTCAACGCACCATCGAGATAAATTTTCGAAGCAACATAACCGGGATTTGCCGATACCGTAACTGTTATCTCCGTGCCTTCATAATATATAAAATCATCCTCCATGGGGGAAAGCTCAACAGTTCCTCGTGTGGTATCGTAATCCAATGTCACTTCCCAACGGCTTGATGGAACGCATGCCGTACATAATATAAGCATTGCACAAAGTACAGACGCAACAATGATGGATAAAATCTTATTTTTGTTTTTCATAAATCCACTCTCCTTTCTTAAGTAATATATAAAGAATATCATATCTTATAATATTTGTCAATTGCAAATTAATAAGTTTTACTTTCGTCGCATATTTATTCCTTAAAAAATAAACTCAATATTATTTTAAATCACTGCAAAATATAAAACCCGATTATCCGCTTTTTTGCTTACCGCTATAAAGGAATCACAAATTCAGATCCGTTCGATTGCTAAATATTTCGTACTGAAATTTTGTTCGTTACTCAAGGATATATATCCGAGGACGCTGCTTATTCTTTTGAGAACATTGGATGTAACGCCCCAAAAGTTCTTTTCCGACCCTATATTTCAAAGCGAAGATTTGGATATAGATTTCAAATAGAAAGCGGAAACAAGCCAAACTGTGATTTTGCCGAATCGGTCTTATAAATCCGAACGGTAACGGTGTATCGTAAAAAAAACGCAAGATTTTCTCTTGCGTTTTTTTAAGATATTCAAAATGAAATACTTGATTTATTGTCGGGAAGGGTCAAATCCGTCGATCAAACGCTTTCGGTAGTATCCTCGGAATCGGTATTCTTGCCCGCCTCGATAAACGAGATGTCCTTGTACTTCTTCATACCCGTTCCTGCGGGAATGAGTTTTCCTATGATGACGTTCTCTTTAAGTCCCATAAGAGGATCCACTTTATTCTTGATAGCGGCTTCGGTAAGCACTCTTGCCGTCTCTTGGAAAGACGCCGCCGACAAGAAGGAGTCGGTGGCAAGCGCCGCCTTGGTGATACCCAAAAGCACGTGCTTTGCTACGCCGGGTCTGCCGTAATTTTCCATTGCGGCTTCGTTCGCTTCGTCGAATGCGGCAAGATCTATCATGTCGCCCGGCAACAAATCCGCGTCGCCGCTGTCCTCTACCTTGACTTTCTTGAGCATCTGTCTTACGATGACTTCTATGTGCTTATCGTTTATCTGCACGCCTTGAGAACGATAAACGGATTGGACTTCTTTAAGAATATATTCCTGTACAGCCTTTCGACCCTTGGTTCTCAATATATCGTGAGGATTGATAGGTCCTTCGGTAATGGGATCTCCGCTCAAGATCACCGCGCCGTCTTTTATTCCCGCGGCAAGTCTCGCGCTGTAAGGAATGGAATAACTCTCCTCTTTCTCATCATCTTTGGTGATGATTACATCTCGCCTTCCGTCCTTTTCCACGACTCTCACTCTGCCGCCGTGCTCTGCGATTATCGCAACGCCCTTGGGCTTACGCGCTTCGAACAATTCTTCGACTCTCGGGAGACCTCGGGTTATATCATCAGCCGCGGCGACGCCGCCTGTATGGAAGGTACGCATCGTAAGCTGTGTACCGGGTTCGCCTATACTTTGAGCGGCTATTATACCGACAGCCTCTCCTATACGAACCTTGGTCGAGCCCGACATGTCTTTTCCGTAACACTTTGCGCAAACGCCGTGCTTGGATCTGCAAGTAAGCACAGTCCTTATCTTGACCTTCGTTATGCCGAGTTTTTCTATCCTTTCTGCGTCGGCTTCGCTTATCATCTTGTTCATCGCGACGATTACTTCGCCCGTTGTGGGGTCGATAACGTCCTCGGCGGCATATCTGCCCATGAGTCTCTCTTTGAGACTTTCTATGGATTGATTTCCTTCCATAATGGCAGTTGTGTCTATTCCGCCCGGGACTCCGCCGTTACAGCAATCGTCCTCTCTTACGATAACGTCTTGAGATACATCGACAAGTCGCCTTGTAAGGTAGCCCGAGTCCGCGGTTTTAAGCGCGGTATCCGCCAAACCTTTTCGTCCGCCGTGAGAAGATATGAAATATTCAAGCACCGAAAGTCCCTCTCGGAAGGAAGAACGCACGGGCGTTTCCAAAGTCTTTCCCTGAGGATTCGTCATAAGTCCTCTCATACCCGAAAGCTGCGCTATCTGCTTCATGCTACCACGCGCGCCCGACGTAGCCATCATGTTGATGGGATTAAACTTGTCGAGAGTCTTTTTAAGCGCGTTCGTTACGTCGTCGTTGGCTTTGGACCATTCGGATACGACAAGACGATATTTCTCGTCCTCGGTCATAAAGCCTTGATCGTATGCTTTTTCTATCGCTATAACTCGCTTCTCCGCTTCTGCGAGGATCTCTTTCTTTTCCTCGGGTATGTGCATATCGAAGACGCTGGTCGTGATAGAGCCGATGGTGGAATATTTATAACCCAACGCCTTTATGTTATCCAAAACCTTTACGGTCTCGGTCGCGCCCTTCTTTTTGAAAGTCGTATCGACTATCTTCTGAAGTTGAGACTTGTCTATAACTGCGTCGATTTCCAAAGTAAAGGGATCGTTTACGTCTCCGTTCTTTATCTTGCCGTTCTCGTCCTCGTAAAGTTTGAGTCCCAAGTCCTGAGGAATGATCTCGTTGAAAATAAGTCGTCCGACTGTTGTCTTTATTCGTTTGTTTACGGGTTTGCCGTCGATTTCACGAGTAACACGCACCCATATCCTCGACTGCAAGGTTATTTCCTTGTTGGCATAAGCCATCTTCGCCTCGTCGGCATCGCAATAAATGTTTCCTTCGCCCTTGTCTCCGTCTTTCGCTATGGTAAGATAATAACAACCTATGACCATATCCTGTGTGGGTGAACATACGGGTCTGCCGTCGGAAAGTTTCAGTATATTATTGGTGGCAAGCATCAAAAATCTTGCTTCAACCTGCGCTTCTATCGAAAGAGGTACGTGTACCGCCATCTGGTCGCCGTCGAAGTCCGCATTGAAGGCGCCGCACGCCAAAGGATGAAGTTTTATCGCTCTGCCTTCGACAAGTACGGGCTCGAACGCTTGGATTCCCAATCTGTGAAGTGTGGGCGCACGGTTCAAAAGCACGGGGTGCTCTTTTATCACGCTTTCGAGGATTCCCCAAACTTCTTTTCCGCCCCTCTCTACAAGTCGCTTCGCGCTCTTGATATTTTGAGATTTGCTTTGAGCAACCAACTCGTGCATTACAAAGGGCTTGAAAAGCTCCAACGCCATCTCTTTGGGAAGTCCGCATTGATACATTTTAAGTTCGGGTCCTACGACTATAACGCTACGTCCCGAGTAGTCTACACGTTTTCCCAAAAGGTTCTGCCTGAATCGTCCCTGTTTTCCTCGCAACAATCCCGACAAGGATTTGAGTTCTCGGTTGCCTGCGCCGGAAATGGCTTTGCCTCTCCTTCCGTTGTCGATGAGCGCGTCAACAGCCTCTTGCAACATTCTCTTCTCGTTTCTCACTATTATATCGGGCGCGCCGAGTTCCATGAGTTTCTTGAGTCTGTTGTTTCTGTTGATGACTCGTCTGTAAAGATCGTTAAGATCCGAAGTCGCAAATCTGCCGCCGTCCAACTGAACCATGGGGCGAAGTTCGGGAGGTAATACGGGAAGTACGGTAAGTACCATCCAGGAAGGATCGCTTCCGCTGCGGTTAAAGGCGTCGAGAATTTCAAGACGCTTTATCGCCTTCAATTTCTTCTGTCCCGAAGAACTGTTTACAAGACTCCTTATCTTTTCGTACTCTTCTTTTACATCGACTTTGGAGAGCATCTCTTTTACGGCTTCCGCGCCCATGCCGACTCGGAATGCCTTCGCTCCGTACTTTTCCTGCGCTTCACGAACTTGCGCATCCGTCATTATCTGCTTGTATTCGAGATCGGTCTCGCCGGGGTCAAGAACTATAAAGTTAACAAAATAAACTATCTGCTCCAAATTCTTGGGAGGTATGTCGAGCATAAGTCCTATTCTGCTCGGTACTCCGCGGAAATACCATATATGAGTCACGGGTGCGGCAAGCTCTATGTGTCCCATACGCTCTCTTCGTACCTTGGATTTTGTTACCTCGACGCCGCATTTGTCGCACACGACGCCCTTATATCTTACTCTCTTGTATTTTCCGCAATAACATTCCCAATCCTTCGTAGGTCCGAATATCCTTTCGCAGAAAAGTCCGTCCTTCTCGGGTTTTTGCGTTCTGTAATTTATGGTTTCGGGTTTTGTTACCTCTCCATGGGACCATTCTCTTATCTTCTCGGGTCCTGCGAGTGCTATCTGCATAGAATCAAAATTATCTATTTCGTACATAAATTTCGCCTCCTCGCATTATTTGTCTTCGTCGTCGAAGCCGTCGAATAAATCTTCTTCGTCTTCATCGTCGAGTTCTCTGTCGGCAAAAGGATCGTCATCGAGCATGAGATCGTCATCTTCAAACAGATCCGCCTTGCGTCCTTCTTCGTTATCGAGATCATCCTCGAATATATCGTCGCCGCCCGTTATGTCTATCTCTTCATCGATGTTGAGTTCGCCCGATTCAAAATGCTTCTTCTTCTCGATGGGTTCGTCCATACTCTCGTCGTTGAAGTTGTTGGTGTCAATCTCGATCTTGTCGGCATTGAGCGCCCTTATATCAAGAGCCAACGCCTGCAATTCTTTTATCAATACCTTAAACGATTCGGGAATGCCCGGCTCGTTGGGGTTTTGTCCCTTTACTATGGCTTCGTAAGTCTTTACTCTGCCCACTACGTCATCGGACTTATACGTCATTATCTCCTGCAAAATGTTCGCCGCGCCGTAAGCGTACAACGCCCAAACTTCCATCTCTCCGAAACGCTGTCCGCCGAACTGCGCTTTTCCGCCCAAAGGCTGCTGCGTTACCAACGAATAAGGTCCCGTGCTTCGAGCATGTATCTTATCGTCTACAAGGTGGATAAGTTTTATCATATACATGTATCCGACGGTTGCGCGGTTCTCGAAAGGCTCGCCCGTTCTGCCGTCGTACATCTGTATCTTGCCGTCTACCTTTCCGTCTGTCGTAAAGCCGTTGTTTTCAAGCAACTTCTTGATATCGCTTTCGAGCGCGCCGTCGAACACGGGAGTCGCTATCTTCCATCCCAACGCTTTCGCAACAAGTCCCAAGTGTACCTCGAGAACCTGTCCGATGTTCATACGGCTGGGCACGCCGAGAGGGTTAAGCACGATCTGCAAAGGCGTTCCGTCTGCCATGAAAGGCATATCTTCTTCGGGAAGTATTCGACTTATGACACCCTTGTTTCCGTGACGACCCGCCATCTTGTCGCCTACAGATATTTTCCTCTTCTGCGCTATATAGACTCGCACGAGTTTGTTGACGCCCGGGCTCATCTCGTCTCTGTTGGCTCTTGTGAAAACCTTGACGTCCACGACTATTCCGCCCTCTCCGTGAGGTACTCTCAACGAGGTATCGCGGACTTCGCGCGCCTTTTCGCCGAATATCGCGCGCAACAAGCGTTCCTCGGGCGTAAGTTCGGTCTCGCCCTTGGGCGTTACCTTACCTACGAGAATATCTCCCGAATCGACCTTTGCGCCTATCATGATTATACCGTTTTCATCGAGATATTTGAGAGCGTCCTCGCCCACATTGGGAATATCGCGAGTGATTTCCTCTTCTCCGAGTTTGGTGTCTCGCGCCTCTATCTCGTGTTCTTCTATGTGTATCGAGGTGAATACATCGTCAAGTACTATCTTCTCGCTGACAAGTATTGCGTCCTCGTAGTTGTAACCTTCCCATGCCATGAATCCGATAAGTACGTTACGTCCCAAAGCCAACTCGGTATTCTGCGTGGAATGTCCGTCGGCAAGCACTTGTCCCGCCTTTATAATATCGCCCTTATTGACAATGGGCTTCTGATTTATACATGTTCCTTGGTTGGAACCCTGAAATTTCTTGAGTTTGTACTCGTATTCGTTGCCGTCGTCCTGTAACACGCGTATGGTGTCGGCATCGACATAACTTACCTTACCGTCGGCTCTGGCTATAACCATGACGCCCGAGTCGTAAGCGATCTTGTGCTCGACGCCCGTACCCACAATGGGCGCTTCGGGTCTGAGCAGAGGCACCGCCTGTCGCTGCATGTTGGAACCCATGAGCGCGCGGTTGGTATCGTCGTTTTCAAGGAAAGGTATAAGCGCGGTCGCTATCGAAACCATCTGTCTCGGCGAAACATCGAGATAGTCGATTTCGTCGTTGTAATGCTCCGCTATATCGTCACGATAGCGCGCCATGACACGGTGGTTCACAAACCAACCGTTTTCGTCCAAAGGCTCGTTCGCCTGAGCGATAACGTATCTGTCCTCTTCGTCGGCGGGCATATATACAACGCCTTCGGGACCGGGAATGACTCGCTTGTTTTCCTTGTCAACCTTCCTGTAAGGCGCTTCTATAAAGCCGTATTCGTTGATCTTCGCATAACACGAAAGAGAACTGATAAGACCTATGTTCTGTCCTTCGGGAGTCTCTATGGGGCACATTCTCGAGTAATGAGTATAGTGAACGTCTCGGACTTCGAAGGAAGCGCGCTCTCGGTTCAATCCGCCGGGACCCAACGCGGAAAGTTTTCTCTTATGCGTAAGTTCGGCTATGGGGTTGGTTTCGTCCATGAATTGGCTCAACTGGCTGGAACCGAAAAATTCCTTTATCGCGCTGGATACGGGTCGAATATTTATCAATGTCTGAGGGGTGAGATCGGCGTCGTTCTGGATCTGCATTCTCTCTCTTATTACCCTCTCGAGTCTTGCTATACCGATACGGAATTGGTTCTGCAACAATTCGCCCACCGACCTCACTCTTCTGTTGCCGAGGTGGTCGATGTTATCGCAATAGCCTATGTCGTATCTGAGTCCGATTATATAATCTATGGTGGATATTATATCGTCTATAAGAATATGTTTTACTATAAGACGCTTGATGTTCTCTTTGATGAGAGATTTCAACGCCTCTCCGTCGCCCGCCGCCTTGTCGATGAGTTCTTTGAGTACGGGATAATAAACTTTCTCGTTGACTCCGAGTTCCTCGGGGCTACAGTCGATATAATCGGAAATATCGACGTGATTGTTACCTATAACAATATGATAGCCGCTATCCGCCGAGCATTTTACGGCAACTCGGTTTATGCCTGCATTCTGAATCTTTATCGCAGTAGCCTCGTCTATGATCTCATCGCGCTTGACATACCTTACGCCGTCTTCGTCGGTGATGTCCTCGTAAGCAGCCTTGCCCGTGATCCTCGCCGCTATGGCAAGTTTCTTGTTGAACTTGTATCTGCCTACTCTCGACAGATCGTACTTTTTGCTCTTGGGCTCGAAAAGCAAGCCCGAAATATATCCCTTTATGGAATCTACGTTGGGAACTTCGCCGGGACGCAATTTTCTGTTGAGTTCTATAAGAGCGTCATCCTCGGTCTTGGTGGAGTCCTTGTCGCAAGTGTTCGCAATCAACTTTTCACCGTTGAAAAGTTTGATTATCTCCTCGTCGGTCGAGAATTTTTCGCCTTCGGAAATAGCGGAAAGACAACGCAAAAATACCGTTACGGGAACTTTTCGCTGACGATCCACGTGTACGGACAATACGCCGTGAGAATCTTCTTCAAATTCAAGCCAGGCTCCTCTCGAGGGAATATTCGTTGCCGAAAAGTAAGGTTGTCCCGTCTTGGGATCGGGTTTGGAATCGAAATATACGCCCGGAGAACGAACAAGCTGACTTACAACAACACGTTCGGCGCCGTTTATAATAAAAGATCCGTTGGGCGTCATCAAAGGAAAATCGCCCATGAAAACTTCTTGCTCGATACCGTGATCGAATTCGCCCGCTTCATTCTTTACCTGAAGCCTGCATTGCACTTTCAAAGGCATTGCATAAGTGGCGTCCCTGTCCTTACATTCCTTCTCGGAATATTTACATCTACCGTCAAAGCGGTGATCCAAAAAATGAAGTTCTATCCTTCCCGAAAAGTCCGTTATCGGAGAAAAATCATGCAGAACTTCGGTAATACCGTTCTCGATAAAATCATCATAAGACGCTTTTTGCACTTCTACAAGCTGAGGCATATCTATAACTTCCTGAACCTGCGCAAAAGAGATCCTTTCGGTGTTACCATACTTGACCTTTTTTATGTTTCTTTGGGTCATCTGAGAAGACTCCTTTAAGGCGATTTTTCGTCGCCCTTTTTAGTAATTATTTAGTTGTCATCTGTCGAACAAGGCAGACTTGCAGTCTACTGCATTATAATATCATATAACAAAATAACAACCTCTGTCAAGCGTTTTTTTGTAGATTTTTGATTTTTATTTAATATTATTGGTTTTAATATTAAACGGAAAGGCGCAAATTGCAAATCGGGCTGATAAGTCGTTGGAAATTGCTACGAAACGAAAAAAATCTTCTGACTTCCTTATCTCTTCCGCCCTCGGGAAAAAATTTGTCGGCGGGCGAAAAACGAAAAAGAAAAAAATAAAAACAAAGAAAAGATCAAAAAGTTTCGCAAGAAATAAAAAAAGTCCCCGAAACTATCCGTTCGGGGCAATGCCGCAATCCAATATCGGCAGGTGTAATCATACTATAAGTTGCTTACCTGATATTTATTATAAGTATATTTTCTTAAAAAGTCAAGCAATTAAAAAAGAAAGATATATCCTCTTGAATATGGGCGGTGTAAGCAAGATTGTAAAAACAGATTTATTTATGAAGAGTATTATAAATGCGGCTATAAGATTCCCGTGGAAGACTGTAAAAAATATTATCGTATGAAATATAAAGATAAATCGTTCTCCCCTCTTTTATGTTTGAAATGCAATAGACACTGTTATGAGTCGAATGAAATAAAGTTTTCGGTTAAATGCGGAGAAACTATTCCTTAGAAATCCGACAAAAGATTGTTTGATAATTTTTCCGTAATATGTTATAATGCTTACGATGGTTATAGAGTCGATAAAAATCACGAATTTCCGCAACTACTCTTTTGAAAAAGCGGATTTGTATGCGGGGCTGAATATCTTTACGGGCAAAAACGCGCAAGGCAAGACAAATCTTTTGGAGGCGGTTTGTCTTTGCAGTTTGGGCAAATCTCCGAGAACTTCCAAAGAACGCGAAATGATAAAGTCCGATAAAGACAGAGCAGACGTTCTCATTACTCTCAAAGACGACTATCTGTATGATAAAGTGGAAATCGTACTTTCGAGAGATTCGAACAAACGCGTCGCTGTGGGCGGGTTGCCAATCTCGCGTATAGGAGAACTTATGGGAGTACTCCCCACCGTCTTTTTCTCTCCCGACGAGTTGAAAATAGTAAAAAACGCTCCTGCGGACAGACGACGTTTTATGGATATTGCTCTGTGTCAGATTTCAAGACCTTATTTTTATACTCTTACCAATTTCAATAACGTTCTGAATCAACGTAACAAAATTCTCAAAGACAAGAGAGCGACAAAGGACGCAATCGAAGTATGGAGTATAAAACTCGCGGAATACGGCGCGAAAATCGCAAAATCGAGAAAAGGATTTCTGAAAGTGCTTGCCCTTCGCTCCGCTCAAAAACATGACTTCATAACGGGCGGAGAAGAACGCCTCGAATTGAGTTACGAAGGTCTCGAAGGAGCCGACGAAAAGGATATATACAATCATTATTTTGCTCAACTTAAAGCGTCCATGGATTATGATATTGCCATGGGATATACTCACGACGGACCTCAAAAAGATGATATAAAATTTTGCGCCAACGGAATAGATCTGCGTAACTTCGGCTCTCAGGGACAGCAACGCACCGCCGCCCTTTCTGTGAAACTCGCCGAGATGGAGATAATGAACGAAAACATCGGAAAGATGCCCGTGTTGTTGCTTGACGACGTATTGAGCGAGTTGGATTCCGACAGGTGCGAAAGATTGCTTACCTCGATTGCAAATTATCAATCCATAATCACTTGCACCGATGTTCCCGCTCTGCCCTCAAAAGCAAAGATATTCAATATAGTCGCGGGAAAAATCACGGAAAGTTATTTGAAATAACAAAGTCGGGCTTTCGTCGGTCAAAAAGATACTATAAAACGGTTCGGGATTTTCCGAACCGTTTTACCTTTTCTTTAATAACGCTTTCTCTCGGAAACGCTCAGTCTCTTGCTCCCCGAGGATAATCGTTCATATTTGTTGGAGAGTCGTCATTTCCGTTATCGGAGTCCTCTCGGGAATTTTCCGAGTCGTTGTCCGAGGTTCCCGTTTGGGGTAACGAGCTGTCTCCCGAGCCTTGTCCCAACGATGCGTCGGGGTCGGAAGGCACGTTTTCCATAGCCGCCTTGTTGTAAGTCACGTTCTCGCCGAAAATGAATTTTTCTCCCGCCTGCGCTTCGGTATAATCGTCCATGGTGAGAGTCACTCCGTTTCCTTCTGCGTCGTCGCCGTATACATAGAGAGGAAGCACGGTCGCTTCTCCTTCCGCGGAGTTGTCGGCATCGTTTGTTCCCTCGGTTGTGCCCTCGGTTGTGCCCTCGGTTGCGGTATCCGCGCCGTTTATGATATTGATTTTGTCGTTATTATAAAGGGTACGGGAAGGGTCTTCGCCATAGACGAAACCTCTGTTTTCGGGTATTAAAACGATATTATTGCCGTTATAGCGGGTATAATTTTTATTGTAATTACCGTCGGAAACATTATAAGGGACGTCGTTGTTTTTGTTTATATCGTCTGCGCGACGAACGCTTTGATTTTCGGAGTTTTCGGAAGGCATATCGGACTGTCCGTTGCCGTTATTTGCGTTATTTTCCGAAACGTTTCCGTTGGACTCATCCCCGTTTTCTTCGGCGGCGGAAGAAGGAGTTTTTAAGGTCACTTTCTTCAAAGTAACGTTTGTGGAGTTTCCGTAGCCCGAACCTCTGTTACCTATAACGAGAGTGGCGTAAGGGACTTCGTTGCCCGACTTCCAATCCGACTCGAGATAGCCGTTTTCTCCGACTTGATAATCCGCGAATTTACCTTTGCTTTCGAGGGTGGTGTTCTCTATTACCGCAGTGCAACCGCGAAGAATTACCGCCTGTCTGTCTCCCGTTATCGTACTGTCTTTTATATTGACGGTAGTATTTACATTGACAAGGACGGGAGTGGAATCTCCGTTGTCGTTGCTTGCAATAAGAGTGCTTCCCGTTATGTTTATGGCTTTGGGCGCGCCGTAACCCGTATCGGAAGCGTTTGTGCCGACACAATACGCTTTTGTGGTGATTCGGGAATTGTTTATATTGACAGTGCTGTTTTCTTTAGCCAATATTCCCGAAGAAGTCGAGGAGACAAAATCCACATTGTCCAATGTCAATGTCGCTCCCGACTCGGCAATTATGGGCGAAGTCGTTTGAGAAAAGCCGCTCTTCGTCGTACTCGCATCGAAATTTATCGTTCCGTTTGTCAAAGTAAGAGAACCCGAAACTTTGATGCCCGCAATGTCGCCGCTGCCTTCTCCGCCGAAGCTTAAAGTTCTGCCGCCCAAATTCAAAGTCATTTCCTTTCCGCTCTCCACGGAAAGAATGTCGTTTTCGGAAAGTTCTATGTCATTGCGAAGAGTAAAGTCCGCGCCGTTTCGGAATTTATCGGTAAACCCTTGGGGATCGAGTTTATTCTCTTCGGAAATATTGACGCTCTGCCACTTTCCGCTCTCATAGGACCATATATAGCCCTCGTCGCTGTCGATATACAAGTCTCCTTCCAAAACGCCCTCGAGCGACGAGGAAGGATTACCGTGACCGTAATACCATTTGGAGCCGCGAACGCCCGCAATACCTTGATCGCCTTTGTCGCCCTTGTCTCCCTTATCGCCTTTGTCGCCTTTCTCGCCTTTTAACGAGACGAGCCAATCGCTCTCGCTCCCCTTAAAGCCGTTCTCGACCGCTATGTCATAAGCGGATCTTGCATTCATGCCGTTACAGCCGACAAACATGAGACACAAACCGAGAACTACAGCCATAAGTGTCGAAAATATTGTTCTTTTCATTTTGTTTCTTATCCTCCTTGTTTTGAATTTTGCCCGAAAAAAGGGACAATTCAATTGATTTTGTTTCTTGAGTTATTATTTGTAGCAAAGAGAATAAGAATACAAAAAATTTACAATTTCATAAAAAAATTCGCTACGCCGTTACGTAACGAATCTTTTATTGCAATCAATCCTCGAGGTCTTTCAATTCCGTTATATCGTTGTCCGCCGCAAAATCTTCCGCCGCAGACGCGCATTTGGAAACGATTTGCGAAAGCGGCACGGTGATTATCTCGAAGCCGTCCCTGTCCTTTGTGTCCACGCGGAGAGAAACGGTCTCTTTGATTTGATTTATATCGGTGACTTTTCCGCTTTTTCCGTCATTCAGAACTACCTCGCTGCCCAACTTTGGCATTTTTTTATTTACCTCTACATAGTAAGGATTTTCATATTCGAGACAGCACATGAGTCTGCCGCAAAGTCCGCTTATTTTTCCGGGATTCAATGACAAGTTCTGATTCTTTGCCATCTTTATCGTCACATGCGCAAACTTGGATATGTGGTCGGAACAACAGCACGCTCTTCCGCAAGGTCCCAATCCGCCGAGCATCTTACATTCGTCCCTTGCTCCTATCTGTCTCAGTTCTATCCTTAACTTAAAGACTGCGGCGAGTTCCTTTACCAATTCTCTGAAGTCTACCCTGCCTTCCGCCAAAAAGTACACTATAAGTTTTGCCGCGTCGAATGTATATTCGACATCGACGAGTTTCATTTCCAAACCGCTCTCTCGTATCTTCTGCTCTACTATCGCAATCGTGGAGTCCCGTCTGCCTTCCAACTCTTCTTTGGTCTTGTAGTCGCTTTGCGTCGCTACCCGTATAATAGGCTTTAAGGGAGGAACGATTTTGTCGTTGGAAACTTCATGAGGCAAAAGCGCTACCGTACCGAATTCCACGCCGCGAGCAGTCTCGACTATAACTCCGCAATTTTCGGTATAAGTATGCTTCCCCGCCTCGAAATAATATATCTTGGGCGATGATTTGAATTTCACTCCTATAACCTTAGCCATTTTGATTTAACCTCCAATATTTTCAATAACAGTTCATCCTCGATACTGCTGTAATTTCCGTTGTATTTCCTTCGCTCGCGAAGTCTGTCTATTTCACTCATAAGTTCCGCTATCGCTTCGGGGCGGAAACCCTCGACAAGTTTGGAAATCCTGTCGTCGTAACCGCGCGGCAATCGAGGAGTTGTTCCGTAACGCTTCTTCATAATGTCACCGAATATTATTTGCAAACACGACAATATCCAATCGAAATAGTCCTTATAATCATTCAAAAAGGCAAGATAACGCACCGCTTGCGAACTGTGAGTCATGTTTGTCAACATATCGACGGTTTTATCGAACGCCGAAAAATACATCTTGTCGGTGAGCATCTTTTCCAATAAAGTCAAATTGCCTCCGCACAGCGTCGTCGCAAGTTCTTTGTCGCCGCAATCCGACGTCAAAATTCTGTTGCACGACGACAATTCCGAAACGGAAAAAGGCATAGTCTCGATGACTCGGCATCTCGACACGACGGTAGGAAGCAAGGAAGTCTTACTGTCCGCTTTAATTATAAAGGCAACGACTTCGGGCGGCTCTTCCAAAATTTTCAGCAACTTATTTTGAGCCTGTAATAACATCGTCTGCGCTTTGTTGATTATATAAAACTTGGTTTTAAGTTCTATCGGCGTAACAAGCGCGTTCCCCGTGATATAATTTATATCATTTACCGAAACGTTCTTTTCGCGAGGAAAATACACCACGTCGGGAAGCATGCCCGATTTCAATTTTTTTGCACATTCTTTACCGTCGTTTATTGTTATAACTTCATCGAGAAAGCAATCGCACAACTCATCGGCAAAGAGAGAATCGGGTCCGACAAACAAATATGCCCGACTGAGACTTTTGTTTTCGGCATCGCTTTTCAATTCCGAAAAAATCCGAGATGTCTTTATTATATCCTCGTACATCAAATTATACCTTTCTTTTCGAGAGCCTCTATTATCATTGCCGCTATCTCCTCTTTTCCCGCAGAGGCGTCAACGCAAATCACTCTGTCGGGGTTTTCCGCCGCTATATGTCGATAGCCCTCGTATACCTTCTTGTGAAACTCTATATTTTCTCGTTCCAATCTGTCTTGCATATCTGCGCCGCCCTTTCGGATAAATGAGTTTGCGGGATCCAGATCCAAAAAGACTGTCGCGTCTATAGTCACCTCTCCGACGGCAATTTCGTTCAACTTCTTAATCAACTCTTTGTCAAGCCCGCGCGCATAGCCTTGATAGGCAAGCGTCGAATCGGTAAATCTGTCGCAAATAACGTAAAACCCTTCTTCGAGTTTTTTCTCGATCGTCTCTTTTGTAAGTTGCCTTCTCGACGCTATATACAACAGCAACTCTGTGACGGCATCCATCTCGGTGTTTTCGGGGTCGAGAATGACTTTGCGAATCTGTTCGGATATAACGGTGCCGCCGGGTTCGCGGGTAAAATACACCTTTTTCCCGAGTTTTGTGAGATAATCTATAAGCAAACTCACTTGAGTGGATTTTCCCACGCCTTCGCAGCCTTCCATTGTTATAAATTTACCCCTCATAACTCTTTATCACCTCTTTAAGATTTTCGACGTCTTTGCATGTGTCCGTTATCGAAAATATAAACAGCGTATATCTGTTGGTGGCGAGTTCCGCCACATAACCTTTTTCCTTGCAATAATTGTACAATTCGACGCCCGAACAACCCAACGCAGAAGCGTCCACCGCTATCCTCGTGGGATCGTCGTTATTCAAACAGGGAATTTCTTTTCGGAAAAGCCTCAACGCCTGCGTCAAAGTCCGATAATCCTCTCTGTGCGCGTCGCAATAATCCAAAGAATATTCTATACTTCCGAGCATAAGATAGGACGGACTCGTCGTCCCCAAAAGCCGTAAAGCGTTGTCCGTCTTTTCTTTCAGAGTTTCGTCGTTTATCGTCATTACAGAACCCATGGTAAGGCACGGCAATGTCTTATGCGCGCTCATAACGCAAATATCGGCGGAGGAAGCAAGAGATAAATTCGTCAAACCGCAAAAATCAAAATGCGCTCCGTGCGCCGAATCGGCTATTATTTTTACTCCCTTTTCCTTTAATTCGAGTACCGCTCTGTCGCCGACTCTGCCAAAATAATCGGGAGATTGCACCAAAATCGCGGCGTTGGGATTTTCATTCACGGCGTTGATATACTTTTCTTTGGGTATGGGTTCGGGTAAATCGTCCTTTATATCGCACGGTAATTTTATCGTCTTTACACGCGCAAGTTCCACCGCCTGCATGACGCTTATATGACAATTCTCGGGAACGATCAAGTCCCGCCCTACCGCCATGACTGCGGCTTTTATTCCCATAGAGGAGCCGCCCGTCAAAAATCTCGCATACCGCGATGAGTAATATTCAGCCGCCTTCCGCTGCGCTTCTTCGACAAGATCGGCGGGAAATTCCGTGTCGATCTCGGTTATGTCGAGAATATGCAATTTGCCTTTGTGCCCGGGTGTATGTCCCCTGAAAACAGCCTTATCGGCATATTGCTTCATTCCCTCGAATATCGTCATTTCTTGGGTTTCATCGTCGGGAACAACAATACGTCGCGAATGGAAGCGTTATCGGTAAGCAACATTACCATTCTGTCTATTCCCAATCCCAAGCCGCCCGTGGGAGGCATTCCGTATTCCATGGCGGTGATAAAGTCGTCGTCATACATCTGCGCTTCGTCGTCGCCCTTTGCGCGCAACGCCATCTGAGCCTCGAAACGTTCTTTTTGATCTATGGGGTCGTTAAGCTCGGTATACGCGTTGCCCATTTCCCAAGTATTCATAAACAACTCGAATCTGTATACAAGGCGTTTATCATTATTCATCTTTTTTGCCAAAGGACTTATTTCTATGGGATAATCGGTAATGAACACGGGATCGATGAGTTTGTCCTCTACGAATTGATCGAAAGTCTCGTAAAGCGCGTAACCCCAACTCAACTTTTTATCATCGAGTTCCACTCCGTATTTTTTCGCCATTTCTATCGCCTTGTCGTCATCGGAAACGGCTCCGTAATCGAGACCCGTATATTGCTTTACCGCCTCTATCATGGTCAAGCGTTTCCAAGGCAACTTCATGTTTATCTTTCTGCCCTGATACCCTATCTCGTCCGAAAGTCCGAGTTCCTTCATTACCGATGAAAAAATATCTTCGGTCAAATCCATAATGCCGTAAAGATCGGTATACGCCTGATAAAGTTCCATCATGGTAAATTCGGGATTGTGCTTTATATCCATTCCCTCGTTGCGGAAAACTCTGCCCACTTCGTACACTTTCTCGAAGCCGCCTATTATCAACCTTTTGAGATACAACTCGAGCGCTATTCTCATGTACATATCTATATCGAGAGTGTTGTGATGAGTAATAAAAGGTCTTGCCGTCGCTCCGCCCGGTATGGTATTGAGTATGGGAGTCTCGACCTCGACAAAGCCTTTTTTATCGAGACAACGCCTCAACGCGCTTATTATCTTGCTTCTCGAAAGGAATGTCTTTTTTACCTCGGGATTGGCAATGAGATCAACATATCTCTGACGATAACGCAAATCGTTGTCTTTAAGTCCGTGCCACTTCTCGGGTAAAGGCAACAACGATTTCGACAACAATACAAGCTTGTCCGCGGAAACCGAAACCTCTCCTTTATGAGTCACGAATACTTTGCCGCAAATTCCGATAATGTCGCCTATGTCGTACTTTTTGAACTCCTCGTATTCCTCGGCTCCCACATTATCGATTTTTACATAAATCTGAATGGTTCCCTCGGTATCGAGAACGTGCGCAAAACTTGCCTTGCCCATCACTCGCTTGCTTATCATTCTGCCCGCGATCCTGACTTTCTTGCCCTCGAGTTTCGCAACGTCGTTCTTTATCTTTTCGGATCTGTAATTGACGGGAAATACCGTCTGTAGGAAGGGATCCTTTCCCTGTTCGGTGAGGCTTGCGAGTTTATCCCTTCTTACCTTAAGCAATTCGTTGTATTCTACTTCGGTAAGTTCTCTTTCTTCTTCGAAATTTTCCATGTTCGCCCCTTATTTTATGCTGATGATTTTTACTTTTGATTCGCCCTTGCGAGTCTTATAGGTTACGGTTGCGCCTATCTTTTTGCCTATAATGGCTTTGCCCAAAGGAGATTCGTTGCTGATAAGATTATGAATGGGATCCGCTTCATGAGTTCCCACTATCTGAAATCGAAAAGTCTCCTTTGTGTCCGTATCCATAAGTTCGACTTCGTGTCCCACGTCCACTTTATCGCTGTCAATGTTTTCGTCTATGACGACAACATCATGCAATCGTGTCTCTATATCGAGAATTTCCGCTTCCATCTTTGCCTGTTCGTCACGGGCAATGTCGTATTCGGCATTTTCCGAAAGGTCGCCCTGTTCTCGAGCAACACGAATTTTTTCCGCCATTTCGGCTCTTCCGACTACCTTGAGGTACTCGAGTCTTTCTTCCAACTGCTTCTTGCCTTCCGCGGTTATATAATCTGCCATAAATATACTACTCCTTATAATATCGTTAACTTTAAAAGTATAACGTATAAAAAGAAAAAAGTCAAGCGGACCCCTTGCAAATTCCAATCATTTTATGGTATAATATCTCGTATGATAAAGATTTGGGTACAAACACGAAAAAAAGACAAACTTACAAGAAGCGTCATCTACGAAACCGAAGAACTTTCTTACGAAAACTTCGACTCCGTATTGAGAGATATTTGCAATTCATTGGATATTCCCACTCCCATCGCTCTGTCGAGTCATAAACGCAATTTCGAAAAGTTCAATATCACTAAATTCGTAAAGTCGGACTTTATCGAAACCGTGGATTTCGATACGCTTATTTTGGAATGGGTAAAAGACAAAAACGATAAAAAGGACGACAGAAACAAACCTTTTACTTACGAGGACGTTCTTAAATTCGCCTGAAAAAAATATACGCTTAACATGAACTCGAAAATCGAGCGGTTTGACTGTCGGTCAAACCGTTTTTAATTGCTCCCATGCCAAAAACAACTTTTTACAGCGGGATATTGAAGGAATTTTCGTAGAACTCCTTCGTTAAAACGGCAAGAAGGCACGCTTCCCATAGAGATTTTAGACAGTAACAAAGGATAGCAAAATTTTTGCTATCCTTTTGTTTTTTTACTCTGCAAAGCATGGACATTTTTTGAAATTATAAATATTTACTTTTTTGTCGAATCGAAAAAATTTAATATCAACATAAACATTCATTTAGCCAATCAATTTATATGTAACTTCAAGTCCCTTATCAGGGTGATAAGTCCAAGAAACTTTAATTCCAATACTTTCGTATGTTTCTTCCTGTTTACCCATTGACCAAGTTGTTTGTATCATATCGTTCCATAAAGAATCAGGTAAACCCAAATTTTTATTCATCTCTTGAATCGCGTCAGCGATTGAGGAATTCGAATAATTATCAAGATCCAAAACATTGGTATCTGCAGATAAATAACTTCCATCATCTCCTATAGTCCACCCATATTTGCTGTCTAGAGCATTATACAATGCCCTTAAATCAGGAACTTTTTTCTTGACGGTTACTACACAAAAAGCTGATTTTCCATCACTTGATGCAGTGATTATGCAAGTTCCTTCTCCAACTCCTTTTACTAAACCTGTATCACTTACAGTTGCAATAGAGTCCGTTGATGATTGCCAAGAAATGGTTGAATTAGTTGCATCATTTGGAATTACCGTACCAATTAATTGCAAGGTTTCTTCCACTCTAATTGTTGCTGTGGTTTTATCTAACACAAGATTTTCAACCGCAACATTTCCAAAGGGAATTTCGTCACAAGCGGCAAGCGAAAGCATTGATATTACCACACACAATAAAATCGTAAAAGTTATGCTAATTTTTTTAATCTTTTTCATTTGATTTTCTCCTTAAAATTGTTGATTTGGATGATATTAAATTTTTATCAAATCGATTTATTAAATGCTTTCTAAACAAAAAGTACTACTCTTTTAATATTTACCTCCCAAAAATAAAAAGTGCGCCAGCCAAAGCCAACGCACGAAAAACGCAAACTCCGACTGTCGCCAAACAAGTTTATGCAGTACGGGTAATTACGTCCACATATTGGAATTTGCATTTTTACCAAATTCAAAATATGGACGTTTTTTAGAAAGGACATACCTTTTCTATTAAATTAAAAAGCCCGTACTCCTAATTAGGGCATTAAACTTGTTTGGCATAGTAAGTATAGCATATTTCAAAATAAAAATCAATAGTTTATCGACAGAAAACCAATATCTATACCTATGTATAGCACACAATACTCAGTTCCGCTTGCTACATAAGTTTAATATATTCTGCGAGACTATTAAACCAAGATAGAAAAAGGCATGGCATTACGCCACGCCTAATTCTCTTTAATCTGTGACTTACCTAAATTCCCTATGGGAACTACTGTAATTCCTTGCCGTTTTTTCTTGCGTGAAAATGTATTCAATATAAAATCGAGACCTTTTCTTTAATTTCCCGTAGAATAATGTCTTTTGACGATTTTACGGGAGTTTTTTTATTTCCGTAAAATTTAACTTGCTTCGGGGAAAGAGCGTTCCCTTTCCTGTCGGAATTGATTAAGATACAACTCATAATAGACGCCCTTCTGTTTCAACAAGTCGGAATGTGATCCCCGTTCTACGATCTTTCCGTCTTTTATAACGAGAATTATATCGGCATTCTTTATCGTCGAAAGTCTGTGCGCAATGACAAAACTCGTCCTGCCTTCCATGAGCTTGTCAATGGCGTTCTGAATTTGCTTTTCGGTTATGGTGTCTATCGAAGAAGTCGCCTCGTCCAATATAAATATCGCGGGATTGGCTATTATCGCTCTCGCAAAAGACAAAAGTTGCTTTTCTCCTGTGGAAAGAGAATTTCCGTCCTCTCCTATCCGAGCGTCGAGCCCTCCGATCTTTTCCACAACTTTAGTCGCGTCCACGCTCTCCAACGCTTTCATTATCTCCTCGTCGGTCGCGTTTTCTTTGCCGTAACGAATATTTTCGCGCACCGAACCCGAAAACAAATGAGGAGTCTGCAAAACATATCCTATATTGGAATGTAACCAAGCTACGCTGCGTTCTCTGTAATCTTTGCCGTCTATCAATATCAGACCTTCGGTAGGCTCATAAAATCTGCAAACCAAATTTATTATAGTCGATTTGCCTGCGCCCGTCTCTCCCACTATGGCTACATTGGTACCCTTCGGTACTTTGAGATTGAAATGCTCCAACACTTTTTCCTCGCCGTCGGGATAGACGAAAGTCACATCCTTGAATTCTATGTCGCCTTTCGGAGTTTCCCAATTCTCGCATTTACGATTGAAAGTGTCACCGTATACTTCGATTACTTCGGGGCTGTCCTTCACATCGCTCTCTGTCTCCATGAGCGCGCTGAAACGCTCTACGTTGACTTTCACCGAGATAAAATCGGCTATTGCGTCAACTGCCCATTGCACGGGACCTATCAAGCCTTGCGCATACGTCATAAATACCGTGAGAGTTCCCAAATTTTTCAATGTATCGATAGAGGTTATAATTCCGCCGTACCAAAGCACAAGCGCCAAGGCTACGTAAGAAGCGAAAGAAATAAGAGAGGTAAAAAGAGCGCGATAATGTCCCTGTCTCGTGGCTTCTTTCTTCATCTCGTCGGTATGAGCCATGAAACCTTTATCGAGCGTTTTCTCGATTGACAAAGTTTTTGCCGTCTCTGCGCCCGTTACGCCCTCGTTAAAGGCTCCCGTTATTTCGGAATTTATGTGTCGCACGCGACGATTTATTTTTGTGAGTTTACGCGTAAAATAGACGGACACCAATGTCGCCAAAGGAATCAACAATACCACGCATAACGCAAGTATGGGATTAAGAACAAACATTACTATGACGGCGGAAAGAACGTAGGCGATATTATAAGTCCCCTCGCAAATATCCCAGGAAAGCACCGAGGAAATCGCGCCCGTATCGCTCATTACTCGCGAATGTATATGTCCCACTCCGTGGGCGTTGTAATATGCCACCGACAAAGTCTGCAAATGATTGAAAGAGGCTCTGCGCATATCTCGCAAAAGAAACATTTCGAGTTTACAGCAGTCATAGGAAGATATGTAACTCATTACGGCAATAAATATCAAGCATATAAGATATAAAATTATAAAAATCGCCAATCCATCAAGAGTACTGCCGCCGATAAAATTATCTATCGCATATTTCTGGAAAAAGGGTACAAAAGTCTGAAACAGTCCCGTTATGAATCTTCCGATTATCATCGCCGCAAACAAGAACTTGTAATTTCTCAAAAAGGGACGAAGTTTGCCGAGTCCGAAAAACCGCAATTTTTTAAGAGGTAAAACATCGTTGTTTTTCATTGCAGATCCCCCTTGAGTTCTTCGGGTAAATTCATCTGTATATCGAAGATCTTTTTGTAAATTCCGCCCTTTGCAACAAGTTCGTCATGAGTACCCTGTTCTACGATTTTCCCATCGTCGAGTACGATTATATTGTCGGCATTCATGAGAGTGGTTATGCGATGGGAAATTATTATGACGGTCGAGCCCTCAAATTCCTTTTTGAGATTTTTGCGGATCGTCAAGTCCGTTTCGCTGTCTACCGCGGAAAGAGAATCGTCGAAAATAATATAGGGCGCGCGCCTCATCAATGTACGCGCTATCGCTATTCTTTGAATTTGTCCGCCCGAAAGTCGGACTCCCCGCTCGCCCAAAATCGTATCATAGCCTTTCGCAAACCCTTCTATGTTATCGGAAACGCACGCCAACGAAGCATAATTTCTTATATCGGCGTCGCTCGCTCCCTCTCGGGCAATGGCAAGATTTTCGCCTATCGTACGGGAAAACAAATGTCCTTCCTGTAATATTAAGCCTATGTTGTTTCGGAGAGTACTCCTCGGAATGTCTTTTATATCGCGCCCGCCTATTGTGATTTGCCCCCGCTCTGTCTCGTAAAGTCGATCCAAAAGCGCAGCCAATGTGGACTTTCCGCTTCCCGTAGCGCCTATAATTCCCAACGTCGAGCCTTGCGGAATCTTCAGATTTATATCCTTCAATACGGGCTTGTCGTCATAAGAAAATATAATGTCCGAGAACTCTATATCGCCCGATAATTGTTCCGCCGTCCCGTATTCTTCCTCTTCCGCATTCATAATTTCCGAAACTCGCCTTAAAGATATATTCGCCTTGGAGAGATTGGATACTATTCTTCCGAGTTGTCGTATTGGCGCCATGAGCATGGTATTGTATGAGATAAAACCCAAAAGTTTACCTGTGGTAATTTCTCCGTTGACGCAAAAAATCGTTCCGAGAACGACTATCAACATAAGTTGGATAGCCAACAATAAATCGCTTGTCGTCCAATAAAGCGCAAGGAACCTTTCCACCCGCACCCATAAACCCGTATAATATACGTTTTGCTTTTCGAATTTTTCCTTTTCGTATCTCTCTTTGCCGAACGCTCTTACCACGCGCGCGCCCGAAAAATTTTCTTGCGCATAAGTGGAGAGTACTCCTTCTTGCTCGTCGCATTGTTTGAAATATCTTCCCGCCTTGCGATAGAACAACAGCGAATATGTAATCATAACAGGCAAAAACGCCGAGGCTATCAACGCAAGTTTCAAATTCATCGTAAACATCATGATAAGAGAAATCACCGTCATGATTAGTATTCGGAAAAGCATTATGAGTTGGTTGGAGACAAAGTTGGTAACGGTATCGATATCCGAAGTGCATCTCTGTATTATGTCGCCCGTCATCTGCCTGTCGTGCCAACTCATCGGGAGCCGCAATATATGAGAAAAAGTCGTGTTCCTCATTCTTCTTAAAAGAGTTTGATTCGCGCGCGCCGTAAGATAGGTTTCGAGGTATCGGAACAAAGCGATGAGCAACGCCAAAATCCCTATTATAAGCGCAACTATCCATAAACTCTTTTTAAGAACATCTATTCCGCCCAAAAGGTCTACGACAAACGACGAAACTTTGTTCAAAGGTTCGTCGCCTATTATGCTGTCTATCGTAACGGAAATGATCTGCGGAACCAAAGTATTGAAAATCGTACCGAAAAGATTTGCGACAATACTTGCCGCAAATAATGCAACGCTGCCTTTAAGGAAAAATCCAAGCATTCCCGCACTTGTAAATTCTTTCTTCTTCAATTTCCGCTCCGTAAAAAAATTCTGTCGTTTTAGATTAAAGTATAACACTTGTTCATATAAAAAAGCAAGAGGTAACGAGTAATAAATTCGCTACCTCTCGAAACATTTTTCTTACGATTTATCAAAGGTCGTAAAAGTCCTTGAATACCTCTCTGTGAATCTGTACCTTTTCTTCGTTGTCAACCATGTTGTAGACGTTGTTTCTCTGCCAGGTATCGTATTTCTCTTGCGCTTTGGTTGTAAATAACTCGTCGTAAATCATGTCCTTGAAAGTTTGAGTGCGAGACAAATCGGTATAATCGGAAAGTGTCATAACCGTCTTGGGGAACTTGCCGACGTACATCATAATATGCACACCGTAATCGGTGACTATAAGTTCGGGATATATTGCTCCCACTTTGCCGCCCTTGTTGAGTTCTCTTGCCGCAGACGAAAATTCCTTTACCCAATTATCTTCGGCATTTTCGTCCGTCCTTACGGGATAGCCGTTATTGAGTTTGTTGAAACTTCCCGGATCCTGATTGAATTTGTAAATCATCTTGTCGAACTCGCGCATTGCAAGCACGGGATTGGAAGAATATTTTCCCACAGCGGCTTTTATCTCGGTGAACACCTGATTTGCCGTGTAAGCAACCGAAGTATCGTCTTCGCCGTTGACATGCGCATACGCCTTGATTTCATTTACCATTCCGGCTCTTTCGGCAAGAAGCATTTCTTTGGAATAATTGGGGTTCTGCTTCAAGTTGTTGAGATAAGCGGTCTGCTCCTCGCTGAACTGAAGCAAAATATGTTTAACATAGAAGAATCTGTTGGTATCGGGAACATAATAGAAAGTCGTCTCGGTATCTGCGTTGACGTCGGTATCGAAGTCCTCGATCTTCTCGCTGTATTTGTCTCTTTGAGTTCTGAGGTTGTCCTCGTAACGTCGCTGAATTTCGGCGTCGGTTACGGTGACGGAATTGCTCAAAGAATCCTTCATATAGGACTCTACGCTGCTTGTTACATAACTTTCCAAAATATTCTTTCTGTAAAGATAATCAATGAGATAGGTGCCGCCGAGTTCGGGATAAACAAATTCTATTCCCTTCTCGTTCTGTATCTTTCTCAAGTTTTCTATATCGGCTTTCGCGCGCTGCTTTTGCTGCTCGGTCATTCTGAAATCGGCGTCTACGGTCTCTTCGAGTTGGATTATATATCTTCTTACCGACTCGAGTTCCAAAGACTTCTGCTTCGCGTCGCCGATTATTCCGGGCCAACGATTTCTCTCGTCGGCAATCGACCAAGGCTGTTCGTTGTAATTATCGGATTGCTCCTCTTCCTCGGGCGGAACGGGATATGTCGTACTCGAGTTTTCGCTTGAATCGTCGCTTGTTCCGTCGTCATAATCGGGAATGTCCATTCCCTTCTCTTCGAGAATAGTCTCTTGCAAAGTACGAAGTTCTGTGTCGATGGAGCCGTAAACCGACTGCTCGATGATATTGAACGCCGCCTGAGTCATGGGAATCTGTCCGTTGATAAAGAACTTCCAGGCTTCGTTTATCATAAGACCGCGATTTACTATCACGGAATCGAGAATAACGTCTATCGCTTGCTCTACATTGTAAAGACCGCTGTTTACATATTGATTGAGATAATTGTTGATATAGTTGGCAAACTCGGTCTTGTAAATCTGTCGAGCGGGTAAAGTAACGTCATAATCCATATACTTTACCTTGGAAGGGTCGCCCGAAAGCAATGTATCTTTTACTTCTTTGTATTCCACTTCGTCGAGTACTTCTTCCGCAAAAGCATATACCTGTACGTTTCCGTCTTTATTCTTAAACAAATCGTAGCTTTCGACGGATTGAGAAACCGCTATGCCCTCCGCTGTCTTTTTATAATATACGTTTCCGCAGCTGAGGTAGTATGCCGTACCGTTATAATCGCAATAAGGGATTCCCTTCTCTCCGACGTTATCCTTATCGTTCTCGGAATAAGTATAAGCATAATGGGTTTCGGGAATATCTACCACAACTCTTTGGTAATCTCTTTCGATGTTGTGTACAAACAAATTGCAACCGCAAAATACGGTCAACGAAAGCACCAAACACAGAGCTACCGACAAAATCTTTTTAACCATCTGAAATGTCCTCTTTTTTAGTAATGTATGTCAAGCCGCCATACAGGCATAAAATCGGCAATATACCGTTACAGTTTATTATACTAAAAGTTTTGCCAAAAAGCAAGGGTTTTGATATCATTATAGCCAAGAAATTAAAAAATTTACCTTTTTTAAGCGCACGAAACCAAAAATTTTATAAGTTTCTCTCTTCCCTCGGCGTCGCCTTCGAAGCCGAGATAAGGCGTATCGTTTACTCGCAACACTCCGCCGTAACTTTCGGAAGCCTTCAAAATCTTTTCCGTTACATCGGAAAGTTTTGCGAAGTATACCGTATTCTCTCGTTTTTTAAGTCCTACTTTTTGCGCGCCTATTCCCCCCGCGAGATTCTTTATAAGTCCTATCTGGACGAGATCTTTGACGGTCTGCGGCGGCTCGCCGTAAATATCTTTGAGATCCTCGAGCAAGGAATCGCGTTGTCGAACGCTCGCAAGATGCGCTATACGGGAATATACTCTTACACGCCAATCGGAATCGCGGATATAGCCTTCGGGAATGAACGCGGAAAAGTCCACAGAAACTTTTATGTCCGTTTCCGCGGTCTCGGCTCCGCCCTTCACCGCTTCCGACAGTATTTTGCAATACATATCGTATCCGACTTTTTCCATGTGTCCGTGCTGTTCTTTTCCCAAAATATTTCCCGCGCCTCTTATCTCGAGGTCGCGCATCGCTATCTTGAATCCCGAGCCGAACTCGGTAAACTCGGTTATTGCGTCCAATCTTTTTTCGGCGGTTTCCGTCATTATCTTCCTTCCGTCGAAAGTGAAGAACACATACGCCAAGCGATTTCCTCTGCCTATTCTTCCCCGTAATTGATACATTTGAGACAATCCCAATCTGTCGGAATCCACTACTATCATCGTATTGGCGTTGGCTATATCGATACCGTTCTCTACTATCGTGCTTGTGACAAGAACGTCCGTCTTTCCGTCGATGAACGCTTCGAGAGAATTTTCTATCCTCTCTTCGGGCAGTTGTCCGTGTACATAATCCACCTTATATTTATCCAAAAGCGAGGCAAGACTTCCCGCATACTCGGGCATTGTCTCTACTCTGTTATAAACGACAAAAACTTGTCCCCCGCGTTCGACTTCGCGAGTTACGGCGTCTACCATCAATTCGTCGCTGTATTCCGAAACAAAAGTCTGAACGGGTATTCTTTCCGCGGGCGGCGTGTCGAGAATGGATATATCGCGGATCCCCACAAGCGACATGTGAAGCGTTCTCGGAATGGGAGTCGCCGAGAGCGTAAGCACATTTATATTCTTTTTCAAAAGTTTTATCTTCTCTTTGTCGCCGACGCCGAAACGCTGCTCCTCGTCCAAAATCAAAAATTCGAGATTGGCAAATACCACGTCTTTACTCAAAATTCTGTGCGTTCCTATAAGCATATCTATCTTGCCCGTCGCCAAATCTCCGAGAATTTTTTTCGCTTCCGCCGTCGAAGTGTGCCTCGTGAGCAACGCTACCTTTACGCCGAATTTTTCCATTCTCTCCGTTGCGGTATGAAAATGTTGTCGCGCAAGTATGGTAGTGGGCGAGATAAAAGCGACCTGTCCCCCCGAAAGAATTACACGGAATGCAAGACGAAGCGCAACTTCGGTCTTGCCGTAGCCTACGTCTCCGCACAAAAGGCGTTCCATAACCTTTCCCGTACGCAAATCTTTCATGCCGTCCGCTATCGCGGTAAGCTGGTCTTCCGTCTCCGCATAAGGAAAATCCGCCTCGAATTCCTCCATCAATTCCTCGTCTCCGTAATAGACCTTGCCGACGCATTTGCTTCGCTCGGCATATAGTTTAACCAAATCGAATGCAAGTTTTTGCACGGATTTGCGGACTTTTTCTTTTACACGAGCAAATTCCGCGCCGCCTATTTTACTCAAAGCGGGAGCGTTCTCTCCGCCTATATATCTCGACAAAGAATCGAGGTTCTCGATGGGCAAGAGCAACTTATCGTTGTTTTTATAACGTATTATCGCGTAATCGCGCAAAACGCCGTCGCCTAAATCCATGTGCCTTATATCGTCGCATATACCTATACCGTGAGTATGATGAACGACATAATCGCCTATTTTCAGTTCTCCGAACACTTCTTTTTTGGCTCGTTTTACCGTCTTGGCGCTTTTGGGAAAAAGTTCCCTCGTTCCTATTATAACAAGTTTCTGCGCAGGTAAAATCGCGCCGTGTAAAATCGCGGGCGATGAGATATTGACTTTTCCGTTGCCGCTTTCGGAAAAATAAATTCCGTTTTCGGCAAGAAATTCTTTTATGCTATCCGTCGAAAGAGCGTCGACAAAGAAATGGACTTTGTAGCCGTTCCCGATCCATATTTTTATATCTTCCGTCAAGCCTTCTCGGTTGCGGATATATTGAGGAATTGCGGGATATTGAGTCTTTATCACACCCTTGGGGTCGTAAATACCGTTGGAAGAGAGAAAGTTGTAAAAACCTATCTTGCCGCAATCGAAGTCGAGCGCAAAAGAGCAAAGTTGAGTCTCGGCTCCTTTGGGAAGCCCTCCCGCAAGAGACAACTGAGTAAATCTGTTGCGGTGTTCTTTTATAAGCATATCGAGATTTACTCGCTTCACCTCGTCAAAAATAACGGTTTCGGGCTTTACGAAGTCTTTTATGAGACAGTGCGGCGCATAAGGAAGCAATGCGGGAGAAAAATCACTGCCAAAACCTTGAAGTTCTATATCCTCGCATAATTGCAAAAGTTTCTCTTTGGGTTCGCCCATCAGCCCGTTCGCTTCTTTTTTCAATGCCTCGAGAGCGTTGTCGAAATCTCCGCCGAAACACTCCGTTATGGGACAGATTTCCATACTGTCCATTACTTCGCTTGAAAGTTGAGTGGAAAAATCCGTCTTTTTTATTACATCTATCTCATCGCCGAAAAACTCTGCTCTTATGCCGTAATCGCTGCCCACTGGAAAAATATCGACAATATCGCCGCGTACGGCGAACTGCCCCGGAAGTTGCACCGTCATTTCCCGAGTATAGCCCGCCCGAGAGAGCGATTGCGCCAACACGCTCATATCGACGCTTTCGCCGACTTTGAGTTTTATAGCCGCCGAAGCAAAAGTCTCGGGTAAGGGAAAAAGTTGCGCAGCCGCTTCGACGGTGGCAACGACTATACCCGCTCTGCCCTTGACAATTTCCAACATTGCTTTATATCTTTCGAAAGCAATCTGTCTCGAACGCATCTTATAACTTATAAGAGTATCGCCCTTTGAGGGAAGCAAAACAACGTCGGAACGCAACGCCTTCATCTGTTCGTAGACCTCTCCCGCCGAGACGTAATCGGAACAAATATAAAGGACTTTATCCAACAGAGAGGCATAGTACGGTCTTGAATATCGCGGCACGCCGAATACCGAGATAATTTTCTTATCTCGGTATTCTTTCAATATCGGTTCTTCACTGAAATCTGCTAAATTCTTCAGGTCAATCATTTTGCGATTTTTTCATCCAACCACTGTTTTGCTCTCTCCGCGGCATTGCAAAATGCGTCGTAAAAAAGCTGACGCTTCGCGTGCGGAATTTCACTCAGTACATAATCGACAAGACTCATATATTCGGGAGGTTTTCCCATTCCTATCCGTATACGCGCAAAATCCGTACTTCCGAGCTCGGCAACTATGTTGCGCAGTCCGTTATGAGTACCGCCGCTGCCCTTCTCGCGATAGCGAATAACGCCTTCGGGCAAATCTATATCATCCGAAAATACAAGCAGATCCTCTGCCGAAGCCTTGTAAAAATGCAAAAGTTCGCGAACCGCGACTCCCGATAAATTCATGAATGTCAAGGGCTTTGCAAGCAATATCTTTTCACCCTTGTAAAAGCCGCTCGCCGTGAGCGCCTTGCATTGAGTCTTGGTAAACTCCGTTCCGAGAATATCCGCAAGCCTTTCGACAGCCAAAAAGCCCAAATTATGATAAGTATAGGCATACTTATCTCCGAAATTTCCCAGCCCCGCGATTATTTTCATTTACGCGTTTTTGATCTTTTCGATAAGCTCATCGACATTTACGCCGTGAACGCTTGCCGCATCGGCAATGGTCTCTCCGCGCGCGCACGCGCATCCGAGACAGTGCATTCCTATCGACATAAGAATTTCTCCCGCTTCGGGCTTTGCCTGTAAAAGGTCGTAAATAAGCATATCTTTATTGATTTCCATAATTTTGTCCTCCGAAAATTTCTTAACCTATTTTAATACACATCGAAGATTTTGTCAAGCATAAAAACAAAAAAACACTTATCGTAAAAATTGTATCTGACTATCGGATAAGTTATTCCTCTCTTTATTCTTTTAGTTTCTTTTTTTGTTTTTTATAAAAAATGCACTCCGAAAGTGTTTTCATTCGAGAGCGCATTTTTTAGTGTGATTTGAAAGTGTCGATTAAAGTTTTGCAAAATAGCCTATCGTTCTTACCATTTGATTGGTATAACTCATCTCGTTATCGTACCAAGCGACAACTTTTACAAGGGACTTGTCGCCCAAAGGAATGACTTTGGTTTGAGTCGCGTCAAACAAAGAGCCGCAAGTAATTCCTATTATATCGCTGGAAACGAGTTGCTCTTCGGTATAGCCGAACGAGGGGCTCTGAACGCTCTTCATGTAGTTATTGATTTCTTCTGCGGTGACTTTTTTGGAGACAACGGCATTGAGTTCGGTAAGTGAACCTGTCGCTACGGGCACGCGTTGAGCCGCTCCGTCGAGTTTTCCTTTGAGTTCGGGAATAACCAATCCGATTGCCTTTGCCGCGCCCGTGGTATTGGGAACTATGTTGATAGCGCACGCTCTCGCGCGTCTGAAATCGCCCTTTTTGTGAGGAGCGTCAAGAGGCATCTGATCTCCCGTATATGCGTGAATGGTTGTCATAAGACCGCTCTCTATTCCCGCAAAATCGTTGAGAGCCTTTGCCATGGGAGCAAGGCAGTTCGTCGTGCAAGAAGCGGCGGAAATTATCTTGTCGTCCTTGGTCAATGTCTTCTCGTTTACACCGTAAACGATAGTGGGCATAGGGTCCTTTGCGGGTGCCGAAATGACGACTTTCTTTGCGCCTGCGGCAAGATGTTGTCCCGCTTTTTCCAAAGTGAGGAAAGCTCCCGTACATTCGAGTACGACGTCGATATTCATCTCTTTCCAAGGGAGCAAAGAAGCGTCTTTGCTTTCCGCAAGAAATTTGATCTTCTTTCCGTCAACAATGAGGTTATCGCCTTCTACGCTCACTTTGTCCGCCAAAGCGTAACGACCCTGCGCCGAGTCGTACTTGAGCAAATGCGCAAGCATTGCGGGGTCGAAAGTTCTGTTGTTGATCGCAACGATTTCAAAACCCTCTTTGCCGAACATTGTCCTGAAGACAAGTCTGCCTATGCGACCGAAGCCGTTTATGGCAACTCTAACATTTTTTTCCATATTATCCTCCTACAGATAATTATATTATTATTATTAAAAATAACGCGATTTATGAATGTAACGGTTATTAGTAATTACTTCTTTTGTTTGAAAATTATTCCGAGCGAAGAGAAAATCTCGACAAGTCTCTGTTCGTTCCCGCTCAAAAATTCCGTGGGCTTGAACATTGCGTAAGTCCCGTTATTTAAAGTAATTACATAGAGACCGCTCTTTTCGCGCAATATATTCGAGATAAGCGAAGTCCTGAAATAACTCGTATTTTCCTCGGAAAACTCTTCTGTTTTTCTGATCCCGTCGTAATCTATTTCCACTATTTCCGATTTTTCTATGAAAGCGGCGGGATTTTTTATTCTGTTATTTATCCTTCTGTTCGTTCTCAAAAAAGACCAGATCGTCAATAAAAGAATGACTCCCAACAAAGTGAGAAAAGCAATATTCAATTCATGTGTAATCGAATTTTCGTCATCATAAAATGCCATGACGATAACCGATAAAATCGCCGCAACCGCCAACAAAGAAAAAGTTAAAGCAAAAGATTTAATAAAATTCTGCAAATATTTTTTGTATGTCGCCGTATCGACTTTACTTTTGAAAATAACCATTCAACGCCTCCCCTACTTTACTGCGCTCTTTTCCAACAGCGCGTAAATCTCGTTTTCCTGTTCGATCGACTGCGGTTTTACTATATACAAACTTCCCATGGATATAAAATATACGCCCATAAAATGTATGCCGCTGTTCAATTTGCCGAACTTTTCGATCTCGGAATAACTTTTCTTGCAATGTGTTTCCGAGTAATCTCCGTAAGCGTCGATTCTTATATAATCATCTTCGAAACGATAGTAGATTTGCCTCGCCGCATATTTTATTCCCAACATAAGTCCCCTTCTCGTAAAGAAATAAATAGCGGGCATCATCAAAGCAAAAATCATACTTGTCAAAGCGAAAGCGTCAAGCATTCCCTTTTGCCAAATCTTCAAAGACAATAAAAAGCGCAAACAAATGAAACCTATCAGCAGAAAACCAAAAACGATTCCCGCAATGCAATAAAAAAGATAACGTTTGTTTATATATGCAATACAGTCTTTCTCGGTTATGGAATTCTTGACTTTTATCATTTCAAATTCTCCGGATTGAGACATTCAAGCTCGGGCAAGACAAAACGTCCGTCCTTTCGGATGAGCGTGCCGTCAAAATAAATTTCTCCGCCGCCGTACTCGGGAGTCATTATGAGCACAAGATCCCAATGCACTGCGGAGGTGTTACCGTTGAAAGCGTCGTCATAAGCGCAACCGGGAGTAAAATGTATGGAGCCCGCTATCTTTTCGTCAAACAAGATGTCGCCCATGGGCTGCGTTATATAAGGATTGACTCCGATAGCAAATTCGCCGACATATCTTGCGCCCTCGTCGGTATTGAAAATAGATTGCAATTTGTCGGGATGAGTCCCCGAAAATTCCACTATTTTTCCGTCCTTGAACTTGAGTGAGACATTTTCGAAACGCACGCCGTCCTTTATCGAAGGCGCATTGTAAGTTATCACTCCGTTGACGCTGTTCTTTACGGGCGCAGAATAGACCTCGCCGTCGGGAATATTGAGTTTTCCGCTGCATTTGATTGCGCCTATTCCTTTTATAGAGAAAGTAAGGTCGGTATCTTTTGCGACAAGACGCACTTTATCCGTCTTGTCCATAAGCGCCTTTAACTTATCCATCGCGCGGTCCATCTTCGCATAATCGAGGTTGCATACATTAAAATAAAAATCCTCGAATTTCTCGGTGGGCATAGCGGCAAGTTGACTCATCGAGTCATTGGGATAACGCAAAATCACCCAACGCGTCTTGCAAACACGGGTATTGTGATGTACGGGCAAACTGTAAATTCTCGAAAAAATTTCGCTTTTCTCGGGCGGAACATCGGATAATTCATAACTGTTGTCTCCGCCGCGAACGCCTATATAACAATCCATTTGTTCCATTCTGTACAGAGCATAGTCTCGCATAAATTCCATATGTTTTTCATCTGTGCCATAAAGTAAAGCGCGTTGAATTCTATTGTCGAATATCTCGACAAAGGGATATGCGCCAACGGCATATACTTCTTTTACAAGTAAGGTGATAAGCTCGGGCGGGACACTGTAGCCTTCTATAAGCACCTTGTCGCCCTTCTTTGCTTCTACCGAATAATTCACAAGATTTTTTGCAAGAATTTCGAGTCTCGAATCTATCATTAAGAAATCTCCCCCTTTGATAATTCTAACTAAATTATAATATAAAGCCGAAAATTTGTCAATTCTATTGCGATTATTTGCTCTTAAATAGTAGTCAACTTCAAATAAAAGTTGTATAATATATCTATAAATCTCGGAGGTAATTAATATGCCCTTAGTAACGACAAAGGAAATGTTCAAAAAAGCCTATGAAGGCGGTTATGCCATAGGCGCATTCAATGTCAACAATATGGAGATAATCCAAGGTATTGTCGATGCCGCAAAGGAAGAGAGAGCTCCTCTCATTTTACAGGTCTCGAACGGCGCGCGTAAATACGCAAAACCCGTATACTTACGCAAATTGGTGGAAGCCGCCGTCGAAGATTCGGGGCTTCCCATTGCGCTTCATCTCGATCATGGAGACACTTTCGAACTCTGCGTTCAGTCCATAAAGGACGGTTTTACTTCCGTCATGATAGACGCATCGCACCTTCCTTTTAAGGAAAACATAAAAGTTACAAGCGAAGTGGTAAAATATGCTCACGACCACGGCGTTGTCGTCGAAGCCGAACTCGGCAGACTCGAAGGCGTCGAGGACGATATCAAGGTCTCTGCCGCCGATTCGAGTTATACGGATCCCGATCAAGTTCAGGAATTTGTCTCGAAAACAGGCGTCGATTCGCTCGCTATAGCGATAGGTACCTCGCACGGCGCTTTCAAATTCAAAGGTGAAGCAAAACTTCGTTTCGATATTCTCGAAGAAGTTTCCAAAAGACTGCCCGGCTTCCCCATCGTCTTACACGGAGCAAGTTCGGTAATCCCCGAATACGTGGATATAATAAACAAAAACGGAGGCTCTATGCAAGGCGCTAAAGGCATCCCCGAAGATATGCTTAGAAAAGCCGCTTCCATGGCTGTATGTAAGATAAATATAGATTCCGATCTGCGTCTCGCATGCACCGCCGCAATAAGACAACATCTTGCCGAAAATCCTTCTCATTTCGATCCTCGACAATATCTCGGACCCGCAAGATCTCTTATAACCGAACTTGTGCGTCATAAACTCGTAAACGTGCTCGGCTGCAACGGTAAGGCTTAATAATTTCAATCAATATACAATAAGAAAGGATGATTCTCTCTTTTGAGAACCATCCTTTTTTCATCGCCAAAAAGGGATTTTTGACGATGAAAAATAAGGTCGGATTCATCTCCCGAAGGGGCTATTATAATAATCTAACCTTATAAAAAATTAACCGAAAAGTTTATCTTTTCGGTTAAAAAGGAG